>NZ_JALPRS010000001.1:1208437-1510547 GCF_023630255.1 Pontibacter deserti | reverse complement strand
CCGATCTTGTCCTGTGTCAGGTTTTTTTCAGAGGTATCCAAAACACATAACGAACCTATACTTTGCCCGTTCCTGGTTTTAAGCGGCAGGCCGAAATAATAGCGTAGTTGAGGCCCGTCTTTTACACCCTGAAGATTCCTGAAGCGGCTATCCAGCATTAAGTTTTTTACCTCAAACTGTTCCGGCTCCAGTATGGTATACTGGCAAACGCTGTTCTCGCGCGGCGTCTGCCCCGTCGGAAAACCATGCCCAGCCACTGTCCACAAGGTATAAGCATCGATCAGGTTAAGCAGCGAAATTTCTGTGCCCGCCACTTGTGCCGCCAGTTTTAACAGGTCTGTAAAATTATTTTCAAGGCTGGCATAATCCAGATCAAATTCCGACAGATCTTTAACTCGATCAAACTCTTCAGGCTGAACCGGGAACTGAGCAGGCATATAGTTGTAATTGTTGAGTAGGTTTATTTTGTAATGCAAACTTAACGCACTTTATACTTATCCAGGTTGCAATCTGTGCAATATTCCTGTATTACAAAATGAAAAAGACTATAAATTATACTTGAGATAAAATGCTGGTAATTGTAGACAGGGCAGATTTGGGCTCGTTATTCTGATAAGCAGGAGGGATATCGCGAGTATAAACTTACTTTACTTCTTAAGCCAGAGCAACGCTTTCGTTCTGTTCGAGAAAAAACTGAATTCAAGAGGGCGATTTATGGATTCTTTGATCTCGTTGAATGCTGCTAGGATACGATCTTCGCGCACTGAACTGGAGGTTCCTACGCAGGCAATTTTACGGATCGTTGTTGGCAACAGTCCTACCACAAGCTGGGCCAGTGCAGCTTTATATTCTTCTTCTGTCAGGTCCTGGGTATTATCCGAGAAGTTGAGCATTAAGTTTTTGATGTTAAGATCTCTTGCACTAGAAACAACATCCATAAAAGCTGTTTTAACCTCAGCTGCACTATAAGGTCTTTGTTCCTGCCAGTCAGCATATAAAATGCTCTGCTCGGCAGCATAGTGTACCCTGATAAGTTTATCGCTGTAAAGCTCCATACTTGTTCTTAACTCCCTTCTGCTCTGATTGTTGCAGTAATATAGGAATAGATTGCAATTAAATCTGAACCTGATGTTGTAAACACTAATGTTTAACAGGTATAAATCTGAGTAAAGAGGGGCAGTTTAAGAAATACGGCATAAGAGCAAAAGGCGCTTGCAGGAACAGAACATTCTGAAAAGTATAAAGTATAATTACCTGGCCTCGCTTTGTGTGCGGCAGTGTTCTACAAACTCCACCAGCTTTTGATCAAAATAAGCGCTGTTCTCCAGTTGCGGCATGTGCCCGGCATCTGGTACCATAATGGTGTCACCAGTCCACTTAGGTACTTCCAGGTCTTGCAGGTAAGTTTTTTCTCCTAATTGGTCTTCTTCGCCGGTTATCAGCGCAATTGGCACTTTGGCTTGCTGCATTATTTTTATTTCGTCGGCATGGTTGCTTACGGCTACACTTTGTGCCAGCACCGTTCTGGCTTTGGGGTCTGTTTTTTTATAGTCGTCGGCCAGTGTAGTAGGTATATGCCCGTTTCTTACAGCTAAAAATGAGGTCGCATATTTATCAAGTTCGCCGTCGTCGGCCTGTTCTTTCAGTATCGTATTCAGTACGTCCGCCTTATCAGTTTTAAAAGCCCTTACTATATCGTCCGGTGAGTTGGCTACGGCGGTATTCACAATCAGCACCCCGATACAGTTCTTTAGTCCCGGCAAAGCTTCTATGGCTACATTTCCGCCAAGCGAGTAGCCGGCCACCACATACTTCTCATCGGTAATCGTTGGTATTAGCTCCTGCAACAGCTGTGCGTAGCCAGGCAGCGTATAGTGGGTTTCCGGCTCATCAGACCAGTCGGAGGTACCATGACCCGGCAGCTCTACAGAGATCAGGTGATAGTTGCTTAGTGCTTCGCTTTCCAGCTGCTTTTGCCACACCTCCCGCGACATTGAAATTCCGTGCAGAAATATAATAGCGGGCGCATTGCCTTTCCGTTCTTCTACATGCAGGTTAAGTTTGTGTAGCGGGTAGTTTTTAGATACAACTGCGTTTGCCATAGCTTATAACTAAAGTTTAACATACTATAGCTATTGTACAAGTATAAAAATGCCTTGTTGTGCAGTTACCTCGGTTTTGAGGTACGGTTACTAGTTATTTATCTAGTTTTATTTCATTGGCTGATGCTGAAGTAGTTATCTAAACTATAATTTATACCTGAGGCTATGAAGTATCAGGTATGAAAGCTACTTTACCTGGCTTTACACCGGCCTTTCATCCATCACAACGTCTTCCAGCATGTGTGCCAGTATGGGCGCACATTTTTCCTGGCAGGCAGGGTAGTAGTGGCCATGTTTCCAGTAGTCTGATTTAGGAGATAAGCCCCACCAGAATTCAGCCATTGCCAGAGGTTTTAATTGGTGCTGAAAAGCATATTGCAGCAGCTTGGGAGCAGCACATTCGCCGGCCCCGGCAGGAGGATTGTTGCTGTTGGTATGTGTAAACAGGGTACGCAGGTTTTTTTCTTCCCCGGCCTTGTTCAGGAACTGGTACTGGTCAAAGAGTTTGCCCTGTAGCGCAACAGAATGCGATCTGCGGGTTTCCTGCAGCCACGCAATTTCCTCCCTGCTTTCTACTGTCTGTACTTCCTCCAGCAAACGTATCTGCTGGTTTATGCGCGTCAGTTCCTGCATCCCGGTATTAAGAAAGCTGCCTTCGGTCAGGCTGTCGAAAATGGGTGGTACAAACCGGGCATGGTTGTAACTGCCTGCCAGTTTCCCCGAAAATGCAGCCAGGTACCCTACTTCTTTTGCTGCCGTCTGCACCACCAGCACCCCAAACATCTTCCCGATAATGGCGCCTGTTTGCGCTTCCTGTAAGCCAAAGTTGTGTTCCCAGTCTTCCTGTATATTTAGGTGCTCCTGTAACTTTTGTGCGGCCAGTAAACTGAGCGGGTGCGGCGTATAGTTAAACAGGTACGTAAATTTTTCGGGTAAAGTGTACTGCTCCAGAGATTCTTCGAACGGATTAAAACAGGCTGGTGTGGGCGGGAGGTAAACTGGCAAGTAGGGTAAGTTCTTATAGTTGTAAGTGCTAAGCAAAAGCAAAAATAGCAGGCAGAAGTTTCATCTGTTCAAATTTGTTTCTTTTGGCAAGTATAGCTGTGTAGAAATAAACTAATATAATTAGCTTTAATGATGATAAACTAAGTAATTTAGCGGACTGTAGTTTGATGCATGTGCCGGATGTACTTTCTTTTTCTAAAACTGATTTTAAAATTACTGATACTGAGTGTCTTACCTGATAGCGTGCATTTCAATACTGTTAAACCGGCTTTTTACCCGTTAAAAGTCGAACTATAGTGCTATAGCTTATTGCTTGCTTTAATTTATGCCTGCCACAGAATTTAACGCTTTTTTTACAGCAAAACGCAGCTTTACAGAGATAAAACAGGAGGTTTTCGGTAAATACTTCGAAGCCTGGAACACATTGCGTTTAAGTAAAAAGAAGGAAGACGCCCAACCTGACCTGCTCCTGATCGACCTGCATGCCGGGGAAGAACAGGCACTGGCAGATAATACCCCCTTACCGGCACATCACCACTTTTATATTTACAAAAGTATCTTTAAACAACCAAAATTAAACCAGGCCATACACACCTTCTTTTATGATAAAAACAAAGCTATACTGGAGCAGGCAGGTCAATGTATAGAAGCGTTACCCTATTACGAGGAGCTGGTGCATCAGCCTTTGCCACTGGCTACTGCAGAAAATAAAGCCTTGATGACTGAACTGCTAGAGTCTGGCTGCAGCTCCCTGGTTTTCATGGATCCGTTCCAGGGCAGTTATGCGCAGCAGGTACTGGGGCAGGCTATCAGTTCAGGTCAGTCAGACCTGTTCATGCTGCTCTCTCCTGAAACTATAACCCGGGCAGTAGCCGGTAAAAAAGTAAGCCCTGTGTTGGCAGAGTTATTCGGGGAGCGCCTGCAGGTCATCAGTAACTATTGCCGCAAAGAGAAAGCGAAAAGCAAGCGGCAGCAGTTTATCCTGGATCATTTTATACAAGCGCTGCATGCAAAGGAGTGTTTAACGCTACTCTTTAAAATAAACCTGCCCGATACCGAAGACCCGGAGCATTACCTGCTCTTTGCCTCTCGTGACGGCCATGCCTACCGAAGCTTTAAAGAAACAATGCTGCCTTATAGTATACTGCAGGAAGATGACGTTCCTTTATTTATTGCCAATGATTTCCTGCAACCCCAGACTTCCCTGTTCGAGCAAGTGCCGGAGTTTACAATACCAAACCTGGTGGAGCGCATTACAAACCAGGCAAACCTGTACAAGTATAAGTCTATCGAAAAGATGTATGAGCTCGACAGCCCAGGCACAAATTATATCCGCGAGAACTATGTTGCTGCCTGTGAGCAGCTGCGCAAAGCTGGTAAAATAGAGCTGCTGAATCCTAAAACGATGCAGGCCATCAGGCAGCCAACACCTGCTGCCGTAGTAAAGTATAAGGTTTCAGTTAACAGTTAACAGTTAGCAGTTAACAGTTATCAGTCTGGTAATTAGTGTGTTTTGCTTGAGGTGAGTGGATAAACTCATTTATACTTTGGCCGTTATTTTAGCTGGCACCTGCATCCTTAATTCACTGAACGGATGAGAAGGAGTAAAGCATATCGGTATAGTTTCCTGTTGTTTCTCTTACTACTGGCAAGCAGCAAGCACACCCTTTATGCCCAAGAATTAACAGCGGAAGTATTTGCCGGTACCGCCTGGAGCCTGCCGATGCGCTTGCGTATAGAGCAACCCGGAGAAGCTCCCATTCAGTTTACAGCCCGCTACCGGACCCGCCCCTGGAGAGGTGCGCCTTATTATGCTTACCGCATGGGCTACCGACAATGGAGTGCCGAGCTGGTGCACCATAAATTATACCTGCAAAACCCGCCCCCAGAGATCGAGCATTTTGAAGTATCGCATGGCTATAACCTGGCCATGATCAACAGAGACTTTTCTGTAGCCAGTTCACCTGCCATTTTTAAGATAGGCCTGGGGATGGTTATTGCTCACCCCGAAGGCAGGATACGTGGCAAAGCAATTAACCCTGTGCGCAGTTTGCTTGGAGGTGGCTATCACATTTCAGGCGTTTGCCTGCAGGCAGCTGTAGGGCCCCGGTTAAAAATAGGGGAGCATTGGTTTGTACGGCCGGAAGCCAAGATAACTGCCGCCTGGGCGCAAATGCCGCTGGCAGGTGGTGGCGTAGCTAAAGTGCCTAACCTTGCATTACACACACTCCTGGGCCTGGGCTACCGTTCACGTCCCTGATCTTTTCTAAAACAGTTTATACTTGCCAGATATCTGAAGCCGGGTAGTTGCGTAAACATTCCTGACTCAGCGTAGTTAACCACACGAAAACAAAGCTAGCATGGAAAAGAGACGATTAGGCAATACCGATCTATATACAGCGCCCATTGTGTTGGGAGGTAACGTATTTGGCTGGACCCTGAATGAGAAAGAATCATTTGCGGTGCTGGATGAATTTGTAAGTTTAGGTTTTAACACCATCGATACAGCTGATGCTTATTCGCGCTGGGCTCCGGGTAACCAAGGCGGTGAATCAGAGACGATCATCGGTAAATGGATGAAAGAGCGCGGTAACTATAACGATGTAACTATAATTACCAAAGTAGGCTCCGATATGGGGCAGGGGCATAAAGACATTTCCGAAAAACATATTTTAAAGGCAGCCGAGGATTCTTTAAAAAGATTGCAGGTGGAGCAGATCGATTTATACTTAACCCACTGGGATGATGATGATACGCCTGTAGAAGAAACGCTGGGTGCCTACCAGAAGCTGATAGAGTCAGGTAAGGTAAAGTATATCGGCGCATCAAACCTGTCGCCACAGCGGTTAAGAAACTCACTGGAAGCAAGCAAAAAACAGGGGCTGCCCCGCTATGAGGTCTTTCAGCCAGAGTATAACCTTTATGCCCGACAAGCATTTGAAGAAGGCATAGGACCCATTTGTAAAGAAGAAGGTTTGGGCGTGATCACATATTACTCGTTGGCCAGCGGCTTCCTGACGGGCAAGTATAGAACTGAAGCAGATCTGAACAAAAGCGTTCGTGGAGGCGGCGTACAAAAATACCTTGATGAAAGAGGAAAACGTATACTTGCCGCTTTAGATGATGTTGCCGCCAGACACCAGATCTCGCAGGCCGGAGTAGCGTTGGCATGGCTGGTAAATAACCCGGCTGTAACAGCGCCTATTGCCAGCGCCACTAAAAGCAAGCACCTGCAGGCATTTACAGAAGCTACTCAAGTTAAACTAACGCCATCTGATATGGAGCAACTGAATCAGGCTTCGGCTTACGTAAAATAGAAGTATAGAACATCAACTTTATAATAAGTCAAGTATGCTGGATATAGTTATTGAAGCACGCCAGGCCGCACTTGCACCGGGCATGAACGTACGTCGGATCCTGCCTTTCCGCCTGCGCCGTATGGTAGGTCCCTTTATATTTATGGATCATGCTGGCCCGGTACATGTAGCGCCTGAACTAACCCATTCGATGGATGTACTGCCGCATCCGCATATTGGCTTGTCGACGGTCAGTTACTTGTTTGGCGGGCAGGTTACGCACCGCGATAGCCTGGGAGTGGAGCAGGTCATTCGTCCGGGAGAGGTTAACTGGATGACAGCCGGCAGCGGCATTGCACACTCCGAACGCTTCGAAGACCCGGCATCGTTGGCAGGCGGCAACCTGGAGATGATCCAGACATGGGTGGCGCTGCCAGAGAAAGATGAAGAAGTTGCTCCTGCCTTCAACAACTATAAACCGGAGCAACTACCTGTTTATACCGATACCGGCATCTGGATGCGACTAATAGCTGGTGATGCTTATGGTTTAAGAAATGACGTTAAAACCCATTCACCGTTGTTTTACCTGCATGTGGTAGTAGAGAAAGGTGCACGTTTAACCCTGCCCAAAGAACATACCGAACGTGGAATTTATGTGGCTAAAGGAAGTATAGAAGTTTCAGGGAGTATTTATACTGTAGGGCAGATGCTGGTTTTTAATAAGAATGCTGACCCGGTTATACTTGCTAAAGAACCCGCTACGCTCATGTTGCTCGGCGGCGAGCCGCTTGGGGAAAGGCACATCTGGTGGAATTTTGTATCGTCCAGGAAAGACAGGATAGAACAAGCCAAAGCAGACTGGAAAGCCGGCAGAATACTTCTACCGCCTACAGATAACTTAGAGTATGTGCCTTTGCCGGAAGATAAATCCAAACCAGCAAGTAACCCGTCACCACAGGCACTTTCCTGAGTAAGGTAAGGCCCATTTTAACAGTTCATTTTTTT
This sequence comes from Pontibacter deserti, assembly GCF_023630255.1. NCBI lineage: Bacteria > Pseudomonadati > Bacteroidota > Cytophagia > Cytophagales > Hymenobacteraceae > Pontibacter > Pontibacter deserti. Next base: position 1,503,139 of record NZ_JALPRS010000001.1, on the reverse strand, counting down.
TATCAATTTTGCCAGCTTAATCCTCTATTGCCTCAATACCTTGTTCATTAAGCTTTGCTAATCTGTCTTTCATTGCTTTAACTTGTTCCGGTGAGTGTCCCTGCCATATAGTAATTTCACCAACAACTTTAAATGGATGTTTTGAGCGGTATGATTTTGTTGGATTACCTGGAAATTTCTTGTCAGTTAAGTTGGGATCATCTTCAATCGGGCCTGTTGGTTCTACTAAGTATATTCTTTCACGTCCTTCGCCTAATGCAAGTTCAGCTCCCCAAATAGCAGCATCTAAAGTGGCTGTCAGATAGATATACTTTGCTTTTCGCTGTTGCCCATAGTTTGAATTAAGACCAACTTCTACAAAGTCACCTATCTTAAGTTCAGCCTTTGTGCCGTGGAAGAATGTCTGAGCAAAAGGACTTTGGATGGGTGCATTCGGTTTGTTGTCACTGGTATGTTTTTCCATTAGTGTGTCTTTAAGATTGATTCTTGAGATTGAAGATTTATCAGGTAAAAGGTCAGCCAACTAAAGTATAAAAGAAAACCAGGCAGCAGCAGCTTACAGGCAACAGGCTTATAGTTAAAATTTTCGTTTGCCAGGCTCATGCACATCCGATTCTTCCACTTCATGTTCATCCATTTTACGCTCAGCCCATTCGTGGTCTTCTTGCTCTGCCAGTAGTCCCTGCTGGTCTGCTCCGTGGGTTTCGTCATATTCCAGCTCTACCAGCATAGGGAAGTGGTCTGAGCCGAAGTATGGAAGCCTTTCAATATGGGCCAGTGTAAAATGTTCGCTATGGAAGAGGTGATCGAGCGGCCAGCGTGCAATCAATATATCAGCATGGAAAGTGTTGAACATACCGCGCCCGATACGTGGGTCCAGCAAACCACTTATTTTCCTGAAAAGGCGTGTTGTCGAAGACCAGGCAACATCATTCAGATCGCCGGTAACTATAATCGGTGAAAGCTCATCAGAAACACTTTTTGCAACTACCAGGAGTTCTGCATCCCGCTCCGAAGAAGCTAAGTTCTCGGTGGGGCTTGGTGGGGCAGGATGCAAAAAATGAACCCGTACTTTTTTAGAAGAACGCAGTACCACTAACGCATGCATCGAGGGAACATCCGGCTCCACCAAGTATTGTATGGCCGCATCCTCTAATTGTAGCCTGGAATAGACATGCATGCCATACTTGTTCTCTAAAGGGCACTTTATTGTATACCTATACTCGTTTTCCAGCACACGCAGTTGTTCTTCCCACCATAGGTTTGTTTCCAGGGCAACCAGCACATCGGGTTGGTGTTTCTTAACCAGGTGCAGCAGGCCGTCAGCATTGCGGTTAGGCATAAGCACATTAGCTGTTAAAATGCGGATAAGGTTTTCGGGTTCTCTGTGCTTGGCGGTTTTTACTTCAACCGGGAAAAGTCTGGTGTAGGGGAGTATCCAACCACAATGGAAACAGAAAGAGCCAAGTGCAATACCAAGCATCAACCAGGAATCAAAGCGGGAAAAGTCCAGCACAATAGCCTCTGCTACAAACATAAACAATGCAGCCAGCATAAACTGAAACCTGGGAAAGTCAAGCCCGCGCACCCACCAGGCATCGTGCCGCCATAGTGGTAAAACGGTTACTATGGCCAGAAAATAGGTAAGCACTACCAGTATTTTATCCATCAACAGCTTATACTTTCAGGTTGGGCAGGTTAATTACATTGTTTAGGTAAATGTTTGATACGTTACAAATACAAGCGGGTAGAATGGAACAGAAGAAATATGGCAAGACTGCTTTGACCTGCTTGAAACACTTCTGATCTGCTAACATAAAAAGCCCGCTTATTAAGTATAATAAGCGGGCTTTTTATGTTAGAATTATTTGCTCTTAGCTATGTTTACCGGAATCGGATCATGAATTTAAGAGGTGTGATTACTTCTTGATGACTTTGCGTACGAGCACTACGATCTTTTCAATTATTGCCCCCAAGATCAAGCCTCCGATGGCGCAGATGATAACCTTTGCCAACCAGGCAAGTGCCGGTAAATGAGCCAAAGATACCTCTAAATCATGAAGTGCATGCGCTGTAAAAGGAATGCCATGTGCAATGATCTCTGCTCCAACCCATAACATGGCTGCCGTACCAACATAACTGAGTATCTTTAAAAAATGAGGCATGAACTTAACAATACCGTGCCCGATGTTCCTTACCTGCTGGTGATGTTTTTCTTTGGCCATGTGCAGCCCTATATCATCGGCTTTCACAATTAAACCTACAAACCCATAAACGGCTATCGTAATAAAAATAGCAACGGCCAGCATCACGGCAATCTGCGTAACAAGTGGTTTGTCTGCTACGGTAGCATAGGTAATCGCAACTATCTCTGCGGATAGGATCAGGTCGGTGCGCACGGCTCCTTTTATTCTTTCCTTTTCCAGTTCTTCGGGGGTTATAGTTTCGGTTTCGGTGGTTGGGCTGCCCTTGTCGTCGGTGTGGTGCTTACTGAACATCGAATGCACCTTTTCATATCCTTCAAAACACAGGAAGGCACCGCCCAGCATAAGTATAGGTGAGATTGCCCACGGAGCAAACAAACCAAGTACAATAGCTGCCGGGCTTAGCAAAAGCAATTTATTGATCAATGATTTTTTGGCGATGTGATAGATGATCGAAAGCTCGCGCGATGGATCAAGTCCTACTACATACTTAGGCGTTACGGCAGTATCATCAATTACAATACCGGATACTTTACCTGAAGTTTTTGCCACCTGCGTGGGAACATCATCCAAGCTTGCCGCACTAACTTTTACAAGTGCAGACACGTCATCTAAAAGAGCAAGAAGTCCTGAAGCCATTATGTGCTTTCTGTTTTAAGAAAAGTTGTTTTTACCCGTTTCCTGCCAATATAGTTACCCTGCGGCCTGTTATTTACAAGATGGGTTTTTCGTTCAGCAAATAACGTAAATTCAGGAACACCTAAGCAAACGGAATGAAATTAGATTGATATTCTGTAAGAGTTTTAATTTGATTTCCTGCTGATCTATACTTGCTAGCTTAATTTTATACTTCTTCTAAAGTATGGCAACCAGTAAGGTAGCACTACCTATGTTACTTCCTTCTTCTACATACTTGTGCCGCTTTGCCGGTTTAATAGAGAGCTGAAAAAGCCGCTCCGGTTAAAACAGATTGGCTTTTATACTTGACTTTAAAGAGTTTAAACCATCAGGAATCAATATTTCCCATAACGGTAAGTTGCTCGAGTGTTGGCGAGGCGCTGCCGCCTGTAGGTTCTAACGTAACAGCAAAGGCCTGGGCCGCACCGATGTTTTTCATCTGTTGCATGCCTGCCTTGTCATCTGAAACTTCAATCATGCCGGCATCTATCGGTTTGCCATCTTTAAGAGCCCATAACTGGTATTGTTTGCCGGTAGGCGGTGCTGGCAAGCTTACTGCATCCACATATACTTTTTGCTGCGCTGCATTCCAGTAAACTTTCATTTCAGCTTCCGGGTGTGCTGCTACACCTTTTAGAAGTACCTGTTTATAAGCGGGGTTCCGAAGGATAGCCAGTGTTTCTTCCTGTTGTTTAAATTGTTGCGATGTTTGCCTGAAATTGCGTGCAAGCTGCTGTTCTGAGGCAATAACACCCGCTAATCGCTGCTCAGCCTCCTGCCATTTGTTATAAAAATGAAAGCTTAACCAGCCTGATAACAGGAACAAAACTATACTTGCCGCAAACATCCATTTATAAGCAGATGCTTCTTTCTCATCTCCAGGGTATACCAGCGGATGTACAGGTGTTTCTTCTTCAGCTATAACATTATTTTCCTGTGCAGGAGTAGCAAACTGCTGCATGATTCTGTCTTTCAGTTCAGGTCTTGGCTGTACGGCATAAAGCGTTGCATAGGCTTCCATGGTTGCACAGGCTTCTTCCAGTGCCAAACGAATTTCAGGAGAAGCAGCAGCACGTTGTTCTACTTCTTCCCGTTCTGCCTGGGTTAATCCTCCGGCTGCATACAGCTCCAGAATTCCAGATGCTATGTAGTCTTCGTTATGCACGGCCTTTAAAAAATCTTGATAATAATTTTACTGCGCTGCGCGCCCTGGTTTTTACTGTTCCCAACGGAATGTTGTAAGCTTCAGCAATTTCGCTCTGTGACAGCCCCTTGAAGTACATCAGGTCAATTACCTGCTTTTGTTCAGGGTTCAGGTTTTCTACCATGTCCCGTACTCCGATATGTTCCGGCTTGAAATCGTCTGCTGAAAAGGCCAGACGTGCACCCGTCTCTATATCTTCCGTTTTATTATTTACGCGGTGCTGCTTTGATCGGATTGTATCAATAGCCTGGTTCCTGCAGATATTTATCATCCAGGTAAATAGCCTTCCTTTTGATGTATCGTAGCTCTCAAATGAGTTCCAGATCTTTACAAATGCTTCCTGCAGCACATCCTCCGCTGTTTCTTCTATCTTCACTATCTGCAATACAACACCATAAAGCGTAGCACTATACATATCGTACAGCACAGACATAGCCGAAGTATCACGAGCACGTAAACGTGCTACCAGCTCTTCCTCGCTAAGCTTAAGTATAGGTTGTTGTTGATTCGCCAATTAATTCACCTTAGTATATGAAAATACAAGGGTATCCGAAAGATACTAAATATTTAGTTAATTATATATTGTATCGTCTTTACCCAAATTAATTTCCAAACTGTTACGGGGTTAAAAAGTTTAAAATTATACAGGTTTAACTGGTACTATACTTAACATAGCAGTTGGCCTGAAATAAAAAAAGAGCTACCAGAAGCAGCTCCTTAATTCGGGGTATATAGAATTATTGAAAAATAACAGTTCCTGTTTTTAGCTGGCTATTCGAATAATGAAACTATAGTTGCTACCTGCTCTTTGGTAAGTGGCTCATCAAAAGCGCCGGAAGCAATCTCTGCTGAATAACCCTCTCCAAGAGCAGAGATGTCGTTAATGCCACCCTGGGCAAGATTACCTTCTCCTGCATAAACCGGCTGCGCACCCGCCGGCACATTACTGTTAGTGCCATCTCCAATTATCCAGCCGGCATTGTTTCGCATGCGACGTATGTGGGCTGCATGGCGCGCCTCTACTGAGTGTATCTGCAGGGCTGCCGTTAGCACAGCATCATTATTGATCAGATTAGCAGCCTGTCCTTTGTAGGCTCGTACTCCTGTATCTTCAAAAGCCTGAGCCAGAGTAAGGAAGGTCTGGTAATTGGTGTTCCAGTCAGGGAAGTTTTTACCAAAGTTAAAAGTTGGCTCACTTATAGGTGTACCGTTCAGGCTTTGGATAGTAGTTTTTAGCAATTCAACGTGTGCAGCCTCGTGCATCTGAATCTTCTGGATGGCACCTTTAGGCGCGCCTTCCGGTATCAGCCCATTAGCAGCTAATGCCTGTGTATAAAAGTTTCGCTCCAGGTACTCCAACTTCAGCGCAAAATTCAGCACTTCCAGCACGATGCCGTTGCTCTGCCCATATGCTTTTTGAAATACCGAGCCAAGTGCTAATGGTATAGCTGAAAGCGCAGCCTTTTTACCAATGGAACCTAAACCCTTAAAAGCACTCCGGCGCGAGTCAAGTCTGTTGTATACTTCCGGATCAACTTTCTCTATGTCTTCTATAATTTTAAATATGTTCATGGCGAGGCTTATTTAGGTAAATTGTTAGCAGAAATTTTTGTTTTGATGAACGCAGAAGCAGCTGAGAGTACATCTGCTGGCATCATGGCAGGGTCGAGGCCCTGGTTGTTGGCGGAATCGGAGAAGGTGCCGTTCGAGATCAGGTCGCGGATAACAGCGGCGTGGCGTGCTTCTACAGATACAATTTTACCTGCCAGCGTCAGGAAACCAGCATTTTCCAGGAACTTGCCAGCGCCATTATAAGCAGCTACACCAAGGTCTTCAAATGTTTTAGCAGTTGTTAAAATGCTGTTTTTATCAGAGAAGTTAATTGAGCTGAAGTTTACTTCCAGGTCAGGTATAGCAGCGGAGCCAAGTGCTGCCTTCAGGAAGTCTTTATGAATGTTTTCATGTCCCATCAGGTCCTGCATTATCTGCTGTTCCGTCTGATTAAATAAGCCTAAAGATTTTGCTACAACTTCTGAGTAAAAAGCAGCCTCCAGTTGTTCCAGCGCATAGGCATAGTTAAGGATACCTGTATCACCGGAGCCCAGGTCAACTGTGTTAGGATCCATGGGCATATCGTCTCCGTCTTCGTCGCAGGAGGAGGTAGCAAAAAGCAGGGTTGTGAGTGCGGCTGTAGCCCCGGCATATCGCATAAACATACGGCGCTGCATGGGTGCCACTAATGCCCTTTTTATGCCGGCGTCTTTCTCAGTAGAGGTGTCTTGTAGTTTTTCCATAATTTTAAAACATATTGTAAACTGGTTTTGAACTGCCACTGATAAAGCCCTTATCCGGTAGCATTGCAAGACCTACGACACCGGTAATAGAACCGGATTTAGGCAAGCGAAAAAAAGATATTACCGGGGCTATTTCAGAAGTATAAAAGCAACAAAGCCCACTATACATAGTGGGCTTTGTTGCATTAAGCTCTTAGCCTGGTTTCCGACTCTCTTGCTGGAGGGGTATGATCAGAAACTGAGTTTTCGAAATCTTCTTTAATATCTTTGGAGGCATCTTTAAATTCCCGGATACCACGTCCGAGACCTTTTGCCAGTTCAGGGATGCGTTTAGCACCAAAAAATAGAAGTATAGCCAGTACGATCAACACTACTTCTGTGCCTCCGAGTCCGCCTAGAAATAATAAAATGTTGGTTAGTTGCATAGTCTCACAGTTTAAATGGACAATACAAACGGGGCAGACCTGCAACCGGATTTACCGGGGTAACTATTTCTTTATAAATAAGCGGATTAAAAGCTAACTATAAATATAAATACCGCTTGATAGCACATTTCCTGAAGCCGAGATAAAGGCTGCTATACAATACATTAGCTTCAGGAGCTGTACCCGGGAAGAGCAACCAGAGTAGCTATGCTTCCGAAAGCTGCGTAAGTGGCGATGGCAGTATTACATTTGCCAGTTCCTTTGCCTGTTCTCTTATCTCCCGCAAAGCAGTTGATTCATAAAGAGTAGCTTTTCGGGGCGGTCCTAAAGTATAAAGTCCATCTATGGGTGTTCCTTGTTCACCTATTAGCGTGCCATCAGGAGCTGTTTCTAAGCCCAGCTTTAATTGATCCGGTTTTATAAGGCCTTCCTCAAGCAGTTGCTGAACCAATGGCATCTGAATCTTAGTGAAGTCGGATTGAGGACCGGTACAATTGATTACCCGGCTCACTTTTATTTGAGAGGTAGCAGTATACTTTCTTTTTTTAAGGGTGATACAGGCATGTTCCCCTTCATCCACCATGTTTAGGATAGTAGCAGCGATCACTTCTAACTGCCCTTGTTGTTGTAAACCGTTTATCAGAGTTGCTGAACTGGCAGGCATGCGGTGGCGATGTGTTTCCCAGTAAGGTCGTACATGACGGAGAAACCGCTTTTTCTCAGTTAATGGTAAAGCCTGCCAGATAGCAGGTATATCAGGACGCATGGCATCCAGTACGCTTCTCCAGGTATAGCCTTGTTCTTCTGCTTTCTTTATCTCCTTCCTGAAAAAACGGAATAATGCTATTACAGACAAGTCTGAATGAATGGGAAGGTTCAGCTTATGATAAGAAGGCGTATATACATCAAATGGCTGAGGCAGTAGTCCGTGACGAGAGATAACATAAATTTTCCCTTTATGGCCCTGTGCTTTAAGACTACCAACTAAGTCTACCATTGTCAGGCTGGAACCAATCAGTAATAAGGAGGCATCAACAGGCAAATCTGCCAGCCCTTTTGCAGCCCAGGGAGAAGCAACATATTTACTGCTTTGATAAAATGCAGCATCAGGTATGGGGAGCTGGGCTGGTGGAAAGTTGCCGAGAGCCAACACCACTTTATCTGCTTTTATAGATTCATGATCACGAAAATCTACCTGGAAGCAATTGGCCTTCCTCTTTACTGAAATAGCCTCGTCATATACTTCTACAAAGTTTATACTTGGGTGGGCCTTCATTTTTGCTTCCTGCAACCGGGCTTTAAGGTAGTCCCCGAAAATAAAACGAGGTATAAAGTCATCTTTACTGACAGGGTGCTTTAAATGCTTTTCATAACGATGCTGTTGTGCTTCGAGCCAATAGAAAAAATCGAGAGGATGTTCCGGAAACAGACTCATAGCCGAAGCAGGAACATTTAAAGGTTGAAACGTTAATTGGCTGGAATAGGCAATTCCGCGGTTCATCCTATACCTGTCCTGGTCTATCAGGTTAATGGTGGTGTTACATGTAGCGTTGTGAAGCAGGTGAATAGCCGTTAATGTGCCGCTTAAGCCTCCTCCGATAATTGCAATAGCCATAGGTGCTATAACTTAAGTAAACTGAAACTTTGATTAATCAGACAAACAAAACCTATGCTGGTAGCCTGTGCAATAGTTTAGTATAGTAAGAGAGCAGAAGTTTAACCTGTACCAGGTAACTCAATAATATCTGGTATTACGCCAGTTAACCTGTATGGTTTGTTGTCCGAACAGCTTGTTGAGAGACTGAAATACTGCTGAACACATCATAAAGCAACCACAGGTTTAAAGTATAACAGGGATAAATGGCAGTAGTTTAACCGATGTACGTACATTTTTTTGCTGAAATATTTGCAATTCCAAAATTCTGCATGCAGCTTTGCAGTGTAAAGTCAATATACCTACACAGTATTTGATTTATAAAGAAGAAGGGAGAGAACAGGCTCTATGAACTTCTAGCAACCAGTTATCAAACCAGGTGCTAATTCCTGCCTAAAAAATTTAGGGGATATAAATTATCAATCATGAAAATCACAACAAATAACCTTATCGGTTCTTTATTGCAGAAAAGCACTTTATCTTCTTTCGGTTTATCTCTTCCGAATACTATTTCTACTTGTTGTTGCTGCTGTTGTTGCTAAACCAGCTGCGCATTCTGTTGCCTATACTTTCTTTTAGGTAAACTATAACACATTACGTACGCAGCCGCCAGGCATATTAACCTTTTGCGCTTAAAGCAAATAAGGCGAAGGTTTGCTTTGTCTAAAGCTTTCAGTACCTGAAGGACTTGTTTTTGCCTGCCTCCCTTACATTCAAAAGCTCTGCCTTTGCAGGTGAGCTATACCTATACTTTCAATTTTAATTTTTACAGAGAATCTTATGTCAACTTTATCATCTGAAAAACCATTTGCAATTTTCCATGAACACCAGGAGTGGTTCCGTCCTTTATTTAATGAATTGGATGTCCGCGGCATTGCATACACACGCCTGAACGCAGCAGAACATACCTATGACCTGGCATCAGCGGAGCAGAACTATAGCCTTTTCTTTAACCGCATGAGCCCCTCTGCTTACCTGCGTAACAACGAGCAGGGCATATTCTATACACTTAATCTGCTTGCTCATTTAGAGGCTAAAGGTGTAACCGTGATCAACGGCTATAAAGCTTTCCAATATGAAACTTCCAAGGCGCTGCAGTTATCGTTGCTGGAAAGACTCGGACTTCCTTATCCTAAATCCCGTGTCATTAACCATGCCTCGCAGGCAGTTAAAGCTACAGAAGGATTGCGTTACCCAATCGTTGTAAAAGCGAACATTGGCGGAAGCGGTGCTGGCATTATACGTTTCAATTCTCCGGAAGAGCTGGCATTAGCTGTTGCCTCTGGCCAGGTAGAACTAGGTATAGACCATACCGCACTGGTACAGGAATTTATACCTGCGCGTGGCGGCCATATAAATCGTGTGGAGACCTTAGGCGGCAAATACCTGTATGCTATTAAAGTTTATACTTCAGGAGAAAGCTTTAACCTGTGTCCTGCAGACATTTGCCAGACTACCAACGGTAAAGAACTGGTAAGAAACGCCTGCGCTATTGATGCACCTAAGAACGGTATGAGAGTGGAAGGATTTACACCACCACAGGGAGTGATAGATGCTATTGAGCGCATTGTGCAGGAATCAGGTATAGATGTTGGCGGTATAGAATATACCATCGACGACCGTGACGGACAGATTTACTATTATGATATAAATGCCCTTTCGAACTTTGTGGCTGATGCTGTTAACGTGATCGGGTTTAATCCGCATGCTAAGCTGGTAGACTTTTTAGAGGCAAAAGCACAATTAAAGAGAGAGGAGGTATAGGCATGGAATTCGGATATTGGTTACCGGTTTTCGGCGGCTGGCTGCGCAACGTGGAAGAGGAAAGCATGGCCCCGGACTGGGACTATGTAAAAAAGCTGGCACAACGCAGCGAAGACTGGGGCTATAGTCTTTCTCTTATCGCTGAGTTGTTCCTGAACGATATTAAAGGAGAGCAGGCTCCCTCTCTTGAGGCATGGTCTACGGCTGCGGCACTGGCGGCAGTTACCGAAAAACTGGAGATAATGGTGGCTGTGCGCCCTACGTTCCATAACCCGGCTATACTTGCCAAACAAGCTGCCAACATTGCCCGGATCAGTGGCGACAGGCTTTCGTTAAATGTGGTGTCGTCGTGGTGGAAGGATGAAGCAACTAAGTATGGCCTTCACTTTGAAGAGCATGATGACCGCTATGCCCGCACAAAAGAGTGGCTGGATATTGTAACCAATGTATGGGAGCAGGATCATTTCTCTTACCAGGGTAAATACTATCAGGTAGAGAACAATGTGTTACAGCCAAAGCCAAAGAAAAAGCCATTTATATATGCCGGAGGTGAGTCGGAAGCGGCCAAGACCCTGATAAGCACGCAATGCGATGGTTATGTAATGCATGGCGATTCTCCTGAGCTGATAGGCAAGCGCATTGAGGATATGAAACGCCGACGCGATGCCCTAGGGTTACCACCTATGAAGTTTGGTGTGGCAGCTTATAGTATAGTTCGCGACTCAGACCAGGAAGTGAAAAAGGAATTTGATCGCATTACCAATGTAAAGGAATCTGCAGCCGGGTTTAAAAACCTGGAGCAGTGGGTATCAGGCACGCAACTGGAGCGCCAGCTTACCCTGCAGGATTATTCTGTTTCAAACAGGGGACTACGTTCCGGGCTGGTAGGTACGCCAGCCCAGGTGCAGGACCGCATCGCCGAATTTGAGGCTGTTGGTGTAGACTTTTTCCTGTTACAATGCAGCCCTCAGATCGAAGAAATGGAGCGCTTCTCTGAATCTATCATAAATGTTATTGCCTAAACTTATCATCTGAGCTAAGCAAGGAAACCGAACAAGATTATACTTATAGTTTAACCCTGCTCAAACCTTTCCTTTGCTGACGCACCTGAACAAACCTTTACTAATCTATACTACCTTCCCCTGCCGCTTAACCTACGGCAGGGATTTTTATTTAAACCTACCTGATGTAGCTAACCCATTCTTCGATCATAGTAAGGCTATACCTTAAACTCCGTACCTGAAGCAGATCGTGCTGCTGTTGATACCCTAGTTAAAATGTGAGCAAGTACAGTATGCTCAACATCTTTCTGATAGAAGCTCGTATACTGCATATAACTCTTGAAAATGATTTATGAATGAGGTTTCTACTGCTTCAGCAACAACGGTACAGCACCCTAAATTAAAAGAACTGGCTGCTACAGCCATTTGCGGAAACGATATCACGTCTTCCTGTTTATATGTTTCGGCGCTGGCTATTATTTATGCAGGGCAGTATGCATGGGTGGCACTGCTGATGGTAGGTGGGGTTCTCTATTTATTCCGGAGTATCTATGGTGAAGTAGTGGGAGCTTTGCCGCTAAACGGCGGAGCTTACAATGCATTACTAAACACAACCAGCAAAAGCACAGCCTCGCTGGCTGCCTGCCTTACTCTGCTTTCCTATATGGCCACCGCTGTTATTTCGGCAAGTGAGGCCATGCATTATGTGCACCACCTTTGGGAAGGGCTACCTATTATTTATGCTACTATTGCTTTGCTAGCGCTTTTTATGGGGCTAACCATAATGGGTATCGGCGAATCTTCTATAGTGGCCATCATTATCTTCATCACGCATATTTCCACCTTAACCCTGTTATTGATAGTCGGGTTTTTCTTCCTTTTTACACATGGTTTTGATACGCTTACTCTTAATTACAGCCAGCCTTTGGAAGGGAGTATCTGGAGGGCCTTGTTCTTCGGTTTCGCGGCTGCCATGCTGGGTATATCCGGGTTTGAGAGCTCGGCTAACTTTGTGGAGGAACAGGAGCAGGGCGTATTCCCTAAAACCTTGCGTAATATGTGGCTGGCAGTTACCATCTTTAATCCTTTAACTGCTTTTCTGGCCATTGCCATACTGCCATTACCTGCTGTAAAAGAAAACCAGACTGCTTTATTGGCTTATATGGGTGAGGTAGCAGGCGGAGATTGGTTAGCTGTTCTGGTATCTATAAACGCTGCCATGGTACTGAGTGGCGCGGTGCTTACTTCCTATGTCGGGGTTACAGGCTTGGTGCAGCGCATGACACTTGACCGCTGCCTGCCACAGTTCCTGTTGACCACAAATAAGAAAGGTTCGGCTTACCTCATCATGATCAGTTTCTTTCTGCTGTGCGTGTCTATACTTCTTATTACAGCTGGCGATATTGGAGCCCTGGCGGGGGTGTACACCATTTCTTTCCTTGCTGTAATGGCATTTTTTGGTATTGGTAATGTTCTGCTCAAGTTTCGCAGAAATCGTCTTCCGCGTCCGGTTCGTGCATCTGGGTTGGTGCTGTTTATTGCTATTTCTGCTGTATTAATGGCCCTAGTAGGTAACGCTATTCTAAACCCGGCTTATGTATGGGTGTTCCTGAAGTATTTTATACCTACTGTGTCGCTGGTGCTTATCATGTTGTTCCGTATAGAGCTGCTCATCTTTTTTGCTTTTCTGGTACGACAGATAGAGCAGCCACTTAAAAAGATCATACCTTTTAAATCCTATACTATAAAACGCCTTATCCATACCATAAGGTCTCAGCAGTTTGTCTTCTTTACAAAAGGAGATAATATAGCCAATATTAACAAGGTGATGCGCTACATTGTTGAAAATGAGCATACTAACCGGATTAAAATTGTTAACGTGCTGAAGGAAGGAGAAGAGCCACCTAAAAGATTGATGCATGAAGTAGAAGTGTTGGATCTGGCCTATCCCGAACTAGTAGTAGATTTTGTCATCATCAGGGGGCATTTCGGTCCGGACCTTATTCAGCAACTGTCAGAAAAGTGGGGCATACCAAAGAATTTTATGTTCATTGGCTCGCCCGGTGATCGGTTCCCCTATGGTTTGCAGGAACTAGGTGGAGTGAGGTTAGTTATTTAAGTTAGTTGTACTATTATAATCAGTCTCTTTTCTAACAGAAAAATCAGGTTTTGAAAAAAATGAGTTTTTGTTTACTACAGGTAATTGATTTTCAAGTATAGCCAGCACAGTCTGTATCACAGGTAACAGTTCTTTCTACTACTTTCATATAAGGTGCACCCTGATACCTGTACAGCGTTAGCAAACAACAAGCCTGAAAGAGATGATTTCTTAATTTATAGCACTAACTGATGTTGTTAAGCGCTGCATACATATAAGCCCCTTTAGTAATATAAGACAACTGCTGACAACTATGAGAATAGCGACCTATAATGTGAATGGTATAAATGCTCGGCTACCTGTCTTACTCCGGTGGTTACAAGAAAAAAAGCCGGATGTGGTATGCTTGCAGGAGCTGAAGGCACCTCAGGAAAAATTTCCGATACAAGTTATTCAGGAAGCTGGTTATAACGCTATCTGGCACGGGCAGAAGAGCTGGAATGGTGTTGCTATACTTACCCACAGTTTGGAGCCGGTAGAAATACGTCATGCATTGCCAGGCGATCCGGATGATATGCAGAGCAGGTATATTGAAGCTGCAGTAAAGGATATCATTGTTGGCTGCTTATACTTGCCAAACGGAAATCCTGCTCCCGGTCCGAAGTTTGATTACAAATTACACTGGTTTGAAAGGTTAGCTACTCATGCGTCTGAACTACTGGCAACTGACAAGCCTGTAATATTGCTCGGTGACTTTAATGTGATACCAACTGAACGGGATGTATACAGGCCAGAACGTTGGCTTGATGATGCCTTATTCAGACAAGAGACCCGTGCTGTTTACCAAAAGCTACTGGAACAAGGGTGGACGGACGCATTACGTAAAATTTATCCTAATGAGCAAATCTATACTTTCTGGGACTACTTCCGCAACGCCTTTGGGCGCAACGCTGGTCTAAGAATCGATCATGTATTGCTTAGCCCACCACTTGTTAACCGGCTTACAGCAGCCGGGGTAGACAGGGAAGTAAGAGCCTGGGAAAAAACGAGCGATCATGCCCCCGTCTGGATAGAGCTGACAGATTAAAGCATTAGTACCAAAACAAGTATAGATAAGATCTGACTTGCAGGGGGTTATAAAGCTAAGATGCCAGATTGGTGTTAGCATACATAGATCCGATCATATCCTCATACTTTTTAACAATTACCCGGCGCTTCAGCTTAAGCGTAGGAGTTAGTTCGCCGTTCTCAATCGTCCACTGGTTTGGCATCAGCACAAACTTTTTTACCTGTTCTACAGGGTTAAACTGTTTGTTATAGTTATTGATGGCATCCCGGATAAGGGCTTTAATCTGTTTGTCGTTTGTTACTGCCTGGTCGCCGGGGTAGGGCTTGCCCTGTTGGGTATACCATTGTTTCAGTGTCTGGAAGGCGGGCACAACAAGCGCACCTACAAACTTTTGCTGTTCGCCAACTACCATGATCTGCTCAATCCAGTCGCTTTCCACCAGTTTGTTTTCGATGGGTTGTGGTGCCACATACTTGCCACCGCTGGTCTTGAAGAGTTCTTTCTTACGGTCTGTTATTTTCAGGAACTTACCATCTACCATAGTTCCAATATCACCTGTGCGCAGCCACTCGCCGTCCATCACTTCAGCAGTCAGGTCAGGGCGCTTGTAGTAACCCATCATCACATTCGGGCCTTTGGCAAGTATTTCACCATCTTCGGCAATTTTCACTTCCACACCGTCCAGCAGCGGACCTACAGTGCCAAACATTCGGCCTGCTTCGTTGTAACGGTTTCCGCTGATGATTGGAGATGTTTCGGTAAGGCCATAACCTTCCTGTATCACAATGCCGGCGGCGGTAAATACTTTTAATAAGCGTATCTGGCAGGCAGCGGCTCCGGTAATAATGGCTTTCAGTTCACCACCCATCGCTTCACGCCATTTACTAAAGATCAGTCTATCTGCCAAAGCTAGTTGCAGTCTGTACGATAGGGGCAGTGGCTTGTTTATTTCAAACTGTTCGGCCAGTTTCAGCGCCCAGAAAAACAGCGTTCGTTTCAGGCCCTTTAGTTCCTTTCCTTTAGCTACAATGCCTTCATATACTTTCTCCAGCAGTCGTGGTACGGTGGTGAATAGGGTGGGCTTAACTTCACGCAGGTTTGCCGAAATCTTATCCATGCCCTTGGCATAGTATATAGAAGTGCCGGAGTAGATAAGGCAGTAGGTTGCCATACGTTCGAAGGCGTGGTTCAAAGGCAGAAAGCTGAGCGCTCTTTTTCCATGTACACCTATTTCCTGAATGATCCTGGCACTGCCAAAAACATTGCTGATCATGTTATGGTGGGAAAGCATCACTCCCTTAGGAATTCCGGTAGTGCCGGAAGTATAAAGTATGGTAGCCAGGTCAGTTTCTAGTACCTGTTCGCGATAATGTTCGAGTTGTGCCAGAACGTCTTCCGTTACATCTGCCAGCAGTTCAGACCAGTGGGGCACAAACTCCACCGGCTTAAATGAATAGATGGTATCAAAACCAGAAAGGTTAGCCTGGATGCGCTCCATTTTCTTATGAAGTAATTTGTCACCCACAAAGGCCATTTTTATACCAGCATCCTGAAGTATAAATTGTAGCTCATTGTCGTTTATGTTTGGGTAAACCGGTACTGAAACTGCCCCGATTTGTTGAATGGCCATGTCCACGAACATCCATTCCGGGCAGTTCTGGCTAATGATTGCGATCTTATCACGACCTTCGATGGTACCGTCGCCGCGGGTAATGCCTGCTGCGAGCAAGCCGGCGCTCAACTGATTTACTTTATGCTGTACTTCCGGAGTGCTATACTTACGCCACTCGCCATTTTCTTTGGCGGCAAACATGTCCTCAAGCGGGAAGTTTTGTAGTTGGTACGTTAGACAATCAAACAGCCGTTTCGGCTCCATCTTCGTCACAATATCCTTATTTTCTGGTTCCATCACCTCTGTTCTGCCGGCAACCACTGGCACCTCCTATATGTGCCTTTACGGTCAATTATAATAGCTGTTTAAAAATGCAAAAGTACAACACGTTTAGTATATTTTAATGCAAACCTGAAACATAAAATGGTAGCAGGTTTAAGGAGGTAAGCCCAAATAGTTCAGCTTCTTTTCTTTATAGTAAAATTTACCTTCTAGGCCATTAAATAGCCAATGTTGTTAAAAGAAGCAGGCTATGGGCGTTAAAAAGTCAATTCAGATAACAGACATCCGAACTATAGATGGAACCGGGCAATGATGGTGGCGTATACATATTTAAGTACAATAACAGAGAATGTTGAACCCTACCTATAAAATATGGCTAGTAAGCTTATTGCTTATACTGTGCTCAGCAGCATGTTCGCCTGTCAGGGTGCTTGACCACGAAGCAGATACAGGTTTTAGCCTCAGTAAATATAAAACCTTCGGGTTTTATGAAATTGAAGCAAACGGCGATACCCTGAAACCATATAGAACCCAGCTTAATTACCTGGAGCAGGAGTTAGTACAGCAATTGCAGCAACGTGGTCTTCAGCAGAGTTCCTCATCCCCAGACCTAAAAATTAATCTCGGACTAGTTTTAGCAGAAAAAGTGCAGACGCGCCAGACAAATTTCACGAATGATGCCCCTTTATACTTTGGCGAGCGACATTATACCTGGAAAAGTGAAGAGGTAGTTGTAAGAAAGTATAAACAGGGCACGCTTTCGCTGCATCTGGTTGATAACACAACAAATAAACTGGTATGGCACGGTGCAGCCGAAGGGGTTTTACCGGAAGATAATACAACCAAACTGCAGGAACGGATCAGGACAGGAGTAAGGGAATTAGTACAGAAAATTCCATTGTAATGATGCGTTGCAGGCTGGTACTTTAGAGCGCTATACTTTTGTAAGTAATTAATGTTAAGGTCAACTTTTGTTTACTACATAAGATCAACATTACCAGCCTTAGTAGTTGATGTATCACAGCTTACCTGTTACTACTTAATATTTTTTAAGAAAGCTGGCAGTTGTAAAGCAAACATGCTGTACTATTGCAGGATGAAAAAAAGAATCTTACAAAAGTATGGAGCCCTGGCTTAGTTATGCATTGATCGCCATGCTCACAGGAGGTGTAGCGATGGTATTTGCTAAGATGGGCATGGGCGGCGCTGATGAGCATGTAGCGCTGGTAATAAGAACTGGGGTTTTGTTTGCGATGGTGGTGGCCAATGCCTGGTATGCCGGTGCGCTAAAGGGTCTGCGCGTAATTGATAATAAAACGCTTACATGGTTTATACTTGCCGGCGCCTGCACCGCCGTTTACTGGATCTTATACTTTAAAGCTATCAAAACAGCAGATGTTTCTGTAGTGGCTACCATAGACCGGGCCGGTATCATTATTACTGTATTGCTTTCTTACTTCCTGTTAAAAGAGCCACTCACACCAAGACTGTTGCTTGGCATGGGAACAATACTGGCTGGCACTTTAATTCTGATCTGGAAATAACTTATGCCACGAAGTTCAAACAGGATGCTCTCTGGCTTAAACGCTGAAAAGTGATTTTTCAATTAAGTAGATTATGCCTTAAAGAGCCCTGTTATTGCTCGAACACTGTCGCAGACCTCATCAAATTCACGATATAACGGAAACATATTACCAGATCATCCGCACCTGGAAAGCCAGCATTTCGAAACCAATTCTGCAGTTCTGTCATCCGTTTTGTAATAGGCTGTTGATATATTAAAAATTGCACAGCTTCTTTTATTCTGCAGTCACCCCTGAGATCATACCTTTTACTAAACACAAGATCTTGTTCGCCTGATAAACCTCCCTTTTCAGCCTTTGCCCTAGTTGTAAAATGCTGTATGATCCAAAATCAAGTTAAATTGGTTTTGCTGCTTTAGTGTGTTGTAAATAGCTATATTTCAGAAAGTTATACCTATATATATAAAACGAACTAGTGGCTGCAGCGTTAGATATAGTATAAATAATGCAATAAATATACTGGGCATTTTATCTAACTATAATATGGAGGACTATTACCATGAAACACTTTTTTCTATTAACAGCTTTAGTATTTATTATTACAGGGAGCGCACTAGCACAAGACGAAACAGATATACAGCTACCTGAAACCTCAGCTGGTGTAGCCGATGAATCTATCCGGAAAGGCAATTGGCTCGTGGGTGCGAGTATTGCCTCAACTGGTTACAATTTCAGTACCGACACCTACAGTTTATTGGTCAACCCGAAAGCAGGTTACTTCTTTGGTCAGAATATAGCGATAGGTGGTGAAGTTATTCTAGGTTTAGATGCTTTTGACGGGGGCACAAATTTTCAGTATGGTTTAACTCCATTCATGCGCTACTACTACACACAAGGTGGCGGCCCATCCGGACGCATTTTCCAGGAAATCGTTTTTGGCTTTGCCGGTAGCTCCACTGAAGACAGCGATGATGATGAACCTCTTTCAGTATTGGCCGGTATACGCTTTGGGTATGCGCATTTTGTAGCACGCAATGTATCTATAGAACCTATCATTGGTTATACTTATTCAAAAGCTGACGTTGACCTGGAGTCAGGTGGAGGTGGTATAGCGCTTTCTTTAGGTTTCCAGATATACCTGCCAGGCAAAGCTAACCGTTAATTGCTATCGAAACATTAAGTAAAGCAAAGACTTCTGGAAAGCCATAGTTCATTTACTTTTTAGGTTATACTTTAAATAGCAACACTAAGAAAACCGCTTATTTTCAACAAGCCTTTAAATTGGTTTAAAGCAGGAATTATCAGCTAACTATTAAGTCTCTGATTCTAAGTACCTCATAGTGTGTTTGCGGTCAGGTGCGTGTATCATTGTAATACATGAGTAAATAGCCACTATACCTGCACAGGCAAGCGAGTATTTGTGCCAGAAGTGCTACTTACCAGACGCAGCAGCTAAAGGAGGTTGTGGAGCTGGAACCACGTTTTTTATGGGTTTCGTGGATTTAAGATAAGCAAATACAGCTTTCAGTTCTTCATCTGTCATGTTTCTGTACATATCCCAGGGCATTGGTGGCAGTAACATTCTCGAAGACTCCAGCCCTTTATGCTTTCCTTGCCTTATGGCCGTAATAAAATGTTTTTCTGTCCAGTTGCCGATTCCGGTAGCATCAGATGTTAAATTGGCTGCATAAGAAATTCCCCATGGTCCCGCCCAGGCTGTTAGCGTTTGTGTTACAATAAGCCCTTTACTTTCCAACAGTTTTCGGTCTATAGCTGGCGGCGGCAGTTTAGCCGGGTGCCCTGACAAGGCTCTGGAGTAATCCATTTCCATACCTTTATCTGTCATTTTTTTTGGTGTATGGCAATCATGGCATGCCGAAATAAGAACAAGGTGTTCGCCCAGGTCGATCTGCTCTTGAATTCGTTGCTGAGAATTGGCAGTTTTTAACTCTTTTTTAACTTGCTGGTTTTCGGCAAAAGGTTTAACAAGCATCAGTACCGAAAAGATAACAATAGATGTAAGAAGGAGTAATGTTTTCATAGTTGTAAGGTTTTAGGTGGGGAGGGAGGTTAAGTAAACAGTATTACCTAATTTACTTATTTTCTGAGTGAGTAAGAATTAAAAAAGGTATTACTGAGTAAACACAATGCTGACTTGTGCTAAGAATGTATTTTTACTGGTACAGAACTTTGTAAGATTAACATATACAAAGTATAGCTGCCACTGCTGTTGCGTAAGCTGTAAACCTGTAAGGTGTATCGGACTTAAGTATAAAGCTGCTTAGTTAGAAACCTGCTGAATTAAATTGCTGATTTCTGACTGATTTAGATAGCGCCATTCCCCGGGAGGTAGATTTCCCAGTTCAAGAGTGATGATGCGTGTACGCACTAGTTTCTCCACCTGGTAACCAAGCTTATAACACATTCTCCTGATCTGCCGGTTAAGTCCCTGATTCAGAATAATATTAAACGTAATGTCATCTACCTGTCTAACTATAGCGGGGCGTGTTTTTTTTCCCATAATAACTATACCAGTGGCTAGACAATTAATAGCGTGCTGTGTTAAAGGTTTATCAACGGTTACGACGTATTCTTTTTCCTGGTGCTTTTCTGCGTGAAGTATCTTAAATGAAGTTCTTCCATCGTTAGTGAGCAGCATAAGCCCTTCCGATGCCTTGTCCAGCCTTCCGACAGGAAATACACTATGCGAAAAGTCTAAAGCATTTAAGAGGTTGTTTTCTATCTGAGCGTTCATCGTGGATTCTATACCACGTGGTTTATGATAGGCTATGTAAACGTTTTTTCTCGCTTCTTTTATAACCTGATCATCCACCTGTACTTCATCCTCTGGTAACAGCACCTGGTTTAATGTTCCGGGTTTGCCGTTTACCAGCACTCTTCTTGTTAGAATATAATGGATTGCAACTTTATTGGATAAGTTTAATTTCTGAACTATAAAATATTTGAGAGAGGAATTAAGAGCTTTCATTTACAACAGAAAAGCAGAATATGAATATCAGGTGCGACTACGGAAGTGTAAATTAACAAAGACTTCTTAGTTTTAGTTGGTTTATTACTTTTTAAAATCTGTAAGTATAAGCGGTTTAGTAAAGAAAGAATCATTTGTCAGCAAATAAAGCCAGAGCGCAAACCTCTGTAGCGACAGGAAGTATAAGGTATATTGCTGACAAGCAGCACCCTAAACCACAGCAGGAAGTATGGCAGTAAAACATAAATCTCCGAAAAAGAAAACAGATCATTTGGGCTTACCCATACCCCAGGGCATATTGCTGGCTATAGGCGGAAAAGAAAGCAAGAGCGAAGAAAAGCGTCCTGAGTCGCAGGAGGAAAACTCCAGCTTTATCAGCGAGCAGATACTAAAGCGCTTTGTAGAAGAACTCAAAGGAGATAATCCGCTGGTGGTGGTGGTGCCGGCCGCCTCCAGCGATCCTGTACCGGCAGCACAGGACTATGTGAAGTTATTCAAAAGCCTTGGTGTTAATAACGTGAAAGTAGTGGATATAGAAACCCGCCAGGATGCCAAAGACCCGGAGAACATAAAACTGGTCGATAAAGCTGCCGGCATTATGTTTACCGGCGGAGACCAGCTACGGCTTACTTCTATACTGGGCGGAAGCCCTTTCCTGGAGCGCATCAAACAACGCTACACCAAAGAACGGATAGTGGTAGCCGGTACCAGTGCGGGAGCTTCGGCCATGTCTACCAACATGATCTACAAAGGAGAAGCACAAGGGGGCATGCTGAAAGACGAGGTAAGCTCCACTGCCGGGCTGGACCTGCTTAAAAACGTAGCCATTGATACCCACTTCATCGACCGGGGCCGCATCATCCGCATGGCGCAGGTGGTGGCGCAGAACCCGGCCTGCATCGGCATTGGCCTGGAAGAAGACACGGCTATACTGGTAAAGAACGGAAGAGAAATAGAAGTGGTAGGCAGCGGGCTGGTCACCATTCTCGATGGCATGGACATCAGCAAGACCGATATCTACGACATAAAACCAGGCGATCCGTTTTCCATTTTTGACCTGAAGATGCACCTGCTGGGCAATGGTAAAACTTACACTATTCCTGCCTTTAACGAGGATAAAAGCGACGGAAAAGACCTGAAATAATGTATTTAACGACTAGCAGGAAAGTATAAACGTAACCTGCTGCGGAGACAAACTGAAAACTTTCGGTTTGGGTTTAACTTTTACTGAATAGGCAGGAAGGTAGTTAGTTAGTTCTGGAGTCGCTTCTTATGTTGAGGATTGGCTTTATTTATAGATAGCCTGCAGCAATGAGCTTATACTTCGATGGATTCAAATGTAAGTAGGAAGATTATTTGCAAAGTATAGGAGCATGTAAAAACATCAAAATGCCTGGTTTAGACCTGCAAAAGTCTGGTGGGTATATCTTCTTTTTCCGACGAAGCCCCTGATCAAGTACCCTTAATACATTGCAGATTACCTACTCTTCTTCCTTATTTTTCAGTTTCATGAGCAGGGTATAGGCGCTGCGGGTTACATAGGTCTGGTTTTCGGGGTTTATAGTTTGGCCAGGAACCAGAGCCGTAAAACCATGTTCGGAGGCGGCGGTCTGTGCTTCCATCATTTCAAAAACGCCGCTGTCGCGGGCTGCGAAGATGTACTGCTTGTTACCATAGCGAACAATGGCATCTTCAGGCAAGGTATAGGCTTCTTTGATTTGTACTTCAATCTCCGCGTTCATAAACATGCCGGGCACCAGCGAAGGGTCTTCTTTTTCCAGGTGGCAGTGTACTTCTACAGCGCGGTCGTCTGTTACATCTTTACCAATGTAAATGATCTTTCCGGGATACTTCTTCTCAGGCTGATTGGCGCGGTAAGCCACCACCCGCTGCCCTATCTCCAGCTTGTCCAAGTCCTTTTCAAAAACAGTAAGCATCAGGTGCAGGTCGCGTGGGTCTACCAAATCAAAAAGCACATCGGTAGGCACCACATACTTGCCAATATTTACATTTACTTTGGTTACGTAGCCATCAATAGGGGAATAGAGCCTGAGGGTGCGGGTGAGGTTATTTTCGGTGAGGCGGTTCGGGTTAATGCCTACCATGCGCAGTTTTTCGCTCAGGGCTTTCAGCAATACCTGCTGGCTTTGGTATTCGGACTGAGTTTGCTGGTATACTTTGTCGCTGGTGGCTTTGCTCTGGTTCAGTTCGCGCTGGCGGGTGTACTCCCTGCTCAGGTAGCCAAGTCTGGCTTTGGCCGTCAGGAAATCCTGTTGCAGTTGTATGTATGCCTGGTCTTCCAGTTCAGCCATCAGTTGTCCTTTTTTA
Organism: Pontibacter deserti; assembly: GCF_023630255.1. Lineage (NCBI taxonomy): Bacteria > Pseudomonadati > Bacteroidota > Cytophagia > Cytophagales > Hymenobacteraceae > Pontibacter > Pontibacter deserti. The sequence goes on along the minus strand of NZ_JALPRS010000001.1, from coordinate 1,480,014 downwards.
AGGTGCATGCCGGGCAGCAGGCTTGTCTTTTTCAGGTATCCGCCCAAAGGAACACTCACCGAAACCATACTTTGTGGCGGAGCTTCCATTACGCCGTTTACCTGCAATACCGATGCAATTTTCTTTAATTCGGCTTTACCGGTAACTACACCCGCATTTTTTATCTGGGCGGGGGTAAGCTGCACCAGGTTAGTTTCCTGCGGTTTTTCGGAAACAGTAGATCCTGCAGGTTGTTCAGAACTGCAGCCAGCCAGCATAGCGGTTACAAAACATATATAGCTTAACTTCTTCATAGCATCATTGGCTTCCGGTCAGGGCTTTAATTTCAAGTATGGTTTGGTTATAGTTTCGCACGGCATCCAGGTAACTGGTTTGTAGCCCGATAGCCTGGTTAGTGAGCAGTACCCATTCCAGGTAATCAATTTCGCCACCTCTGAACTGTTCATCAGCTGTTTTAATAATAGACCTGGAATTTGGTAATGCGATTTGCTCGTAATAAGCAAGGTTTTCGGTAGCTATCTGGTACTGCGCTATGGCTTTGTGCAACTGCAGTTCCAGCGAGCGTTTGCCGGCATTATAACTGTTTAGGGTGGTTTGTTCCTGTATCCTAGCAGCCTGTACCCGGGCTTTCTGCGCCCCATAAAACAGCGGAATGCCTACACCCACTTCCACAGAGGTAAACCTGTCTGATGAAGTATAATTTTGTTCCACGCCATCTACATTTTGTATGCCTTTTATACTTTGGTTGTTGTAGCCTAGCTGCAGGTCGGGGAGGAGGCGGGACCGCTCTGCTTTTGTGCTGGCCTGGCTAACCTGTTGCTGTTGCTGCAATAGTTTTAAATAAGGGTGTGTACTTATAGTTGCTGAGTCGTTGGGTATGGCTATATCCAGTTTTAGCGGGCCCGCAGCGGGTAAATAAACGGTATCGGTGTTTAGCGCTAGCTGGAATAGTTGCTGAAGATCTGCCAGTTGCTGTTGCAGTTCTTTTAATTGCAGCCCTACCTGACCGCGCTGTGTCTGGGCGGTATTTTTTTCGAGGATATTGCTAGAACCCAGTTTAAAACGAAGTTCGGCAGTACGTAAAAATTCTTTGTACAGGCTGTCGGCGCGTAGCAGTAAGTGCTGTTTTTCGCGAACATACAGTAGCTCATAGTACAGTTGCGTTACCTGCCATTGCAGTTCAAAATCTGTCAGTTCTGCCTGCAACACGCCCTGTTGCCATTCCTTTTTCAGCAGTTGCTTTTGCCGGGTATATACCGTCGGGAATTTTATACTTTGGGACATGTTAAAGCGGGTGTCCTTGTAGGTGCTGTTTATCTGCCCATACTCTCCGGTTACTGTAGTCTGGGGTATGTCCCAGGCGGTGCCCTGTAACTTTTGCAAAGTATTGGCCTGCAGTCGCTCGTTTTGTAGTTGATGGTTTTGTTTCCGGGCTTTGGTTATGGCCTGCTCTAAGGTTATAGGCTGTTGTGCCGATGCCAGGTTCGATAAAAGCAATAGTAGCAGTATAATTCCAATGGCTTTTGTTACCGGTGTAGTTGGTTTATCCTCATGGTGGGCAGCTTTCTCGAACAGGATGTAAAGTGATGGCAGCACAAATAACGTAAGCATGGTGGCTACTATCAGCCCTCCAATAACCACAGTCGCTAACGGGCGTTGCACTTCGGCACCTGCTCCCGAGCTGAGCGCCATAGGTAAAAAGCCCAGGCTTGCTACGCTGGCAGTCATTAGTACCGGGCGCAGGCGTGTTTTTGTACCTTCCAGCACGATCTCTTTTAAGCTCATACCACCGGACATCCGCAAGCGGTTAAACTCTGCGATCATCACAATACCGTTCAGCACGGCCACACCAAACAACGCAATAAAACCAACTCCTGCCGAAATACTGAATGGCATACCCCGCAGCCACAGTGCGAAAATGCCCCCGATAGCCGATAAAGGTATTGCAGAGTAAATAAGCAAGCCATAACGCACTGACCGGAAAGCAAAGTATAGCAACAGGAATATCAGCCCCAATGAGACCGGAACTGCTACCGTCAGGCGTTTGCGGGCAGCCTCTAAATTCTCGAATGCGCCGCCATACACTACATAGTAGCCTGGTGGTAACTTTAGCTGCTGTTGTACTTTCTGCTGTAGCTCAGCAACTATACTTTGCACGTCACGGCCACGCACGTTAAAGCCAACTATAATGCGGCGCTTAGCATCTTCGCGCTGTATCTGGTAGGGGCCTTCCTGTAGCTGCACATCAGCAAGCAAGTATAGCGGAACTTGTTGCCCGGCAGGCGTCGGAATAAGTAAGTTCTGCACATCGGACAGGTTCTGGCGCAATTCCCCTTTTAACCGGACCACCAAGTCAAAACGCCGTTCGCCTTCAAACACTAGGCCACTACTCACGCCGGCAAAAGCGGCATTTACGGTGCGGTTTATGTCAGCTATGTTGGTGCCGTATTGGGCAATGGCGGAATGGTTATACTTGATCACGATCTGCGGCATGCCCGTTACAGTTTCTACATACAGGTCTGTGACGCCTTGTACTGTCGTGGCTATCTGGCCCAGTTCTCTTGCATAGTGTGCCAGTGTATCCAGATCTTCGCCAAAAATCTTGCATACCACATCCTGTCGGGCACCAGTCATGAGTTCGTTAAAGCGCATCTGCACCGGGTATTGAAAACCGGCTGTGATACCGGGCACATCCTGCAGGGCTTTGCCCATTTTTTCTGCCAGTTCATCAAAGGTTTTGGCAGAGGTCCATTCTTTTTTAGGTTTTAGTATCACCATCATATCACTGGCTTCCAGTGGCATCGGGTCGGTGGGTATTTCGCCGGAGCCAATCTTGGTAACTACTTTCTCTATTTCCGGGAAACGGTCTAACAATATACCTGCGGCCTGTTGTGTTGATTTTATAGTTGTGTTCAGGTTACTGCCCGTGAGTACGCGGGTATCTACGGCAAAATCGCCTTCTTCCAGGGCAGGTATAAACTCACCACCCAACGATAGTAGAACCAGCACAGCACCTGCAAAAAGTATAACCGCACCGGCAATTATCATTTTAGGGAATTCTATCACACGGCGCAGGTTCTTCTGGTAAAAGTTCTCCACCCTGGCCATCATCCTGTCCGAAAATGTATCCTTGTGGCTGATCTTTTTGCTCAGGAACAGGGCGCTCATCATGGGTACATAGGTTAGCGAAAGTATAGCCGCGCCGATCAGGGCAAATGTAACCGTCTGTGCCATGGGCTTGAACATTTTGCCTTCAATGCCCTGCAACGTAAGTATAGGCAGGTAAACGATGAGGATGATGATCTGCCCGAAAATGGCGCTGTTCATCATGCGGCTCGCCGACTGCTGCACGGTATCATCCATCTGTGCCTGGTCGATGCAGTTGGTAGTGGCAAAGCGCTTGTTAAAATGGAAAGTATGCAGCACGGCTTCCACTATAATCACAGCCCCATCCACTATTAACCCGAAGTCCAGAGCTCCCAGGCTCATCAGGTTACCGCTCACGCCAAAGGTGTTCATCATGGTAACGGCAAACAGCATCGAAAGCGGAATAACGGAAGCAACTATAAGCCCGGCACGCAGGTTACCGAGGAACAGCACCAGCACAAACACCACGATCAGGGCACCTTCCAGCAGGTTTTTCTCAACGGTACTGATGGCGTTATTCACCATTTTGGTTCGGTCAAGGAAAGGCTCTATCACAACTCCTTCTGGTAACGATTCCTGAATCTGGGCAATGCGGGCTTTTACTTCTTTAATTACCTGGTTGCTGTTGGCGCCTTTCAGCATCATTACTACGGCACCGGCCACTTCGCCTTTGTCGTTATAGGTCATGGCCCCGAAGCGGGTAGCATGGCCGTAGCCTACTACCGCCACATCGCGCAGGTATAATGGGGAGCCGCCTGCTGTATTTTTAATGGCTATACTTTCAATGTCCTTTATACTTCCCAGTAGGCCTTCGCTCCGGATAAAAAGCACTGCATCGCCTTTGTGTATGTAAGAGCCGCCGGTGTTCTGGTTGTTGTTCTCCAGTGCTGTAAACACATCGGAAATAGTAAGGCCGTAGGATTTTAACCGCGAAGGGTCTACTGCGATCTCATATTGCTTCAGGTAACCTCCGAAACTGCTTACATCGGCCACACCCGGCACACCTAACAACTGCCTGCGTACGATCCAGTCCTGAATTGTACGCAACTCCATGGCATCATACTTTCCTACATAACTCTCCTTGGGGCGCACCATGTACTGGTAAATTTCTCCCAGGCCAGTCGTTACGGGGCCAAGTTCGGGGCTGCCAACGCCTTCGGGTATCTGTTGCTGCACGGTTTGCAGCCGCTCTGCCACCTGTTGCCGAGCCCAGTACACATCCACGCCTTCCTTAAAAACTATAGTTACCAGCGAAAGGCCAAAACGTGAAAAACTGCGGATCTCTTTTATGCCTGGAATGTTGCTGTTGGCCTGTTCTACCGGAAACGTAATAAGCCGCTCAATGTCGGGGGCACCCAGCGAAGGCGCTACTGTTATTACCTGTACCTGGTTATCGGTTATGTCGGGCACGGCATCAATGGGCAGCCGCGTCACATTATAAACCCCAATCACGATCAGCGCGAATACAAAAAGGCCTATAATGAGCTTGTTCTGTATCGAAAAGGCTATAATTCTGTTCAGCATTATACTTCTCACTAACGATGGCAATTACTCAGATCGACATGCAGCCTTTCAGCACAGGGGTATAATTATTAAACTCTCAAATTTAAAGTCAGTTAGTAAATTTCAGGTTTTATTTTGTCTTAAAGTATGATTTATGTCATGTAAGAACTGCGGTTTACTACTTTTGTCATTCCAACCAGCGAGAGAGATCTGCGACATTCCATACAATAGTACCCATTATCTCTCATTGGCGCTTGAGATGACAGGACTATACTTGCAGGGTTTATACCTGACGCAAGTATAAATTTGGATAGCACTTTTACAACTCGGCCTTCTATACCAAGTACCTTTACCGCTCCACTCACACCGGCGGCAGGCAGGGTTAAAAGCTTCGGTTTTTTTAGCAGTGCAGTGCACATAGGTAATTACCATTAACTTCAGTTGTGGCTTTCCCGTTAGTTTGTTTTAAATATCACTTCATGCGCATATTTATTAACCTGCATCCGGGGAGTGCACCAATTATAATTCGAACATGAAGACAAAACATTTTACCGAGAGCATTACTTCTACTTTTATTGAGCAGGTAAAAGAGTACGCTATTTTGCCATGGACCCTAATAGCATTATAGACACCTGGAACGAAGGTGCAGAATGCATGAAAGCCTATAAAGCTGAAGAGGTTATAGGCTAGTTTAACGTTATGCTTTTTACTGATGAAGACCATACACAGGAAAAGCCGGAACAGGAGCTGAAAGAAGCTAAATCAAGGGAGCAACACCAGTCTGAGGGCTGGCGGCAAAAAAAGATGGTTCCTTGTTCTGGGCCAGTAAAACACTTATGCCGATTTATAACGATAAAAAAAACTCGCGATCTTTCAGACAAAAGCCGCGATGAAGAAGACTTAACCCGTAAATACGATGAACAGGTTAGTACCAACCGTGACCTAGACAACTTTATTTATGCTGCCTCCCACGCCCTGAAAGCGCCTATACTGAACATTGATGGCTAGGTGCAGCGCCTGGTATACTGTCTGGAAGAGAAGAATATACATGACCCCGAACTAAATGAATTAGTCTGTTTTTTCCAAAAGTCTGTAGACAGATTTAAAACAACGATTGAGGATCTGACCAGTATTAGTAAGGTACAGCGGTCTGTTGATGATGAGGATAACCAGGAGCGGGTAGCAGTGCAGGTTGTGTTTGATGAAATAATGTAAGATTTGAAATTATTTTATATCAAGAGTCCAGTTTCCCATGCAAAGTTGATTCAGATTTCAAGATAAGGCAGCTTAAGTTTTCGCGCAAGAACTTCCGGAGCATTTTGTATAACCTGCTGAGTAATGCCATTAAATACCGTTCGCATGATAGCGCATGTGAAATAGGAATTTAAACCTTTGAGGAAGAGGACTGTGTAGTTTTATCTGTAAAAAATAATGGGCTAGGGATGTGTCGGGAAGACCAGGATAAACTATACACCATGTTTAAACGCTTTCACGACCATGTTGAAGGTTCAGGTATCGGGCTTTACATCGTAAAACGTATTGTAGAAAATGCGGGCGGTAAAATAGAAATAACCTCAGAACTAGGTAAAGTTGCTGAGTTTAAGGTATACTTTGGTTAAATGTATTGTACCCATGCCTGATTACCAGCGTACTTCAGTTTTAAAATCAATATCAAAAGTAGTTTTAAAAAAAACAGCCGCTTTATCTGTAGTAGGTAAAGCGGCTGTTTTACGTTATAATAAGTTTATATTAATTACCCAGCCAGGCATTCCATGGGATACGGCTAAGTATAAGTATCAGGCCTAAACCATAGAAAATTGCAATGCTCTTAAAGCCTCTGTTGTCGTTACCGATCTGGCGCTTGGCACGAGAATAACCAATTGTGATCAGGATAACAGCAATAACCATGGTGAGGGGGTGTTCCAAAATGTATAGTCTTGAAATAGAATCACCCATCGCCTCGCCGGAGAAGTTCTTAAAACCCAGTGGTGACACAAAGTATAAAATCAGGCCAATTACCCATTGCAAATGCACCGGAATCAGACCCAGCAGGCCAAGCTTTCGGTCTTTATCACTGAAGGTTTTATTACCCAGCCAACCCATAAGGGCAACTGCAAAACTTATCAGCAGACCAAGCAGCACTAAATAGCTCAGGTAAGAGTGTAGGTGTTGTAATCCTGTATACATGTCTTTAGTTTAGTTGATGTTGGTAGTAAATATAGACATAAATATATTGATTGGTACCTCTTGTTAACCGGATTATTACCGCTTGTGCTTCTTGTAATCAACGATAGCTGTCAGACTTTATTGACCTTGGCTCTATTTTAAGTAGTTAGAAAATTAGTTGGGTGGCGGTAGTGAAGCTCTCTTGAAACTTATTAGCATTATCACTGTAGATCAGAAAAGTGACTATGGATCATAAGTTGTCTTTACTACTAGCAGGGTACATGGAATTAGCCAACTACAAGTAAACCAAAGAAAGCAGGGGAAAATGAAGATTATTGAACGACAAAGGTGAATGGCTTTTTTGTCCTTTCCAGCCTCGTGCAGCAGTTTTTAGCGCAAAAGAAAAAGGGAAAAGCAAATCTGATATTTACTTTTCCCTTTCAGTAGTCCAAAGGATGGAATTATTGAACTATTTGCACAGAGATTTGGCTGCTGTGGAGCGTTATTTTGAAAGGTAAATACAGGTTTGAGACTAGAGCACTATGACTTCACCATCCTGCGGAATGAGCAGTTTGTTTTCTCCGATGTTCAACTCATTTGCCTTTTCACGTAGCGAGTTTCTCGTAGTACGGCAATGGTCGAGTGCATCCATGTGTACAGCTATCACTTTGGCCTCACCACTCTCCTGTATCAATGACATCGTCTGTTCTTCGTCTTTAAGAATAGGCGTTGCTTCAAAGCCAGGGAAAGCAGCGCCACCAGAGTTTGTCACAATGTAATCAGGCCTATATTTTTTAATCGCCTGTTCCACTTCGTCTATCCAAATAGTATCGCCCGCGATATAGATGGTAGGCTGGCTTTCTGCCTTCAGAACAAAACCGGAAACGGTGCCCATTTGCTTCAGAATCTCGCCGCTGCCGTGCTCGCCACCTGTCCTGTGGATGGTGATGCCGTTCCAAACAGTGCTGTCCTGTAAGGTCTCGGAATTAATAAAACTTTCCTTCCGAAAGTATTCCTCGTCGGCAGGCTGGTTGATCAGTTTAATGGATTTACTAAGTGTTTGAATGGCCACTGTATCGAAGTGGTCCGGGTGAGTATGCGTTACCAGCACCAGGTCCACGTCCTTCACAATCTCTTCGATAGACGAAGGTAAATCAACCATCGGGTTTCTTGCCTTGCCGGCCAGCGGATCAAAAGAATCCTTCGGCATCAGCATAGGGTCTACCAGTATCTTCTTACCAGCATAATTGATTACCAGCGTTGCATTTCGGACTAACTGTATACTTGCTCTTGTTGCCATATCGTATTGATTTTAATATTCTTAAATTCAATACAAAGGTAGGGGCGCTGCTCTGGTGCTTAGCTACCAAAGCTATTGACCTTGCTACCATTTTGATAATCTGCAAGGAATTCTGATGTGGTCTGTCCGGTTTGGGTTTTGAAAAAGCGCATCAGATGGTTGGGCTCTGAGAAGTGGAGTTCGTGCGCAATCTCGGCTACTGTTAAACCGGAATGGATCAGGTAATTCTTAATCTCAAAGAGTAGCCGCTGCTTGAGTAAATGCATGGCCGTTACGTTAAACTGCACCTGTACCGCTTTATTTAGCGTGATCCTGCTTATACCTAAGAGCTCCGCATACTCACTGATCCTTTGCTTTTCCTTTATGTGCAGCTCCAGCAGCTTCTTGAACTGGTAGGCATAATTGTTCTCCGGCTTATCGAGTGGGAGGTTGTTTAGCCGGGCGTAATCCCTGTTGAGCTTAAGCAGTAAGTAATAGAGCAGGGAACGGATGAGGTGTTCACTGTCCGGATTGGCATCTCTGAGTTCTGTATGAATTTCGGTTAGGGTACTACAGGCTTTTTGGATATACTCAGCAGTGACCTTCATGCTCAGCGGGTAATCCAGTTGGTAAAAGTATAGCAACCGGTACGTAAACAGCTTGTCAGCAAAGAAGTCGTTGAGGAAATCTTCCTGAAATATAAGAAACGTAAAGTCCAGGTGATCCGGATCAAGCTTCCATTGTCGCTTCTGAAAAGGAGAAATAAAGACAATGGTATTATCGGTAAGCTCTATCTTTCGCTGGTTTAGTACGACAAAACCTTTTGCTTTTCTGAAAATCAGGATCTCAAAGTAATCGGTGTTGTATACTTCTGTGTCGGTGTAGGCTCCTTTTATTTCATTGCCAGAACCTGTCCGAAGCAAGACCTCTACACCACACTTAGTCTTATCAAATCTTATAGTTCTCAATTTCTCTGCCTGCTGTTTTAGCTTTCAGTCATTTAGTGATACGGCGTGTAGGCACTATGGGCCTTGCTGGGCCAAATATAACAGATAAACAGAACTTGTTGGGCGAAAGAGAGTGGATTGCAAACTGGAGCAAGAAGTACGATTTTGTTTCTCGCATGGGAAGACATGACCTTGCCCGAAAGCCTCCTCTAAGAAAACATTAACGTGCAGACTCCTATACTGAAGTGTAGAAGTTGTATTCTATAGGTCAAACAACTTCAGACTCTAACCAAAGGGGAAATTTATCGAACCCAAAAAGCCACTCCATTTGGTATGAAGTGGCTTTTTTACTGTAGTAGACCAAAGGATATAATTATTGAACCAATTACACAGTGATCTTAAATTTTAGAATAGTACTTCCATTAACTTTTAATAGCTAAAATAGTCCCAGATAAAGCGTATACCTCGTGTAGTTTTTTATAAAGTTTACTTGCAGTAGTAGTAAGCTTAGGTAAGCTTTATCCTGCTCAGGTTACTTTGTCTTGAGGGGCCAGCTTTTGTGAACGCTCCCTGGGAAGCTACCAGTTTCTTCGCCTTTGTTGTAGGTAAAGCTCACCTGTGTGATTTCAAAACGGATGTTGTCGGCAGCTGCATAATACTTTTGCCAGCCGCTAAAGTCGAAGCTGTTTCCACTCAGTTCTACCTGGGTTAGGGGCTTTTCCCCATCCATCAGATACAGTTTCATCTTTTCTGCTTTAAAGGTGAAGTCCTTGTTGCAGCTTGGATTATTTCGAACCAGCACGGTCACCTTGCCAGTGGGCAAAGCATCTTCGGCCAGCTTTTGCCGATTGGTATCATAGAGTTCTACAACAGGCTCCCTGCAAGGATCTGTGGCTGTAGCAGCTTGTTGGGCAAAAGAAGCAGTGGTGCTAAACAGCAGCGCGAAAACCAGCAGTAGTTGTTTAATAGGCGTTGTAAATTGATGATTGTGAATAAGTCTAATTACTCAGGATTAAAAGAATAAATACTTCAGGTTAAGTGATAGTTAGCTTTTCCATACGTCATGGTATTCTGAAACCTAGCTTTTGTTGTGTCTAACAACCACTCTACTAAAAGAAAGACTTTCTTAGATAATTAACTTACAAACGCTTGTAGATATTGTATCGCAAGTTGTTACTTATCGATGTCTAAAAGGAACCGCTGATCATTTACCCCTCTTCTTTGTATAGCTGCCTAAACTCACTTATCTCAGACATTGAAATGCCAACAGGAATTCTCCTTGAGTTCAAGTACCTTTTTTATGAAGAATCTTTATCTCCACTCTTCTGTTGATTGCTCTGCTTTCTATTGTTAGATTATCTGCTTTCGGCATCGCTTCCCCATACCCTTCTGAAGTCATTCTTTCAGCCACTATCCCTTTTTGTAGCAGGTAGTCCATCACAGCCTTTGCCCGCTGTACTGATAGGATGAGGTTGGCTTCTTCTGATCCAACATCATCTGTATGCCCCTGAATAGCAATTACAGCTTCCGGCTTGGTTTTAAGAAATGCCGCCAGAGAGTCGAGGGTAAGATAAGCCGTTTCTAAAATCTGAAATTCACCTGTTTTAAAGTTTAAATCTTTCAGCGTAATGGTATTGCCTATGGCGAATTTAGTTGATAGTGGCTTTGGATCTGGTATAGCTGATTCAGACCGGTTTGCGGCTGCGGAAACAGGAATCACACTGATGTTGTCATAGCAGTAGTAGGTTCCTTTTATCTTGTTATACCTTGTAATCCGGGGACTATCCGGGTTCAATGCATCCAACTCGATACTGTTTGCTCCTATAAAATTGCCAATAAGTAGGTACTTTTCTCCTCCTCTGGCTTTATAAACCCCGGTTACTTTTGTCCAGGATTCGCGGGAAGCAAGACTTGGTGATGCAGCTGAAGTCAGAGACAAATAAGGTATACCCTCACTTGTTAATGTGTGGTCTTGCTGTCCATATACCTTTCTGTTTAAAGGTAAAGGCTTTTGGGTAAAAGAGACAGTTATCTCTCTAATTGGCGGCTCAATTACAGTGGCTCTTATTGTATAAAGGGATACAATATATTGGGTATTCTTTTTAAGTGGCTTTTTTAGCTGTGCCTGCATCAGTTCGCTGGATGTGGAACTGAACCATTGGCAGAAGCAAATATCCCCAAACCGTATACTGGTAATATGGCGTGTAGGAGAGTCTGACATGTAGGCATTATGATAGGGTGGATATTGTATGACTTTATCTTCTTTGGAAGCAATGTCTGGTGTGCCACTTACGCCCCTGAACCCAACAATGTAATTTTTCAACTCCTCCAGGCTTGGGTTCCGTACAAGGTTCTGTGCCTTAACCTGTCCTATGTATAAACAGAATAATAAGTATAGCAGGATAGTTTTCATTTTATTTTCAACGTTGAGTACCAAGTAAAGTATATACACTAGGCTACAATGCACTCGCTTATAGTAAACGTGATTGGTTAGTTAATATGTGACGGCAAACGGAATAGGTAAACTTTGCAGATAAGTAAGCCTTTATCAGATAGATAGTGTTTTATAGTGGTAGCCCCCTACATGGAGTTATAGCGCATTGTTCAAGGTTATTTTGCTGCTAATAAAGAATATTTAGAGCAAAGGGTAAGGTAAGCTTATGGTTCAAAATAGAAACTTCAATAAGACATATGGCTCCCTACCCATGCTCTGAATGTAAACCATTTTTCTGTGGAGTATGATCTATGAAACTCCATGAATTGGTATAGGGTGTAAATGTTAAACTGTGTTTTATGCTTGCATAGCAGTGTTAAAACTATTTTACCTGCTATAGGTAAGATAACTCAAACCGCTTTAAACTATTGTTTCTGCCATGGACCTGGAGCATATGTATTTCCACTTGCCTGATGTAACACTGCATGCTGCGACAGCGGGCGACAAAGCGGGTCAGGTGCTGGTGTTTCTGCATGGCTTCCCGGAATACTGGTATGGCTGGCATAAACAACTCTCTTTCTTTGCCAGCCAAGGCTACCATATCGTTGCCCCAGACCAACGGGGCTATAACCTAAGCAGCAAGCCCAAAGAAGTAAAGGACTATATGCTGGAAAAGCTAACAGCTGATATAATCGGACTTATCCAACAGCTGGGCAGAGAAAAGGTGGTGCTGATAGGACACGACTGGGGAGGAGTGGTGGCCTGGGCTATGGGCATGCATTTCCCGCACCTGCTTGACAAACTGATCTTGCTCAATATTCCACATCCGGACGTGATGCAGCACTACCTCCGGCACAGCCCGCGACAGATGCTCAAAAGCTGGTATGCAGCTGCGTTCCAGGTGCCGGTGCTGCCGGAGGTAGTGCTACAGGCGCTTAACTATAAATTGCTGGCTCATGCTATGACGAGTACTGCGCATTCCTCCACCTTTGCCAAAGAAGACCTGGCTGCTTATAGGCAGGCCTGGCGAAAGCCTGGTGCTTTGACAGGTATGCTTAACTGGTACAGAGCTTTTAAGTATTCCCGCCTCCGCTTAAACCAGACTGTAGAAGTGCCGACACTCCTGATCTGGGGGGAAAAGGACGCTGTGCTAGACGCTCACATGGCCCGGCAAAGTATAGGCAGGTGCCTGAACGGGAAACTTGTCTTTTTGGAAGAGGCCACGCATTGGCTGCATCATGAGCAGCCGGAAAAAGTGAACCTACAGATACTCTCTTTTCTCAAAGAAGAGTGATGTAGCTGCCAAGAAGTATAGCTGCCATGACCGCCCGATTTGTAAAAGTTAGATAAGCCCAACCAAAGGGGAAATTATCAAACCAAAAAGCCGCTCCATTTTCTTGAAATTGCTTTTTTACTGTGGTAAAAAGGAATGAATTATCGAACTATTTGCATAGGGATTTGGCTGCTGTTGAAGTATGTATAGAGCTAGGATAGCAGTAAGTTTAAAGTTATTTCACCAAATAAATCAAATCTGAGTCAAATAGTGTAACGGCGCGATAGCAAATGCAGTGTTTGCCTAAATGCCATGTCACCAGGTATTGAGTTGGTTGTGTTTTAAAAGGGAGGCTCCCGGGACAGGAGCCTTTAGTGGGTATCAACTGTAAGGGTGGGGTAAGGGTTTATGCATAAACCAAGAAGTATAAGGGTGGGGTATCAGCACTACTTCTTGTTTTTATGCTCCACTTTATGAAAGTTCTACTGGTTTATACGAATTTAAACAAAGTATTGCTTATAGCTATATTTTGTTTTTATAGCATATTAAAAGAGTATTTACCTGGGTCAGAAACAGTTAGTGTCAGACCACCTATACAAAAGCTTAATAAGGCAGTTATTCCTGTTTCAGCAGCCAGTCAAGAGCTGTGCTTTTGTCAGAAAAGATATGAAAAGCAATCGGCAGTGTAACGGCATTTTTGATTCCCTCATAAAGGCCTGAAATCTTTTGCTCCCGCACATGATGTGTGGTGCCGATGCGGGCAATCTTCTCTAGCGGAGTCTGCATCAAGCCAACAGTCAGCTGCGCGATGGAGTGCTTGTATTCTGTCTCTGTCAGATCCAAGGTGTTTCGGGTAAAGTCCAGCAGTAAGCGCGTAACATTATACTCTTTTACCGTGACCACAATAGATAGAAAGGCATTACGGATTTCGGCTGCATCATAATCCCGCAGCACTTGCAGGGATGCTGTTAGGATGTCATGTGCTGGCTTGTAATCCAGTTTAATAATGTGGTCGCTGTAGAGTATCAACAGGGGATATTTTAAGGTACAAATATAAAGGGTTTTGTTTAGGAGAGGTGTAGGAGGTTTGTTATTTGACTGTTAAAAATGTTAGTTCCATATTATTTATAGGCTATACTGCGATAAATAGAAACGCCAAACCCTAGGAAAACTATGAAAATAAAAGATTATATCAGATTGTTTGTAATGGCCTTTGCTTTAGGAGGCTTTATGTTTGCCTGCAACCAGGAGGCCCAACGGGAGACCGAGCAAGAAGCCAATAAGGTAGAAACGGAAATGGATGCTGCTGCAGATGATACCTAACGAGAAACCAACGAGGCCACTCAGGAAGCAGACAATGAGCTTGGGGAGTTCTCTGCCTGGGTAAACGAAAATACAGCTAAAGCAGAAAATGCCACCGAGGCAGAGTGGCAGGAAAGAAAGCAGAATACAAGCGTCGTGAGGCGGAACTGCATCATCACGGCCATCACAAGCATCCTTGGTTTGATGATGATACAATGATGAAGATGACCACCACCACAACGTAGTAAGAGTGGAATTGATCCTGGGGCTGGAGTATTCTTTCCGGGATATTCTCTTTTCTATTGAGGTAGATTGGAAACCGGGGATGAACCTGATAGGGCATCAGGGGGGATGGCTGGGAGATGTGGCTTTTAATGCCCGCTTCCTTATCAGTAATAATGTAAGATTACTCTTTTATTAGGTTCGATATGCATAACCAAAGGGGAAATTTATCGAACCAAAAAAGTCGCTCCATTTAATATGGAGCGACTTTTTATAGTAGTAGTCCGTAGTGGGTTTTAAATATTAACCTGTTTGCAATTAGTAAGTTTAAGAAATAGTGTTTCTATTTTTAATTAATTTCTGAGGGTAAATCATCTATAGTTTGTGTAATTAATTAATCTAATTTATACTTAGAAATAGGTATTCCTTTGTCTCTTGCAAATCCATATTTTTAAGATTCTTTATTCTGCTACCATTTCCATCAAACTTAATGAGCTTAGGCTTAGATAATTCTTATAAGAGATATAGTGCTTTGTTGTGTTTAATGGGCTGATAGTTAATAGATTATTTGCTTGATCATGGCATTGTTATATTGAATTAAACTTATACTTTTGCATAAAAACTTATCCTATAGTAAAACTTCTACCAACCCACCCTTTCATGACAACAACTAACATTGTCTTTGCGATGCAAAGACCAAACAAGGGATGTGTCTACCTCAATGCTCTATTGAAACCAATACTCCTTTGCTTCCTATTCTTGGTTCCTTTTATTTCTGTTGCGCAAAACATTGTTACCATTGCCGGAACTACGGATAACAGGTACGGTTATTATTATGCAGGAGATGGGGGGCCTGCTACCTCTAGCGCGTTATATAATCCCAATGACATAGCCATTGACGCAGCTGGTAATCTCTTTATTGCAGATTGGGGAAATCATCGAATTCGAAAAGTAGATACAAATGGTATCATAACTACAATAGCAGGAACCGGAACTGGAGGGTTTACTGGTGACGGTGGCTTAGCAATAAATGCGCAAATATATCATCCCCTGGGAGTTGCTGTAGATGCTGCAGGAAACGTTTATTTTTCAACGGGAAATATGATCCGTAGAATTGGTACAAATGGCATCATTTCGACAATAGCTGGTTATGGGCAAGGCTATAGTGGAGATGGGGGGCAGGCAGTTAATGCGCTGTTTAACACGCCTTGGGGATTAACATTTGATAAGAATGGCAATCTCTTCGTTGCAGATTATAATAATCATAGGATTCGTAAAATTAGCACGAATGGTGTAGTCACTACGGTTGCAGGAACTGGGGTAAGAGGTTTCAGTGGAGATGGCGGGCAGGCAGTAAATGCTCAATTTAACAATCCTGTTGAAATTGCTTTGGATGACGCTGGTAATCTTTATGTTTCGGAATATGGTAATCATAGAATCCGGAAAGTCAGCACGAATGGTGTCATCACCACCGTAGTAGGAACTGGAACATCTGGATATAACGGTGATGGTGGATTGGCAATCAATGCTCAGTTATATAATCCCAATGGCTTAGCAGTCCATGGTAGTGGCATTCTATATATTGCAGACTCTCAAAATTACCGAGTGCGGAAAGTAACTACTGATGGTATAATCACAACATTAACGGGGACCGGTAGTGCATGGTCTGGAAGTGAAGAAGAGAATGTGTTAGCAATTAATGCTATGGTTATCCGTCCAAATTCTGTTGCCTTAGATAATAGGGATAATCTTTACATCGTAGAAGAGATACGTCACCGTATCCGTAAGGTAGACAATGTAGTTTTGTCACCGGATGCTGATCTAAAATCTTTTACCTTATCTACAGGAACACTTTCACCTGCTTTTGCTGCTGCTACAACCAGCTATACCGCTTCAGTAGCGAATGAAATAACAACTGTTAACATTACACCTACTCTCAGCCATACCAAAGCAACTCTAACTGTTAATGGTACAGTTAGTGCAAGCGGAGCGGCAAAGTCTATGAGCCTAAATGTGGGTGTGAATACACTAGCCATAGTGGTGACAGCCGAAAATGGTATCACTAAAACCTATACGCTTGCTATAACACGCGCTGCTCTCCCGGCTCCCAGTATAGGTACACAGCCAATGAATGCAACCGTTTGCCCGGGCATAAGCGCGTCTTTTACGGTAACAGCTAACAATGCTGTATCTTACCAGTGGCAGGTGTTTACTACTTCTTGGCAGAACATCACCAACAATACTATCTACAGCGGTGCTACTACTACCAAGTTAACCATAGCCAACTCCACTGACCTGCACAACAAGCAGTACCGTTGCGTGGTAACAGGTAACAGCTCTCCGGAAGCTATTACGCAGGCCGTAACGCTTTCTGCTGCGGATGTAACCAAGCCGACCGCCATAGCCAAGAACATCTCAGTAACACTGGATGCCAACGGAGCAGCCACCATCACGCCTGAGCAGGTAAATAATAACTCTACTGATAACTGCGGTATTCAAAACATAGCGCTTTCTAAAACAAGTTTTTCATGTGAAAACGTTGGAGCTAACACTGTTACCTTAACCGTGACAGATAAAAGCGGCAACACCAATACCGCTACTGCCACAGTAACCGTACAGAAAGCTCCGCAAACGATTACCTTCAACGCCCTTGCTGCGAGTACCTATGGTGCTGCACCGATTACGCTGAATGCCACTACGACATCGGGCGTGGCCATTACCTACACCACAGAAGGGCCCGCTACAGTGAATGGTAACATACTAAACATTACGGGAGCTGGCGAAGTAAAGGTGACAGCTACTCAGGCTGGTACTGGGTGTTATGAAGCTGCCACACCAGTTACCCAAACCATGCAGGTGGAGAAAGCAACTGCTACTATTACTTTAAATGATCTGGAGCAGCCGGAGAATGGCCAGCCACGCGTAGTAACAGCCACCACTACACCAGCAGGCTTAGCTGTTACCATTACCTATAATGGCGTAGCAGAAGCACCTACACTCAAAGGTACTTACGAGGTACTAGCCACCGTGAATGATCCCAACTACAAAGGCACTGCTACAGCGACGTTGACCATTCAGGCACCTACCGGTTTAGGAGATGACTTAAAAGAGCTGAAGGGTGTGAGCCTGTATCCAAACCCGACCCGGGATGGCAAACTCTACCTGGAACTAGACAACGTAATTTTCAAAAACAGCTTGCTGGTTGAAGTATATTCGGTTAGCGGAAGGTTGGTACGCAGCATGCACATCAGGCGTACTGCACCGACAGAGATAGATCTTTCTTCTCATGCTGCGGGCCTGTACTTGGTACGTGTGACCAACGATAAAGAAGTGAAAACGATCAAAGTGCATAAGCAATAAGCTTTACTAGTTTGATTTATTACAAAAGACGCGAGAGATACCTTTTGCGTCTTCTTGTTTTCAAGGTCAAGGTTAGGGCATATTGAGCTTTACGGGAGCAAAAGAGCGTTAATCAAAAAGAGAGTATCAATAAACTATTTGTGTATTTAGAAACATTTAGTTCCTAAATGTTCAGGCTTATTGAAATATAAAAGCCCGCTAGGAAAACTTCCGTAACGGGCTTTTGATTGCTTTTTGTTGTGCTTTATTTGAGCTTTGGTTCAATGAAATATAGTAGTGTCCCTTCTCGCTTTACAGGTACCATGTCGTAAGGGATTCTAAATTTAGGGTTGTTGTTTTTTCCTGGATGTCTGACTACTTTCACCGTGAAGGTACCACTCCCATTAAAAAAGAAAGAGAACATGCCGTCTGCCCCCGCCACAATCGAATGGCTGGAAGGCGTACTAGCCTTGATCATCCCTGTATTTAAAATAAAATCCGGCATCGATCCTGTTTCTGGATCAAACGCATAATGCTGATCATACCGGGCAATCCAGGCTCTGCCGAATGTACTACCGGAAGAAGCCGGGGCATCATATTTTATTTCAAACGTAAGGGTATCACCTGCCTGTAAAGCAAAAGGCAATTGGTTAGATAATACTTTGTCACCTGCTACGATAGGACCCGTTTTATAAGTGTCATCATACAGGATAATGCCCTTCTTGGCATTGAATTTATTAATTGAATGATCTATGAGTCCCTCATCGCCTGGAACATAACATTCTGCGTCCACATTATCCCAAACGAGTTTAGAGGTTAGAACTTTCTTGTAAGACGTTGTAAAGCCATCAGCTTTAAAATCAGTTGGCTCGTAGGCAAAAGAATATTTTTTGGTATAGGTTAAAGGGGCCTTTTCTTTGCCCGGGGCAGGATAGCGGAACAGCTTAAGGTCGTAATCGCCCTTCTCCTGTGTCACAGAGATCTTATGTAAACCTTCTTTAGTAATAACCCATTCCGATTGTTCTATATTCTCTAGCTTAACGGCTCTTTTGTTATAATCCTCATAAGATGCAGCAGGATCTGAAGCACCATTAAAGAATACTTTCATTTTCTTAACTGGCCCAGCGTATTCAATCCTCAGCTTGTCTCCTTTGTAGAGATAGAATTTATTACTGAGATCTTTTCCTGTATAAATTAACTGTTGGGCAAAGGCTTGGCTCGAAATGAGCGTGAATGCCAAGAGCATGGCTAATGCTAGTGGGCTTTTGTGTATGAGCTGTAGTAATACCACAGTAGAGAGATGTTTCATGAATTAATTGTGAATAAATGATAAGATGGAATTTACTTAGCCGAAGGTAAAGATTGATCACTGAAAAGCTTGCTAAAGTAGGCTTCTTTTAGGTGCTAATCTTACTGATAAACTAGGTTCAGTAATAGAGTGTAAAGGTAGTTGATTTAGTAGATTTTTCTTTTTAAAGAGCTGTGAGTATATACAATATTTTACAGCTCCTCATATCCAAGAAGTACAAGAAGCGTTAAACTATAATGTGTTATAAAGTGGGAGAGTAACGTCGCTATTGATCATTTTTGTTACTTTTCTGTTACTCTGGAAACAAAAAACCCACTTATTTGATAAAATAAGCGGGTTTTGATGGGTAATCATGTAGTCCGTAGGGGAATCGAACCCCTGTTGCCAGAATGAAAATCTGAAGTCCTAACCCCTAGACGAACGGACCGTGCAATTGCTGTATTGCGGTGCAAATATAGGATGCCTTTTCTTAAAAACAAATATCTGATTGCTAAATTATTTATGCTGTTCTTAAAATAAGCCACCTGACAGTATTTACAGACATGTCAGCCTCTTAACCTATTATTTATTTATAGCGTTAGTGTACTTTTAAGGTTCATAATCAAAACAATCAAACATATGGCACGACAAGTTCATTTTACTAGTGTTAGCCCGGATGCTTTCACTCAGTTAAAAGATAAATTGAAACAACTCGGACTTAGCCTGCAGGGCAACGAGGGAAATATAAATGAGAAAGGTGTTAAAGCAAAGTATAACTATAACCCTGAGCAGCAGAGTCTGCAAATTGATGACCTGAGTGTTGGATTTCCGGCTAGTATGATGGTGAATGAGAACAGCTTAGTACAACGTATGACGCAGATGGTAGAGGAGTATGGCGGAAGATCTGCTTCCTGAGTTAACTGATAGGTTGTTAAATACCGTATAAAGACAAACTCATTTAATTTATCATTCGTGTAAGTATCTATTATAACTATGGAAAACGAAAATAAACAGAATCAAAATAATAACTCTAAGAAATCAGAGGGGAAGCAAAGCGATTCAAATGAAAGTGTATTAAAACTTTTGCACCCGCATGATATGTCGAAGACGGTAGAATCAGCAATGCATGTGCTGCAGGGTAACCATGAGAAACTGCCTGACCTGTTGCAGGATATCGGGAACATTATTGTCAGAGCTTCAAGAAGGTTGACAACAACCCAGCTTATACTTGCAGCCGGAGCTCTAACTATAGGTGCTGTATTGCTGGCACGTCAGAACGCTGATGAATTTGAGTATTCTGGAGACTAATAGTCCTGAGCTATAAATGGAAGCCCTTACTAGATAGTAAGGGCTTTTTGTTTTTAATTGGTAATTTGTGGTATAACATTTGATATTCGCATCTATATAGAAAATCTCTATACTTTTATCTGACTAAAACTATAAAACCATGAAAAAGACATTCTTTATTTTGCTGGCCTTGTTCCTGTTTGGCCAGGTAGCAGTACAGGCACAGCAACAGGTATTACCGCCTCTGGTAAATGTAAATGGGGTAGGTGAGGTGCGCGTGCAGCCTGATCAGGTTATACTTGCTATGGGCGTGGAAGTACGCGAGAAAACCCTTGAACAGGCGCGGAAACAGGCGGATGCAAAGGCCGCTGCTATAATTTCTTATCTTAAAAAACAGGGAGTAAGCGAAAAAGACATCCAGACATCTTATATGAGTATTTACCCGATCTATACCAGCGGCGAATATGGGAAAGCATCACCGGACTTTTATACTGCTCAAAAAACAATGACTGTAATTGTAAGAAAGCTCAATAAGTTTGATGACCTGATGTCTGGCTTGTATGGAGCTGGAGTGAACAGAGTTGATGGTGTGCAGTTTCAGGTTGCAGATATAGAAAAGTATAAAGCAGAAGCACGCAAAAAAGCAGTAAATAATGCCAAGCAGAAAGCAACAGCTTTAACAACCGAACTTGGAGCAAAAGTTGGCAGAGTGTATGCTATTAATGAAAGTACGAACGGTGGAAGACCAATACCTCTTTATGCCGAAGCTGCTATGATGAAAACGCAGGATAGCGCAGGTGCCGAAGGCCCAACTATAGCTGGTGGTGAAGTTATAGTTACTTCTAATGTTAGTGTAAGCTTTATAATCGAAAACTAATTTTATACTTATACTTTAAAAAAGGCTTCCGGATTAACCGGAAGCCTTTTTTGTATTTTATCGCTCAAACTTTGCTATCTGTTTAAATGTGCCGTCTTCATTCGTCAGGAATGTTAATGGCTGCTGTGGGTCTTTCATGATGTCATGCTCCCGAATGCTCCATGGTTTCAGCATTTCTTCCAGCATATGTACGTAGGCCAGCGGCTCCCATGGGTTAAATACTTCGTTGGTCACATCATCAATCAGGGTATCCAGCACCAGTTGCTCATCTCCAGGTTTTATAGTTCTGATGAAATAATCCGGAACTACATTAAAGATATAGGCGGCATAGAAAACACGCGCTTTAAATTCTGCTACCTGTATTGGGTGTAACAGTTGGCCTTCTGTAAGCTTGTATAATCTGTGCAGTGCTTTGTTGATGATACCGTTATCCAGCAACTTACAAACGATAACTACAGGCCCAAGCTTTATGCTGAAAGCCATAGTTGTTAGCTCATCCTGGTACTCGAAAGGAAGCTCATCTTCTGTAGGATCAACCTGAAGTATAAACAGCGAGCAAGGCAAAAAATCTGAGAAAACCATTGGCACCCGCAGGGATTGCAGCACCTGGAAAAAGGTCTTGAATTTGCCCAGCATCTGAGGGTTTTCACTTACAGGGTTTTCCGGCATAATGAGCGGATCTTTTTCCCGGATAAGTTCTGTAACCAAGGTGCCGTAATACATCTTGCCGATCCACTGAAACAGCCTCTTCGGGTCCAGCGCACTTATACCTTCAAAACCTGAGTCGGCTGCTGTTTCAATTTCTTGCTCCAGCGGAAGTATATATTCAGAATTGCAATGATCACAACAGGGGATGGTAAGCTGACTGAACGTGGTAACACTTTTATCGAGCAGGAGTAGTTCTTTATTTTCGAGGTTATACTTTTGCTGCATCCACTCTCCAAAAACAGGTGTTCTGTCAGCTTTGGTTATAGTTGTACCGCACAGGAAACAGTGCTCGTCGGCGAACTGCATATTTCCAAATGGGTTGTATAGGTTAAGGTCAGCCATGGCTTGTAAATTTTGCGGTGCAAAGATACAAACATAGCTGTATACCTCCCTTCTGAGAGATTATAGTTTATAAAATGGATTGCGGTTAAATAAGTTTTAAGAAGCAATGTAGCCAAAACTCAGGCGAATGAGTTTTCTAAGTATAGGTGAGGCTTGTTTAGCATAATAGAAAACAATAGAAGTATATCCTTTCACTAATCCTGCTGCTTATTACATAGCTGATCTTTACAGATGTAAACCAAATCCCCACTCAATAACGTGCGCCGAACGGGTATGTGCCAAGAGCATAATACCGGCAGAAAAGTTTTGAGAGAGCATGTATTGCAGGCCGTAGCGCTGGTAATAGTTGGGATACAGATTGTAGGGCTGGTAGACATATCGCCCAAGCTGAAATAAAATCGATAGCCTATCCATATGAAGTTCGTGCCCTATAGTTACGCCTGCCAATCGCGGGTCCAGGTCATCGTTGGGCACAGTAAGCCCATTATTAATAAACTCTTTCAGCAGCGATTTATTTATAAAACCATCAGCACCGATCAAAAGTGTATTAGTCTGTGTCAGTCTTTTACTGGCATACATTGTAAGGCTGTACATCGGGTGTTTCTCATCAACCCTCACCACTTCCTTCACGCCGCCAGCTACTCTCAGATTGAAATGGAGGCGTTTAGCTATAGAGGAGGGCACGGTATCCTGAACACCCAGCAACCTGACTTCTCCTGGCTGGTACCGTACTCCCACGCCTACTAAAGGTAAGTTCATGCCATGGTTCGGCTTACTGAAGGCTCCATTAGAAAAATGCCGGAAGGCCAGGTTGAGGTTCAGGAAGACATGCTCATTTACCGGGAACTCATAACGTAAAGTTCCTCGAAGCTCGAAGGCTAACTTACTGCCAATGGCTAAGTTTTGCTCATTGCTGCCGGGGGTATAACAGCGGGTAGAGTATACCAAGCCAGTACCCAGGTTAAAGCGCAGGCTACTTTTCCTGAATTGCCAAAGCGCGTTATCCAGGTAAGTTGTAAACGAAACTGCCATGCCAAGTTCATCTGGTACGCCATAGTTATAATATGACAAGGCAAGGCCAATTTGGGGATAATTATAGAGCCGCTCCCAAGTATGTTTCCCAATAGTATGCTTGTTGGCGTATACTTCAACCCCAAAAGGATGCGTAAAGCTTAGCGTTGACATCCCACTTCTGTAGCGTAACATAGCTCCATAGTTTGCATTAGCTCCAAATGACCAGGGGCCTTTGACAGGGGCAGGTTGTTCAGAGGGTTGTGCCAATATAGCAGAGCTGCAACAATAGGTTAACAACAGCCATACTGACAAAATTTGTAAAGGTCGCTTCATTGGCAAGAAAATTAACTACTCTACAAGCCTTATGCTGCCCTTGGTTTTTTACACAATCTATATGCTCATTTTTGAAAATAATCGTTCTGATTTAATAATAGGCTATAGTTGCTCACAGTGCGAGCACCTGAAACAAGTTACATTTCCAAGCCTCCAGATTGACGAACAGTCCGGAATTAAGTAGTTCGCTGCCGCTTCGGTCATAAGTTTCTTCTGAAAGCACATCTTTGAGACGCCATTTCTTTTCTCCCAGTTCTTCCCACGGCATATGAACCAGCGCCTGGGCAGTCTCCTGGCTGAAATTGATGACCACAAGGAAGCGCTCTTCACCTTTTACCCAGCACCATGTCAACAAACGGAGGTAGCTCTGGTTATCGGGCCAGCCGCTCCGCTCACAAAGCCGCCATTCCCCGTTTCTAAAAACATCATGGTTTACTCCCTTTAGCAGCCGTCCATAGAAGGCTAGCAGATCCTGATCTACCGGCTCTTCCGGGCGACGTGCAAGAAACACGGGCACTCTCACTTTCCTGCCTTCAAATTGTCCCTCGTGCAGCAGCTTCACGCCAGGTAGCGTAAGAATTACGGCAGCTGCAGCGCGGGCTTTACCGCCAGTAAATGTGTGAGCCGCTCTTGGCTCGTCGTGGTTCTCGATGAAGCGTACACTTTTCTCCTGAAAGGAACGGTCTGCCAGCAGATGTTGACGTATGCTTTCGGCATCCTGGTGCTCCATCCTGTCATAGAGTTTCTTGTCGTAGGTGAAATCAAAACCCTGTTGTTGCAGTTCCCATTCAAGGTCCCAGTATGCCTCAGCTATGAATTTAAATTCCGTATACTTTGCTTTAACTGCAGGTATGATGGTGGCCCAGTACTCTTCCGCCGGTTTTGTGCCAGCCCGGTTTCCCCAGGTGCGTTCAAATATTTTATTGAGCATCAGCATAGACATATCACAGCGAACACCGTCACACTGCCCTGCTACATCCGTAAGTGTGTCGATAACTGCATGTCGGAGTCCCGGAGCAAAGGCGTTGAGTTGGAGTACATCAGGCCAGGCCGGAAAGAATGGATCCCGGCCACAGGCAAACACCTTACCGCCCGACTCTATGAAGGAATTCGGATCTTTCTTAGCATCGTCAGCATTTCCCTGTACCAGGTATTCAGGGTGTTCGGTTACCCAGGGATGATCAATTGCAACATGGTTAGGGACAAAGTCAAGTATAAGTCGTAACCCCCTATCACGGAACATGGCGCGGGCTGCAGCAAGACCCTGTGGCCCACCGAGGTGATCGTCAACCACATAGTTGCGTACGCAGTAAGGCGAGCCAACATTGTCCTCAGCAGAGAAGTCAGGCAGCGCTCTGTTAAAGTCTTCGAGCAGCCCCTTGTTGCGCATGGATATTTCAATTCCGGCAGGGCTCCGCTCCCAGACACCCATCAGCCACACGGCATCAAAACCAAGCATGGCGATCTTATCCCATTCCTCCGGTGGCACAGAGGAGAGATTCACTTTCTGTTGGTATTTCCGGCTTAGTTCTTCCAGCCATACCCAGGTGTTGATCTCATAAATAACAGGATGTTTGGCCCATGGCTTTTCCGGGTTCCTGCTATAGGTTTCCTGCATTGTTTCTGAATGCTGAACCTCACTATTTTGTTTTAAGTCCATAACTTTTTATCTGAAATAGATAGATAAATATAAATTTTTAGAGGGGAGGTTTGGATAGCGAAGGAGAGGGCTTTTCACGTCCTTGCCATAGCAGATAAGGGGTCGTAATCAGGGCGGCGATCAACAAGTATAAAACAATTGCAGCAGGTACCAGCTCTTGCTGCTGAATATTAGCGCTAGCCAGTGTCATTGCAATACCCGGATGTCGGGCAGCGGTTGCTACAGCAAGTATATTCCGGTCTTTTTGGGAGGTACCACCCAAAAGGTGACCAACTATAAGACCAACAAATACAAAGAGCAGTAATATGAACCCAATGCCGCTACCTACCAGATGCCTGATTAGTGGGAACAATAGAAAAAGCAGCGGCACGATTGCCAGAATCAATAAGACTTGAGCGAATTTGATAACTGAACTGGCAACTTTTTCTGCAAAGCCAGGAGCTAAATGCCGGATAGCAATACCCAAAAACAAAGGCGCTATAATGGTAACAAGTATAGTTAAAAGGAGGCGCTTTTCAGATACTTGTACAGGTTTATTAGCTATTGCTTCAAATACCTCCAATGAAAGCGGAATCAATAAGATTGAAAGTAGAGAAGCAGCTACCAGCAGACCTATAACATATTCTTCGCGCTCACCGGCTTTAAGTGGTTTGGCAGGAAACAAGGGCGGAAGAGGGGAGATTGCCAGAGCAAGTAGCGTAACCCTGATTAATGGAGCCAGGTCTATTAAGCTAACCAACAGAATTACAAACAACGGCATGATAATGTTTATGGCCAGCAGCGTACGAAACAGTTTCATTGGCTTTCGGAACAGGTAAAAAGCCTCATCTACTGTAGCTTTTAAACCATAGCCAAGCACTATAAGTAAAATGCTTGCCTTAAGTGCCAGTATTACAATTTCGTTCATGCTCATAGCTAGTAATCAAAATAGTTGTTCAGGAGCAGAAAACAGTTTGTTATCTTTAAGTATAGATCATATGTTAAGAAGCCGAAACTTAACAGTAACAGATAAGAAAAAGCTGTAGAAGGTTTTAATTTGATTAAACTTATTGCCTGATATTTAGATGTATAAGTTTTAAGGAACATATGTTTGTATCAGCTTCTGAGTATTTTCAAGAGGCTGCTGGCTTACTTTGAATTTTGTTGGTTTGGTGGAGGAATCCATGTCAGCAATCATTACAATAACTAAAGCAAAAGCAGCGGCAAGAAAGGCAATATCAATAACTCCCCGGTTTTTATAGGTGCCGTTCTGATAACCCATCGCAAATAAACTTAACAAATAGAGTAAAATAAGGGAAAACCATAGCAGATCGGGGATCCGAAATACCAGTGCTACTGTTTCTCTTTCGCTGTAAACATCTATTACCTCATTTACTGACTCAATAAATGCAGCTCTCAATTCGCTATCCATATTTGCCTGAGCCAGCGAAGCGGTCTGCTTCCAGAGCAATAAATTAATGGCATCCATTCTCTGGGTAGCTTTTTTAATAACATCCTTATCTGGTTGTCTTGGTAATTTTACCAGGATGCCGATATATTCAAGAAAATACCCACGTATTGCCTTCTTTTGTTTTTCCGGAAGAAAGCTTGTACGAAGATAACACGTACCAATAGCGTTTGCTTGTTGTATCACTAATTCCTTGCGCTCTGCAAAGCGGGATGAGGTAATGGAGAAAGTAAAGCCTAACATGAATGCTAACAATGCCAGCATTGCTCCAACGTCGGTTCCGATAGTGGCTTCCATAACTTTAACCTCTTTTGGGGCCTTTTTTAGCGCAATATGGATACCAGCTAAGGCCGCAAGTACACCAATGATTACAATAAGTATAAATAAGGCCCACGACGGCAAACTTGTAATAAGCAAACCTATTTTCATTAGTAGCAAATTTCATGAATGGCAGGTTATATAAACGTATACGAAATATAACCTTCATATAATCATAAATAATAAGCAAATAAGCTTAAATTATTCTTGTACCATACTTATATCAGTAATCAAAAAAGTTGCTGGCTGATGAAGTGAACGTAGTTGATTATAGGAGTTTCAGATTTGGGCATTTCGAGATAAAAATGAATACATTAGATTACTACTAACAACGCTTTATAGTATAGCTCAAATAATTTACCCGGGCCGGGAGAGCAGACAATACTTGTTCTTTTGCTAGCACTAAATGATGATTTATGAGCTATACTTAGGTAGTGTTTGCATACATTATATGTTATTATAGCTGCTGGGTATGGATGCGATCTAAACAATCTCTTTCTCAATCATCTTCTTTACTTCAAGTAGCGGCTCTTTTGTAACCTGAAACCGGCGTTCTACCCCGGAAGAGTTTAGATCGGAAATGAGTACTATAACCACTCCAAAAGCTATCGGGACTAACGGCATATCGAATGTTCTACTCGAACCTGTAATGCCGGTTTGATAACCAAAAGCAAGCATACCCATACCTGCGAGAACCAAAAGTGATGACCAGATAGGGGCAGGAATCCGGAACTTAAGTGCTACAATTCTTCTTTCCAGGGCTATATTTAAAACGTCTTTCACTGAACTGATAAACTGTGACCTCAACTCAGAATCCATATCTGCCTGAGCCAGGGATGATGTAACTCGCCAAATAGAAGCGTGCAGTTCCTCTAACCGTTCCAGCAGCTTTTCTACCTCTTTTGAAGATTGGATAACAAGCAGGATATCAATGTATTCTTTTAAATAATTTTGAATTTCTGATCGTTGGTTTTCTGGTAGCAGGCTGGTATGCAGGTAGCATGCTTCAAGGGCTTTTGCCTGCTGTATAACAAGGGTGTTTCTGTTGGAGTAGCGGCTCCAGGTCAGGGAAAAGGTAAAACCCAGCATAAATGCCAGCAGCCCAAGTATAGCTGCAACCGCAGTACCAAGGTGCTGCTCAGATTCTCTGGCTCCAGACTGATACCTTACTTGCCCGATCCAGGATCCAAGGCCAGCAATTACTATACAAGCCGATACAACAATCAAAAACAAAGCCCAAGCAGGTATAGATCTAAAGAATTGCCCGATTCCCTGTCCCTTCTTTTCCTGTTTAGGCTCGCTAACGATTCCTGAATTTACCTGGCTCATATAGTTTTAATATTTTGGATCTTGCTATTTTTTAGCTCCGGTACTTACATGCACCTTCTCCCATTGTCGTACTTTTTGCCTGGCTTCGTTAAAAATCCGCTCGTAATTACCCTTCCGTAATTTTTCACTGGTTTCCGGTTTAAGTCCCTTCCAAAGTGGCTCGTACATGTTGTACACTGCATAATACATCTCCGGACTTGTAGGTGCTACCACATCTGATCCAAAAAGAAAACGGTCAGGATATCGGTTAAGAATTGTGATAGAATTTCGTAGCACTTCCGGCGAAGCCACAATGTACTTGGCAACCTCATCCCAGGAGATATCAAAGTATACATGCCGTAGCGCAGGGTCCGAAAGAATATCGTCCACAATCTGCATTTGCCTGGGCGTGCGTTCTGTTGACGGAGCCGAAGGGGAGCCCTGAATCGGGCGTACTATCCTTCCTAAGCCCACATGTGCCCAGATAATTGTTGTTTTGGGATGTCTTTTCAGTAAGTCTTTCATTTGGGTTAAGTATATTGGCTCTGTACCGGCTTTGGCAAAAGGCATATCCATATCATTATGAAAAAGCACCACCAAGCCAACTTCTCCTGCAAAATCCAGCAGGCTGTCAAGGGCAGGATTGGTAAGGCTGGCAACTTCACCGGCTACTTTTGCAGAAACAAACTCTTTGTGTATGCTGAATTCTCCGATACCGGTAAATACACCCGGAAAAGTATGGAGCACCCTTTTTATATGAGCTTTTGCATACATATCAGCCGGGTTAAAGCCTATAATCATAGGGTCGAAGCGTTGTTTCTCTTCTTTTGAAAGAGAGTTATAGATACTTGCTATATAAGCGTCAGTAAAAGAATAATAATAGAGTGGGGCATCGCTTTGCAGGTAATAAGTAGGAGCATAGTTGCCTGAGTTAGGGTAATACCACATTTGTTGCAAGGGTATGCCAAACAGCGTAGACCGGCCAACGCGGCTGCCCATAATTTCTAAATACTTATGAATATCGACGCCTTCCTGGATGTAGTTAGTCAGGTGAAAATGGGAATCATGAAAGGTATTGTCAGGAGGTGCCTGGGTTTGCCTGTTTCTCTTTTGGGCTTCAGCAGTATGTGTTAAAAACAGCATCAGCAGTATGGCAGAAATTATAATACTGACAACCCGGCTAGAGCGTGTAGATAGTAGAAGGTTCTTCATTGAATACTTTGAAGTGAAAAGCCTTGTTTTGAAATTACATCATAACAGAATATCGGTTCCTATTGAAAGTGTTGCACCAGTTTGCCCGGGAACGTAAAAGCCAAACTGTGAGCCGGCAGGCGATTTCTCTACCCGTAGTGCGTGCAGGTTTAAGCGCCAGTTTCTGGTACCTGAAGGGTAATAGTTCAGGCCCCCTACAACCTCCCAGGGATCCCGATCAAACTCATCCACCACCATGGAGTATGCACCATACATATGCAACCGCTTCTTGATAATAGGATAAGAAGCCTGAACATAAAATCCGTTATCATTGATTTCGCTTATAGGCAACGGACCGGTAGAATTGAAATCATAGAGCCTGCGGAAAAAGAACTCCGTCTGCAGGTGAAGTCCTCTATACTTCCAACCGGCATCTACAGAAAGAATCTCATAGTTAGCACGCTGCACGGTAACGCCATCAGCTAAAGCGCCGGTTTCAAACAGATAAGAGCCATCAGAGATGCGGATCTGGGTACTGGCCGGCGTTGGATTAGAAATGGCATTTGACCTGTCTTCACGAGCATAAACGAATGAGGCTCCAAAGCGGGTAGCGCCTTTTTCATGCTGCTCAAAATCTCCAAAGCCACCCCTTGGGCCAAACTCTCCTGTAGTAGGCATCCACCAAACGCTGGCACTTTTAGTAAGATGCCGGGTAAGCTGGTTGGCAGTTATACCTAGTTGGCTCATGTTATTACCCATAAACAGCCAGTAGTGTAACCGGGGCAGTGCTTCTCCGTTCACCCAGATACCCGATGTAAAGCCAGGTCGTAAGGCTTCCTCAGCCATGATCCTGTCAGATGACATAAAGAATGGCCACGGACCTTGCATGGACCGCACACCAAGATTGGGGCCGATACCCGCGCCCAATGTAGCGGCTCGGTGAAAGCGGTACTGAAAGTTACCAAATAAGAGCGTCTGGTCTGTTGTAGGTAAGGACCACAGACTAATAACATACCTGAACCTGGGAGTATAAAAGAAGCCGGAAGCCCAAACAAATGTACGATGCCATTGGAAATCCTGTCGAGGATCTACCGGCTTTTCCCTGCCCAGGTGATCTATATATTTTCTGTCGGAGTCTTGCTGGTTAATATAGCGGAACAAGCCATAAATGCTCAGGTTGAGACTTCCCCATTTACTTTTATAAATATCGAATCCCCGGCCCGGCGTAAACTCTCCTGAAGTTGTATTGGGGTATTTCTCCAGTTCCAGTTTCAGTGTATCATAAGCTTCTACCTTTGTGTCGTCCTGTGCCTGTAATCGGGCTGGTGAAAAAAGTGCCAGTACGATCAGAAGTATGATCGCACTGGCTTCTTTTAACCAACCTGAGGAGATTATTCTATATTTAACAGGACCTGTCCATACCTTAGCCTGCAGCAAGCTTTCATTTAAACCTGTCTTCATACCTTCACTTTTTAGCTGCACCAGAAGTATTGGAATGTATCAGGTATGGGTTCAGGTTAAGCTTATTTACTATGTCAGTTATTGCCCGCTGGGCACGGATGCTGTTTCCGGCTTCATCCAGCCTTGGTGAAAATGCAGCAATACCATACTGACCGGGCACAATGGCCATTATACCGCCGCCAACACCACTTTTAGCTGGCAAACCAACGTTATAGAACCAGATGCCGGAGTCGTCGTAAAGGCCGCAGGTGGCCATAACCGGCAGCACATGTGCCACTGTTTGAGGCGAAACCACTTTTTTCTTGGTAACCGGGTTTGTACCGCCGTTGGCTAAGGTAGCCGCAATCATTGCCAGGTCTTTGGTATTTATGTTAATGGCACATTGTTTTGTATAGAGGTCTACCGATTTTGGCGGATCAAAATACATGCGCTCAAAAGAGTTCATAAGTGAGGCCAGCGCCTGGTTGTGTTGGTTTGTGGCGGCCTCACTTTTATAAACAGGCTCGTTTACTTCAAGTTTTCTACCGGCAAAGTCGTTATGCGTTTGTATAATGTTTTTCCATTTTTCTTCGTACGTGTTGCCCTTCAGCATACTTGTTGTTGCTATGGCTCCGGCATTTACAAGCGGGTTAATCTCTTTGCCTTTGTTTTGTTCTATCGCTAATGCAGAATTAAATCGCTCTCCTGTAGGGTCTACCCCGATCTTATCCTGAACTGCCTTGGCTCCTGATTCCTCTATGGCGCGGGCAAGTGTCAGTACTTTGGATATAGATTGAATAGAATAAAGCGCATCTACATCGCCCTGGCTGTAAACATGGCCGTCAGGGCCAATGATTACGATTGCAAACTGGTCTGAGGGTACTTTAGCCAGTTCGGGTATATAATCGGCATTTTTTCCTTCTTTTAGATCTTTATACTTGTTATAAGTTTCTTTCAGAACAGATTCAATCTGCCCTTTTTGTGGGGTAGTAGTTGCTGCTCTTTTCTTTTCTGTCTGTGCAAATGCACCAGTATTGGTAGAGAAAAGAAATGCAGTAGATACAAGAAGAGCGATAAAATCTCTATTAATAAATTGATTTTTCATAGCATCATATTTTGAAATTCCAAATCCTCATTTATATGCAAGGTTGATTTACCCACCTTAGTACTTGCTGGCTATGCATCTTTACTGGCCTTCGTCTGTAGCTTCACGATAGAACTTCTGATTGAAGTTATACTTGAAGGAAAACTGTAGCCTGTAATCCGATACACTCCATCCGTCATTAAAATTTTCCCGATCTCCCCACTGGAATTCCACGCCCATCAATACATTAGAAGTAGGGTAATATATAAGGTCGGTTAAAGCATATTGTCCTTTTTTGAATGCTGAGGGTGCCTGTGCCTCTGAGTTATCTATATCTAACATAGAATAGCCGATAGTGCTGCTGAACTTATCGCTCCAGTAATGGTCGTAAAAAGCAACAACACCTAGTACCGGGAGTGCTACACCTTCGATTGGGCGTACAGGGTCATCAGGGCGGTTCTCAATACCTATATCCACAGGGGCGTCATTCATATAGTTCTGGATACCTTCGCCATAAACAACCTGGAGGTGGAGCATATCTTTTTCCAAGAATTTTATACCTGAGCTCAGGTTTAGTCCCCAGCCGATGTCGTCACCACTTAAGTCAAACTGAGTATTGCCTTGGTCTTCCCATGCAATTCGGCGCAGCATTCCAGCCAGTTCAACATAGCCCCAGGATTGACCAAACCTGTACTCAGCAGAGAGGTCAGGAAGTGTAAACTGGGGGCTTACCCCCTCAAGTTCAACCCTATCTTCATAAATCCCTTGGTCAGCACTTGCACCAGGTCTTTCGAGCGCAATGGTAAGGCGGGTATCACCCTGTATAGGCATATAGCGTACCTGAATATTGCGGAAAAACACCATACCGTTCGGCCCCCAGTATTCCAATGAGTTCGGGAATACATCAATGTCCATAAAAGGACTCCAGTACTGTCCGGCACCAAATTTTCCAAGCTCGCCATAAGCATGCCGTAACCGGAAAGTGGTTTGTCCGGCGTCTACACCGGTACCAAAAAGCTCAAATTCGAATGTGGTTTTA
This sequence comes from Pontibacter deserti, assembly GCF_023630255.1. NCBI lineage: Bacteria > Pseudomonadati > Bacteroidota > Cytophagia > Cytophagales > Hymenobacteraceae > Pontibacter > Pontibacter deserti. Next base: position 1,447,066 of record NZ_JALPRS010000001.1, on the reverse strand, counting down.
AGTTCGCCTAGAGCTGTAGGTAAATAGCCTTTGACACCAAACCGGGTTTGCCTGACACTGAAGTGCATCTCTCTATCAGCACCAAACTGATTATCGAATGCAGGTAATTTTGTTGGCCTTAATACATCAAACCAGTTAGGATCTACTTGTTTGAAATCGTAAATGGCATCGGTCATGGCATGCCCATAAATTTCCATACTTACTGGTCTTTGTTGCTGTGGCTCAGCTTGTTGAGCTGTAGCTACTGAAGCAAATAAACTTTGTATGACAAAAGCCAGGGTAAATAAATTTTTCATAGGAACTAATGGTTGGTACAAAAAATCTGGAGATATGATCAGCTTAGCTATAGCTTTTAGCTAAGTATACTACTGTCCGGAGCAGTAATGAACAGTAATTGTATGATGCGGTTGTTTCGCACCGGAGAGTACCTGATTTTCTGGAAATCAGGGTAAATAGATACAATCTATATTATACTAAGGGTGATTTGAGTCTTGTATTAAAGAATCGGGTATTAATATATTTTGAAACTGTATAATAATTATACGTGCAATTAAAATTTAAATACTTTAGTTAAATAAAATGTGAGTAATATCCACAGTATTAAACCAAACTTTCACTAAATAACATAATTGTTATAACAACTTTATATCAAAATCAGCCCATTTTTTATTGTTTAATCGTAAATAATGTAAATGCTATCTATAGAAATAAAGGTAGTTATAAGTATAAAAGCTTAACATTTCCTTAAGTTGATATAAAGGAATGAAGTAGGAATTGCGGGTGGCACATGTGTGATGTGCTTATAGGCTTGCTCATTTATCTATTAGGATTTAAAAGAGCCTTTAGAATGAAGTATCCAACTTGCATAAAACAATTTCAAATAACCAGTCCCTTCCTGTTCTAATCTCAGGTACTTAAGCTAAGAATTTATCAATTCGAAGACCATTGCCTGAGTAAGATTCCGAGTGAAATTTGCAGCAAATCATAGTACTTTTTATGTAAATGATTTAATAATGGTATCTAGAATTGTATTACTTATAGTAACTACTTTTATCAGCACTTTTTCTTTAGCGCAAAATACGTGGCCAAAGGAAATTGCCCTTAAATCAGGTGGTAAAGTAGTCATTTACCAACCTCAACCTGATGACCTGACCGGGAATAAATTAACCGGAAGAGCTGCTGTATCCGTTAATCCGACGGCGAAAGATGAGCCTATTTTCGGAGCCATTTTTTATGAAGCAACCATAAGTACGGATAAAGATACCCGTATGGCAACCCTGGAAACTTTGAACATTACCAAGGCTAAATTCCCGGGTGTTGAAGACCAGACAAAAATCGACAAACTCACCAACCTGATAGAAACAGAAGTACCTAAATGGAAGCTAGAAACAACACTTGATGAACTGGTAGCTACCATCAGAAAAGAAAATATCGCCTCGGGTGCAGATTTCAATAACAAGCCACCTAAAATACTGTACCGTGATAAACCAAGCACCCTCGTGATCCTGGATGGGGAACCAAAGATCCAGAAAGATATAGAACTGGATGCTGACCGGGTGGTGAACTCCCCTTATTTGATCTTTAAGGAAGGCAATCAATGGAATTTATATGTGGGGGGGCTCTGGTATAAATCAACTTCTGTAAAAAGTGGTTGGTCTCAGAATACAAAGCTGTCTGCTAAAGTAAAATCCATAGATGCGCAGATCAAGAAGCAGGAGCAGGAGGAGCTTCAGGGCGCGGAACCTGAAAAGCCAGTGGTAAGAGAGATAATTGTTAGCACGGAACCAGCCGAGCTGCTGCAAACTACGGGAGAGCCGGTATATAAAAACGTGTTGGGAACTAACCTCCTGTATTTAGATAATTCCCCTAACCTGGTTTTTAAGGCAATTGATAACCAGAAAACATATATTTTAATCGCTGGCAGGTGGTTTGCTGCATCATCTTTGCAGGGGCCATGGCAATATGTTGGTGCAGATAAATTACCCGCAGACTTTGCCAAAATACCGGAAGGATCTGAAAGAGATGCAGTATTGGCAAGTGTAGCAGGTACTGAGGCTGCAGAAGAAGCCAAAATTGATGCTGAAATTCCACAAACAGCCAAAGTGGATCGTAAAACTGCTACCACTAAGGTAGAATATGATGGTAAGCCGAAATTCGATGATATTGAAGGTACTTCACTGGAATTGGCCGAAAACTCCAATATTACTGTGTTGAAAGATGCATCAGGAAGGTATTTCGCGCTTGATAACGGTGTCTGGTTTGTAGCTTCTAATCCTACAGGCCCATGGGCCGTTGCCACCGAAAGACCAAAAGATGTTGAAAATATACCGGCCAGCAGCGAAGCGTACAATACCAAATACGTGTACATATATGAAACCACACCAGAATACGTGGTGGTAGGGTATACGCCGGGCTATGTGGGTAGTTATGTAGATGGCCCTACCGTGGTATATGGTACAGGCTATTATTACCCGCCATGGTATGGTAGTGTATACTATCCGGCTCCTGTTACCTGGGGCATGGGATACGCCTATAATCCATATGCTGGCTGGTATGCAGGTTCAGCCTTTGTGGGCCTGACTGTGGGACTTTTTGTTGGCGCGGCATTGCATGGTTGGTTTCATGGCGGATGTTATCCCGGATATGGCTGGGGCCATGTATCACATTATGGAGACGTTGATGTAAATATTGACAGAGGGGATAGAACTGTAAACCGGGGAGATAGGAATGTGGATAGGGGCGACAGAAACCGGGTTAATGGTGGTCGTAATAATGTTTATAAAGATAGACCAGGTGTTGCTACACGAGAAGATATCAGGGGTAGAGAAAGGGCAACTACCAGACCTTCTACTGCTGACAGAGGTGCTGTAACGGACAGAAGAGCAACTGATAGAGCAGCTGCCAACAGACCTACTACAACTGACAGAAGAGCTGGTGCCGACCGACCAACTACGGCCAACCGGGGAGGGCTTGACAACAGGCCAACAGCCAGACCTGCTAATACAGCCAATAATGTCTATGCTGACAGAAACGGTGATGTATATCGAAGAGATAACCAGGGCAACTGGAACCAGCGGAATAACAGTAGCAGAAGCTGGCAATCTGCTTCAAATTTCGATAGAGGAAGTATGAACCGCGAAAGCCAGATGCGAAGCAGGAGCTCGAGCCGTAACTATAATGCCTCAAGATCGATGGGCAGCAGAGGGGGGATGTCACGGGGAGGCGGTGGCAGAAGAAGATAATCGAATAGCAGAATTCAAATTCTATAGAAGCGGGTTTAATACATGGCAGGTTCTTATCGTCAGCATCTTGTACAAGCTGAAAGATCATCTTATACTTAGGGAGTAGAACTTTACTCTGCAAAATAGGTATAAGATGATCTTCATGTTTTATAACTTAACGCCGAGAACTGCACCTATCCAAGGCTTGTTTTGGTAGATCCAGAGATCTTTATACTTATCAGCCAGCAGGTCGAAGCCCAACGCTATACCTGTATTGAACCTGCCTAAGCCTAAAACTATAGATCCTCCATAGTAAACAACCATGCCGTCGTAGTCGTGTGGTAAGGCGTTATTAATAAACGCACTCCGCACCAAAACGGTACCGGCTCCTAAAAACAGGCCTACTCCGTAGCCACTATGAAACCTTTCCCGCCTTTGCAAGCCAGGCGCTAATGTTACTTTTTTATAGGTATACCTGTCGCTCCGAAATCCTGCGGCTAGCGCTGCGTTGAAGGAAGTGTTAAGTTGCTGAGGAACGTCGTCCTGTGGCGGCCGGAATTTGAAAGGTACTGTAATCACGTTAAACCCGAAGGCTTTGTTTACAAATGCACTTTTGATATTGGCGTCTAAATACTTAGCGGCAGGAATAAGGGTTTGCCTATCATCCAGAAGCAGGAAGGCAGTATCGTTATGGTTGATAACTGTTGCCTCTCTTACTTTACCTTCTTGCTTAATTTTATACTTTCCATCAGGCAGGTACCGGGGAGAAGTAGTAGCTAACGGAGGGCGGCATGAAGCCAGGGAGAGCAGGATACTTATGACTACCAGTAACCATTTTAGTTCAGGCCTCACATACCCTTTCCGGAAATTAGTTGTTACTATGGTGGGGTGCCGGTGCATTATCTCTGTTAGTAACGTTAATTTTTCATCTGTTATCTACTTTGGCCGGTTACGCTTCTAATAGCCAACTTTTTTAGCTATAGGATATCCATTAAAGCAAGTGCAGAATTTATACTTACACTATTTATGACTTAAGCAGCTAAATCCTGGCATAAATTGAAGAGAATAAATAGTAAGGTTAAAGTTTTTTAAGCAGCACTACCTATATTATTGCTAACAGCAGGAGTCGATAATTTGCAAAATAATTATGACTATTAAAGCCATAGTACAATTTATATTACGGCAAGTATGATAGAGTGTTTTGTAGTGCGACAACGGTATCTGCATGGTATAAAGCATTATTTGAGAACAATTATTGAGTATTTTGCTGGACTAGCACTTTTGCCTTTCTACCTTAAAAAGTTTGATTAAAGTACAGTTAGTAATACAAAGCATTTCCTTCACAAAAATTATCATTCACTTCACCAAATAAGGGCTTCCCAAAGTAACTTTTATCAAAAAATTGCACTATACAAATAATTGATTGTTTTTGTTCCGCATTTCTTCATTTTTATGAATGCTAGTTTCATCAGATGTATAGAAAACAGGTTAAAAGTAATTGCGGAGGCATTTTAATGCAGTTATATAACACTGTATGTGATTACAAATCTCATTAACCTGCTAGTTTAAAGGCTAAAGATGAGGCAATTTCAGCTTAAAGTCTTTCGCTTAAGGTGACAATTAACCTGGCAGAAATCATGGGCAATTATGAAGAGTTTAAGTATATTATATGAAATCTGAACTAACCATCGAACAAAGCCGCCTTGAGGACGATCGCACTGGAAAGGCAGCATGGAAAAAGTGGGGACCCTACTTAAGCGAACGACAGTGGGGCACCGTGCGCGAGGACTATAGTGAAGGAGGAAATGCCTGGGATTACTTTACACACGACCAGGCACGCTCCCGCACTTACCGTTGGGGTGAAGATGGTTTGGCCGGCATTTCCGGCGACAGGCAGCTCCTTTGCTTTGCACTGGCCCTCTGGAACGGAAAAGACCCAATCCTGAAGGAGCGGCTTTTCGGCCTAACTAACAGCGAAGGCAACCACGGTGAAGATGTTAAGGAGTACTACTTCTACCTCGACAGCACACCAACCCACTCATACATGAAGTACTTGTATAAGTATCCGCAGTCGGCATTTCCCTATTCTGATCTGGTGGAGACGAACCGCAGACGATCCAAGAACGAATTTGAATATGAATTACTTGACACCGGTGTCTTTAATGATGACCGGTACTTTGATGTATTTGTAGAGTATGCCAAAGCTGACCCTGAAGACATATTAATAAAAATAACGGCAGTTAATCGGGGGCCTGAGGCAGCTGAATTACACCTGCTGCCAACGCTTTGGTTCCGAAACGATTGGGCCGCATGGTTGGCTACCCCTGCCGGGCAGAAGCCAAATATCAGCCAGGTAGAAGGAGCGAATGGAGTTAGCACTGCGTTGGTTATGCGCGAGGGCATGGATAACTATACCCTGTCATGCGAAGGAGATGTGCCATTACTTTTTACAGACAACGAAACAAACAGGGAACTGCTACACCTGGAAGGTGAGAATGAAAGCAGGTATACAAAGGATGGCATCAACAACTATGTGGTTAAAGGGCAACAGGAAGCGGTAAATCCCGAAAAGACCGGAACCAAGATGGCCGCCAATTATCGGTTCACGATCGAGGCCGGCCAATCTGCCACGGTACGGCTGCGCCTGACTCACCTGCCGGATGAACCAGGCGCAGAGGCTAAAAAACAAGATGATTTCTTCAAAACAGCATTTGACGATATCATGGCTTCCAGGCTACGGGAGGCGGATGAGTTCTACCAGTCCGTTACCCCGCCTTCAGTTTCCCCGGAAGCGGCTGCTGTCATGCGCCAGGCCATAGCCGGTATGCTGTGGAGCAAGCAGTACTACTTCTTCGACGCTGATAAATGGCTGGAAGAACACCGCGCTAACCCGCTCTTGGGAGGGAAACGTGAGTTCCGGAACAAGGAGTGGTTCCATATGCTGAATGAGGATATTATCTCTATGCCAGACAAGTGGGAGTACCCCTGGTATGCTGCCTGGGACCTGGCTTTCCATACGCTCCCGCTCTCTATTGTAGACCCTGACTTTGCTAAGACTCAGATGAAACTGATGCTCCGCGGGGTTTACCTGCACCCAAGCGGACAGTTGCCTGCCTACGAGTGGAACTTCAGCGACGTGAACCCGCCTGTACATGCCTGGGCAACACTCTTCCTGCACCGCACTGAGCAGGCCATGCGCGGAGAGGCTGACATTGACTTCCTTAGGGCTGCATTTAATAAGCTCCTGCTTAACTTCACCTGGTGGGTAAACCGCAAAGACCGCTTCGGCAAGAATGTTTTTGAAGGAGGTTTTCTTGGCCTCGATAATATAGGCGTTTTTGACCGCAGCGCACCGCTGCCCACCGGCGGCTATCTCGAACAGGCGGACGGCACGGCCTGGATGGCCCTCTTTACCCAAAACATGGCAGAACTTGCAGTAGAGCTCGCCGCGGAAGACCCCATCTACGAAGACATGGTTTTGAAATTCGTAGAGCACTTCTACTATATCGCGGCTGCCATGAATCGCTCTGATCAGGAGGGCATGTGGGACGAAGAAGACGGATTTTACTACGACCTGCTGCGGCTGCCCGATGGCAGTGCTCAGAAGCTGAAGGTACGCTCCATGGTGGGACTCCTTCCTTTATGCGCTGTCACGGTAACAGAAAAGTGGCAACGTGAGCAAATTCCGCATGCTTTTGCCCTTTTACAGCAGCGTTTGGAGCGCATGCCCGAGCTTTTGGAGCATATACATCCAGTAGGTCCCGGACATTACGGTGAGGCCGAGCGCGGGATTATGTCCTTAATCACACCTGAGCGATTACGCCGGATACTTACCAAGATGCTTGACGAGAACGAATTTCTCAGCCCTCATGGCATTCGCTCGCTCTCCAAGTTCCATGAGCAGCACCCCTATGTCTTTAACACGGGTGATCGAGAATACCGGGTAGACTATCTGCCGGGCGAGTCGAACACCGGGATGTTTGGCGGCAACTCCAACTGGCGTGGGCCGGTCTGGATGCCTGTAAATGCGCTCATCATCCGGGCGCTACTACAGTTCTATGCCTACTACGGCGACAATTTTAAAATAGAATGCCCTACCGGCTCCGGCAAGCTGATGAACCTCTTCGAGGTGAGCAAGGAAATCTCGGATCGACTTACCCGTATCTTCCTGCCGGATAAAAATGGCCGGCGCCCTGTCTATGGTGGCACAGAGAAATTCCAGACCGATCCCCACTGGAGGGACCATATCCTCTTTTATGAGTACTTTCATGGCGACAATGGAGCCGGCCTTGGCGCCAGCCATCAGACAGGCTGGACCGGGCTCGTGGCAAAGTTCATCCAGCTCTACGGTATGCTGGACGCAGAAAGCTTGCTTAAGGCAGGTAAGGGGGCAGTATTCGTTAAAAAAGAGGAGTCCGCAAAGGAAATGATTACTGAAGAAGTGATAAGAGATGCAAATTCAAGCGAGATGGTGGTAGATGCATCTGGTTCCATTTCATCAGAGCAACAGCAGACTGCAACTGAACAGGGCAGCTTCAGTGGTGACGGTGAAAACTCTGCAAATAAGGATGGGTGACGTATTTGGCCGGGAGCGCCTGCTACAGTAAGGCATTGTGCGCTCCCGGTCTAATTACTTTGTTAAACTCACTTAACACTAATTTAGTGACTTAAAAATCAACTGGAAAAGTGAAATAGAATAGAGCTTAACTATTGATATTGACCAGAAATGTGGGTATGAAATGATGGAGGCATTGCAAGACTTTCGCACAAACCAAAAGTCAGGTCAACACCCCACTAGCGCTAACGTCTGGGTATACATTTTAAGTAATAATCAGTTCTTCGTAAAAGCATTCTGGCTGCTGTTGATATGTGTCGGATTTAGTGGAAGTGCCAATAGCCAGGAACTGGAGGCAAGGGCCTATGCCAATTTACCCAAAGATCTGAATGCGGTAGCATTAGGCTATGCTTACACAAAAGGTAGTGTTGCTGTTGATGCCTCTTTGCCTATTGAAGATTTTACATTAACAGCACATACTTATGCCTTTCGGTATGTCCGCACTTTTGGGGTTGCACATAAGCTGGCACGCATGCATGTAACTGTGCCCTATGTGGATTTAGCAGGCCAGGCAAAGGTAATCGGGCAGGATACAAGTATTGCACGTAACGGACTTGGTGATACAAGGGTACAGATAGGTATAAACCTGATTGGCTCTCCGGCCCTGGAAAGGAAAGACTTTGTTAAGTACACACAAAAGACTATTGTAGGAATTACCCTTACTACCTCTATACCTACAGGGCAATATTATACCGATAAAAGAATTAATCTTGGGACCCACCGATGGGCTTTTAAGCCTGAAATAGGTGCTTCTAAAAAAATCAATCAGGTATATGCAGATGCCTATGTAGGCATGTGGTTCTATGAAAGCAACCCAGCTTACCTGGAAACCAAAATACTGAAACAAGAACCGCTACTGAGTACACAAGCCCATGTGAGTTATTATTTTAAGAATCAATCAATGATTGGTATAGATGGTAACTGGTTCAAGGGTGGAAAGGTCTCAATAGATGATATACCATCCGGCAGACGGATTGACCATTGGAGAGTAGGTGCTACCTGTGCCGTACCTTTTGCCGGGAAGCATGTAGTAAAACTGCAGTTTCATACGAGTGTATATTCAGGTAACGGTACTACTTTTGATGTCTTATCATTCGGGTATCAATACGTTTTTTTCTAATACTGCTCTGAGATGCTTGTGTAAATAATTGAAGGGATTTATAACAAATAGCTATGCCATTACACACCTTAAATTCTTCATTTCTTTTTTTATCCGATGCTATAGTTAGCTGCTCAACAGCACATTTATCAACAGAAAAACTATAGTTTAAGTCGTGATAAATGACTGGATCAGATGAAAGTTTGTGAGCTATAAATATAACCTTTATTATAAATAACTAAATCTTTCAAATAATCGTTGTTATAGTATACAACCAGCCATACTACTTATTTACAGCATTGTGCAAAGAATTTTAATTGAAGCTGTAGATGGTAAAAACGGAAAGAATGAGGTCAAATTAGCCTATTCGATTTGATTCGATAATCAATACAAACCTGCAGTAGCCCTTCTGCTTGTAAGTGTCTTAGTTTGCTCTCTACACAAAAAAATAAATGTTAAGATAAAGTTATGAGAGGAATTCTGATAGCTGTATTTGTGGTAGTATTTATGGTCGCCTGTGGGCCTACTACGCAAATCGTTAAATCCTGGAGAGACCCTGGTGCAACTGTAACCCAGGCCGCCAATAATAAAATACTTGTTATTGCCATGGTGAAAGATGAAACATCACGACGTGTGGTGGAAGACCAACTGGTTAAACGCATGACGGGTAAAGCAGTGGCTTCCTATAGTATGCTTAATTCTGAGGCAATGAAGTCAGGTGGGGAAGCTGCCTTAAATAATATGCTGACAGACGGGCAATACACTCATATTTTAATGGTGCGTTTGGCGGATATAGAAGAGGAGACCAGGTATGTGCCGGGTGCAACTCACGGGTATTACGGTGGTTATGGCAGGTATTACGGGTATGGGGCAGCATTCTATACTGATCCCGGGTACTACACCACTGACAAAAATTATATGGTAGAAACATTAGTATACACTGTAAACCCGGATAAACTGGTTTGGGCAGGAACTACGGAAACGGTTAATCCAACTGATATAGATAAAACAATCAATGAGATTGCGGATGCGGTCGCTGCCAAAATGAGAGAGGACGGCTTCCTGATCTGATCAGAAATGGCTTAACTTATTATATACTGTCTTATACTTCCCCGGCTTCTAAAGAGGTGTAAGTAACACCACTATAAGCTTTAATATCACCCTTTAATTCCCTCTATCTGTTATCATGGCGTAGCATCTATCCTTACTACAAAAGATCATTACATGAAAGCGAACTATTTAATTAATAAAGCTGCCAGTCTATTCCTTTTGGTTTTATTCCTGGTGGTTTTTGCCCACCAAACTATAGCACAAAGTCATAACCAGATATCGAGAGGGCTGAATTTGTATGTGTACCCGGCAAAGGGGCAAAGCAATGAACAGCAACAGAAAGATGAATCGGAGTGCTATAACTGGGCAATACAACAAACCGGCCTTAACCCGGCAAACATGCCCAAAGTGCAAGGTGCAGCCCCAACAGAAACAAGCTCTACCGGTGAAGCCTTAAAGGGTGGAGCTGCTGGTGCAGCGGCAGGGGCCGCTATTGGAGCCATAGTGGGTGGTGGTGCTGGCGAAGGAGCAGCCATTGGTGGTATAACCGGTGTTATAGCCGGCAGGCGTAGAGGAAAAAAACAAGAGAAGGCGGAACAACAGCAGATACAAGCAAGTGTTAGTGCCCAGGAACAGGAAAACTGGAGTCGTTATATTAGGGCATTTTCGGGCTGTATAGAAGGGAAAGGATACACTATAAAATAATGGCTGGTGTGGAGCATTTAATGAATTCTGAACTTAAGACTATAGTTTAAAAATACTGATATGAAACATCTGATCCTTTTAGCAGCAGCAAATATTTACCTGGTTGCCTGTACCTCTTCCGGAGACAAACAGAATACTGGTACCAGGCAGAATGATGATAACATTGAACTGGTTAAGAACTATATAAAAGCCGTGGAGAACCTGGATTACAATGCGATGAGTAATTATCTGGGGGATAACTATATTGGCATGGGACCATCTTACGGAGATTCAATCAGAAAAGAGCAGGCGGTAGAGAACTGGAAAGCCAACGCCACTAACCTGTATGAAAAAATTCAATATAACCGGTCAAGGTTTGCCAGTGTAAGTATACCCGACGGCGATAACAAAGGCGATTGGGTAGCCAACTGGGCGGAGTTGAATATTCATTATAAAAATGGGGGAGGACCGATTACTATCTGGGCAAATACCAATTACCTGATAGAGGATGGCAAAATCGTGAAAAGCTTAACTTTTTATAATGAGGCGGACGCGCTACGCCAGTTGGGGTATGAGTTTACGCCACCAGAGCAAAGCAAGTAAACTACATAATGTATAAGCTTTAATAAAACATAACCTTGGCAGGGCCGATTTAACATTTTTAATTTACAACAATAAATGCCATCCTGGGTTACTCCCGCCACCAGACCTGTTCAGGCTCATATTTATGCAGGATAACTGATTCGCCGATACGTGGTGTGGTAATATTCACTTCCAGTTTTCTGGCTTCTTTGGTTACCCGTTCTATAGGATCATTCCAGGAGTAGGAGGTTAGGTCGAAGGCTCCCCAGTGTATGGGCATCATTAGTTTTCCTTTCAGGTCGAGGTGTGCCTGCACGCTTTGTTCGGGTATCATGTGAATGTCGGGCCACAGTTTGTTGTATTGGCCGCACTCCATCAGGGTAATATCGAAGGGGCCATACTTCCTGCCAATATCAGCAAAGCTTTTGGAGTATCCGGTGTCGCCGCTGAAGAAGATCCGGTTTACGCGGCCTATAATAACCCATGAACTCCAGAGGGTTTGCATACCATTATTAAGGCCGCGACCTGAGAAGTGCCGTGATGGAGTCGCAACAATCTTAAGCCCCATGAAAGTGGCCTCCTGCCACCAGTCTAATTCAGTTATCTTTTCGGCAGGTACGCCCCAACGCTCCAGGTGGACTCCTATGCCCAGAGGTACGAAGAAGTGCCTTGTCTTCTTTCCGAGTTTCTTGATAGTATCAAAATCAAGGTGGTCGTAATGGTCGTGAGATATGAGAATGGCATCAATCTGGGGTAGTTCTTCTGCGGTGATGGCCGGTGGGGAGAAGCGTTTAGGTCCAGCAAAGCTGACGGGGGAAGCGACATTGCTAAGCATGGGGTCCAGCAGCAGGCGCTTACCATCTATCTGAATAAAAGAAGCCGAGTGGCCCAGCCAGGAAATTACAGTAGCCGAATCCTGACCCCAAGCATATTGAGTAAGGTCGATTTTCATTACCGGAATTTTCCGCGCTGGCTCCTGGTGGTCGTTGTCACCGAAAAACTTACCGGCAAGCTTAACCGAAATTACCTTGGTATAGCCTAAAAAGTCGAGACCAGTTTTGGTTGGCACCAGGTTCCGGAACTGACCATACTTAAAGTTGGGGGAGCTCTGTATGGCCATCAGGCGATCAGCCTTTGGTTTGGCACCTACCGGAGGGGCAAGATTCAGTACCTTACATCCTGCCATCGTAACCAGCAGTATAAGTATGCTTAGTACATACAAGCAGTTGCTGATTCTCTTCATCATCAGGTATAAAAGTAATCTTTATAGTTATGGCAGGCAAAATGCCTCATCTAAAACCTGTGTATTGGCCTCATTTGGCTTATTCTGAAAATACTTTGTAAGCTAAATGTCATGCCAAGTTTTTACTTATTATAAGTACGGTTGATCTAGCTTTATTATACTACAAAAGCATTATCTATCTAAAGTAAATTTCTGTTCTTAAGGTTATAGCCGGGGAGGGTATACTTATACAAGTATCTTTGATGGGGTAGAGGTGCCATCGCCGTCATTAAAGGCTGATGGTTAGCTCCTGGAAGTATAAAAGTAAACAGGAGCAGGTAGGAAACTATAAAAAGAGTAGCAGCAAGCCTGTAAGCCGGGTTCTGTCGCTCCGCCCGAAAGCGTGCGTCTTATCATTTATCTAGGCCTGCACTCGCGCACAGGCTCCATCGACCTACCCACCGACATCGGACGAGCAGCCCTTAGTCTCGCCGAAGCAAGACGCTGCCGGCCTATTTGGTCTTTCAACTCCTGAGGTTTACCCAGCCGGACTGGTCACCCAACCGCTGGTGCGCTCTTACCGCACCTTTTCACCCTTACCAGCATTGCTGCTGGCGGTAATTTTCTGTGGCACTGGCTGTATCTGGTTCGTCTCCAAAACAGACCCTTCCCGTTAGGAAGCAGGATGCTCTGCGTTGCCCGGACTTTCCTCCCCGAATTGCTTCGCGGCGATAAGACGGCTTGCTGTTTTCTCTTTTATAGATTACAAAAGTAAGGCTTTTTTAGTTTAGGAGTTACAGAGTTTGAGAGTTTAGGAATTAGGGGTAATATTATTCTTGTTATTTCGAGTAACGCGAGAAATCTGGGACCTAATACACTGGTAGTTCCAGATTTCTCACTGCGTTTGGAATGACAAAAAAGAGTTGCCTTTAAATTTCTAACTTCATCAACTCCTAAACTCTCTAACTCTTACTTCAGCCTTACCAACGTGGCTCCATAGCCGAATTTCTCTTTACGGGCATCTTCGAAGAATTTAATGCCCGGTGTGCGGCTGAGTATTTTCTGGATCTCTTTGCGGAGTACACCGTTGCCGGCCCCGTGGATAAACACGATCTCGTGCATATTGGCTGCCATCGCTCTGTCCAATGCGTCCTGAAAGCGGTCGAGCTGCAGTTTTAGCATCGCGCTATTGCTCATGCCGCTATAATCTTCAGTCAGTTTTTCGATATGCAGGTCTACTTCGTGCTCTGGTGCCTGTAGCTTATAGTTTTCAGTTGTTTGTTCCGGCTTTTCGGCAAGCTGTTCTTTGATTTTGTCTGTGTCAACTATAGTTGGCTTTGTATCGAGCTGGAACAGGTAAGCTTCCTTGTTGATGACCGGGGCTGTTTTTTTGCTCTTGTAAAAAGAGTTAGCTCTGAACTGCACACGCTTGGTTACCGGCTCAAATAGGGCAGGAGCGCCATTCCGGTGCTGCAGGAACTGTACCACCAGGCTTGGCCATTTTTCAAAATCCTTCAGATGATAATGCGAGATAACGCGTGTGGTCTTTGGTGCCAGCTTATCGTTTTGCAGGCCGCGGTACTGGTTGTTGCGCTCCTCACCGGTAGTAAACAACACATCGTAATCGGTGTTATTAACTATAGTTGCAGCCAGCAATTCTTCCGACTGATGCACCATAGCCAGGTAAATGCCTTTTTCAGCTAATACCGGTGATGGTGGCGCTTTACGAACCGGCGCCTCTACCACATCATCGGTGCGCATATACTTGTTTTCTTCCGCAGCTATCACCACTATCTCACGGCGGGCCACGGGTATGGTAAAATCGTTGTCAATAGCTACTTCAACTATATTATTATCCAGTATTCTGGTAATTATGCCTTCCTCACGACCTGACATCAGTCGCACACGGTCTCCTACGTTCATAGTTTATTTAATCTGTTTGTTATGTTCTATTTACGGATGTTGAACAAGTATAAGCTACTATAGTTTGGCCTAGAAGTATAGGCTATGAAATTTAAACCCATTCTTGCGATTATACTCCAGCGTAGGCGCAGGCACTTTAACTATACTAAGCACATACAAAGCTGTATTCAGAATTTTACTTCTTCCTTTAAAGTGTAGCAGGTTCAGGTCTGGGCTCAGGTAAAATTGCCGGTGCGCATCAAAGCCTAAATTATAGTTGGTAGCCTCGTGGTTGTATACCACTTCCTCTGCACCATACCCGACTGCTATACTTAACCACTTTGGGTACCGGCTCTGCTCCGGCAGAAAATCACCTACATTTACAGAAAGCCAGTAGGTTTGTCCATTATAATCTTTCAAGGCCTGTTCCGCCAGGCTTTTTCCCAATACATTAGGCCGTTCGGCAGCGTAGCGGGTTTTATGGAAACTATACTTGGGCATGATGCGGACTTCGCGCCAGGCCAGTTCCTGGGCCACTATAGCCGCTGAGCCAGCTGTGTTGGCAACCAGATCACCCACCGAAGCACCGTAATCTTTCTGGTAACCATCAAAAACTTCAACAGGCGTTTGTAATACCACACCCAACAAGCCTCCGTAAAGTATAGCTTTTTTGTCTGGTACACCGGCCCAGCGCAGCATATCTATACCGGCACGGCTCTGGTGAAAAGCTCCCCAGAAATGCCCAGCCTTATCTACCTGTCGCCACTGGCTGTTATCGTTAAAAAAATGGAAATCTGTACGTTCCTGCTCTGCATACCAGGCATTATTTAGCCCGACAAGCATAGCCGAATAACCCACCATAAAACCAGCTCCGAGCAGCAACAGTTTTTGATTATGAACCTGGTTTGAATCTGGCGTAGCTATAGTTGTAGCAGCTACTATGTTTACCCTTAGTAGCAAACAAATCAGAAACGAAAGTATAGCCAGTTGTTTCAGCATCAGTCAAAGATACGGAACACCTGTTAAATGCCAGCAATACATTGCATCTGCTATTCTGAACTTAGCTGCAACTATACTTTGAATATATTTTCTTCCCTTCCAATTGAAGTATAACCTAGCCCAAAACGGTGAGTTAAAACCGTACTTTATACTTTAATAATATAGTCAAAATTGAATTATAACCTTATCTATAATTTTTCGGTATTAACGGGTGCCGAACGGGCTACAGGTCAAGTTACTTCAACCCGGGAGTAAGTATAGAAATCACATTGAACGTTCTTATAAATGCAAATTGTGCTATCATAATGGTGGCACGGAAGGATCTGATTTTACTTATACATTCATCTCACCTTATATGAACATAAAAAAAGTACTTGTTGCTAACCGCGGCGAGATTGCCATACGTGTATTGCGTGCCTGCACCGAACTTGGTATTAAAACGGTTGCCATTTATACCTACGAAGACCGTTATTCGCTGCACCGCTACAAAGCCGACGAAGCCTACCAGGTTGGTAAAGATAACCAGCCCCTGCAGCCATACTTAGACATCGATGCCATCATTAAGATAGCCAAAGAGAACGACGTAGATGCCATTCACCCGGGCTATGGTTTCCTGTCTGAGAACCAGCATTTCTCGCAGCGCTGCGCCGATAACGGGATAAAATTTATTGGCCCAAAACCGCAGGTAATGGCCTCGCTTGGTGATAAAATAGCTGCAAAAAAAGTAGCCGTAAGCTGTGAAGTGCCCATCATACAGAGCAACGACCTGGACCTGAACACATATGAAACTGCCCTGGAAGAAGCGCACCGTATTGGTTACCCGCTGATGCTGAAAGCTGCTGCCGGTGGTGGTGGCCGTGGTATGCGCGTGATCAGGGATGATGAGCAACTGGAAAAAGGCTTTTTTGAAGCAAAGAATGAAGCTCTGAAGGCTTTCGGTGACGATACGCTATTTCTGGAGAAATACGTGGAGAACCCGAAGCACATCGAAGTACAGATCGTGGCCGACAACTATGGCAACATCACGCACCTTTTCGAGCGCGACTGTTCTGTGCAGCGCCGTTTCCAGAAGGTAGTAGAGGTTGCGCCGGCAATCAGCCTGAACAGGGAAACACGCCATAAACTATACGACTATGCTATTAAGATCTGCTCGGCAGTAAACTATAATAACGTTGGTACAGTGGAGTTCCTGGTGGAGCCGCATACCAACAACATCTTCTTTATAGAAGTAAACCCGCGCATACAGGTAGAGCACACGGTAACCGAAATGATCACAGGCATTGACCTGATAAAGACGCAGATCTTTATTGCCGATGGGTACCGTTTAGATCACGAAGAAGTACAGTTGGGCCCTAACGATATTGTGCGTGCCAATGGGGTTGCCATACAGTGCCGCATAACCACCGAAGACCCGGAACAAGATTTTAAACCGGATTACGGTACTATCATCGCTTACCGCAGCGCCGGAGGTTTTGGTATTCGCCTGGACCAGGGTAGTGTGTACCAGGGAGCAAAGGTGAGTCCGTTCTTCGATTCGCTGCTGGTAAAAGTATCGGCGCAGGCACCTACCCTGAAGCACGCCGCCATGAAGATGTCGCGTACGCTGGACGAGTTCCGAATCCGTGGGGTGAAACACAATATCCAGTTCCTGCAAAATATCATTAACCACCCGGTCTTTATTTCAGGAGATGCAACGGTTGATTTTGTAAAGAACCACCAGGAACTGTTCATATTTAAAAAGCCGCAGGACCGTGCTACCAAAATGCTGGGCTTCCTGGCTGAAACTATAGTGAACGGTAACCCGGATATCAAAAAAGTGGACAAAGACCGTATACTTACCAAACCAGATTATCACGGTTTTAACCTGAACAAGGTGTACCAGCCGGGCACTAAAGATCTGCTCACACAACTGGGGCCTGAAGAGTTCTCGAAATGGCTCCGTAACGATAAGCAGATACACTATACCGATACCACTTTCCGGGACGCACACCAATCGCTGCTGGCAACGCGCATGCGTACCTTTGATATCATGAAGGTGGCTGAGGCCTTTGCCAAAGATAATCCGCAAACCTTTAGTATGGAAGTATGGGGCGGTGCTACATTTGATGTGTGCCTGCGCTTTCTACACGAAGACCCTTGGGACCGCCTGGCACAGATACGCAAAGCAATCCCGAACATCCTGCTGCAAATGCTCATCCGTGGCTCGAATGGTGTTGGCTATAAAGCATACCCGGATAACCTGATCGAGTCTTTTGTAGAAAAGTCGTGGGAGACAGGGGTAGACATTTTCCGCATCTTCGACTCGCTGAACTGGATGAAGAGCATGGAGCCGTGCATCAACTTTGTGCGCAAGCGTACACAGGGCCTTGCAGAGGTGGCTATTTGCTATACCGGCGATATACTTGATCCATCGAAAACAAAGTATAACCTGGACTATTACCTGCAACTGGCTAAGCAGATTGAAGACAGCGGTGCCCATATTCTGTGTATTAAAGACATGGCTGGTCTGTTGAAACCATATGCAGCACAGGTGCTTGTTGAAGCGCTACGTGACACCATAAGCTTACCGATTCACTTGCATACGCACGATACATCATCCATACAATCAGCTACTTATTTAAAGGCAATTGAAGCTGGAGTTGATGTGGTGGATGTGGCTCTGGGATCTATGTCGGGCTTAACGTCACAGCCTAACTTTAACTCTATGGTGGAGGCGATGCGTTTCCAGGAGCGCCACCGCGAGTTCGACCAGCAAAGCCTGAACCGCCACTCCAACTATTGGGAAACAGTACGTGAATATTATTATCCGTTTGAATCTGATCTGAAAGCAGGTACCGCTGAAGTATACCACCACGAGATTCCGGGAGGGCAGTACTCCAACCTTCGTCCGCAGGCAAATGCACTGGGTTTAGGCGACAAGTGGGAAACTATAAAAGAAACTTACGCCGAAGTAAATGCACTGTTCGGTGATGTGGTTAAAGTAACGCCAAGCTCAAAAGTTGTAGGGGATATGGCTTTATACTTAGTAGCCAATAACCTGACCACCGTGGATGTACTGGAGCGCGGCGATGAGATCTCGTTCCCGGAGTCAGTGCAGTCGTTCTTTAAAGGAGAGCTGGGCCAGCCAGTAGGAGGGTTCCCGAAAAAGTTGCAGAAGATCATCCTGAAAGATGAGAAACCGTTTACCGACCGGCCAAACGAGCACCTGGCACCAATTGATCTGGAAGGTGAATTTGCAGCTTTTCAGCAGAAGTTCGGAGATCATACCAAGTATACCGACTTCCTGAGTTACCAGCTGTACCCGAAAGTATACGAAGGTTACCATAAGCACCTGGAGCAATATGGTGATGTATCTAAAATACCAACACGCTTGTTCTTCTATGGTTTCCAGCCAGGCGAGGAAGCCATTATTGACATTGCCCGCGGTAAATCTATCGTGATAAAATACCAGTCGCTGGGGCACGTGAATGAAGACGGTATGCGTACTGTGTTCTTTAAACTGAATGGACAAACCCGTAACATTGATGTGCGCGATAAGTCGGTGAAGGTAGAAAAAGTAGAGCA
The DNA here is from genome assembly GCF_023630255.1 of Pontibacter deserti. Taxonomy (NCBI): domain Bacteria; kingdom Pseudomonadati; phylum Bacteroidota; class Cytophagia; order Cytophagales; family Hymenobacteraceae; genus Pontibacter; species Pontibacter deserti. Next base: position 1,428,128 of record NZ_JALPRS010000001.1, on the reverse strand, counting down.
CCAGAAAGTAGATAAAGCTAACCCGAAGCAGGTTGGGGCACCACTGCAAGGGCTACTGTCTAAAATACTGGTGGAGAAAGAAAAGCCGGTTAAAAAGAACACACCGCTGTTTGTAATTGAAGCCATGAAAATGGAGACAACTATAACTGCCTCGGCAGACACCATGATCTCCGCTATACACCTGGCTGAAGGCTCTTTGGTAAATACCGACGACCTGGTGCTGACCTTATCTTAAGATATTTTTTATTGTTCAGAACTGTAGAGCCGCCTGTATATCGGGCGGCTCTTTGTTTTATAGTTGGTGCTGTAGGTTTGAACCCATCCCTAATACCTCCAAGGAGGGGAATTAACCTTAGTATGTTGCGAGAGCGTCTTCTTTCCAAATCAAGTCTGGTATCTGTGACTAGTGTCAAACTATAGTTGTGCCTTTCGTCCAGTCATATTACAAATCGCGAAGAACAGCGGTTATAAACCCGCGCCAGTGATAATATACTACGAACTATAATGCCAACTATAACTATAGCCAAAATCCCCTCTTGGGAGGGGCAGGGGTGGGTTTTACATCTCATGAGAACTATAGTTAACCGAACTAAAGTACGTGTTCTGGCAGATTTTCCTTAATTTTAAAGAATTTATAGATTGAAACTCCGGCTGGTTGCACTATCATCAGCCGTTTAAGAACTGATTATGTTTATAGCACTGAGTACGTTTACCATAGCCAACGACATGGCCGCAGAAGTGAGAGAAGCCTTTAAGAACAGGCCGCACATGGTTGATAAGGAAAAAGGTTTTCTGAAACTGGAGGTAATGTACCCGCAGGAAAATGAAAATGAAATCTGGCTGATGACCTACTGGACCGACGAAGATAGCTACAAAGTATGGTTCACCAACCACTACAAAGACTCTCACCACGGCATCCCGAAGGGTTTGAAGTTAGTGCCCGGCAGCACCAAAGTAAGGTTCCTGGAGCACGTTTGCGGGTAAGCTATAGTTTAAGATAAAAAGAAGAGCAGCTGGTTTAAGGCTGCTCTTTTGGTTTATAACTTAGAAAAGATTTAAATCATAACAAAACCACCTTATACAAGTTATATAAGTATAGTTTGGAAATATGCTGCATGCATACTATTTTTGATACATGCAGCCGGCAGTTTAGTCATCTTCGTAATCAAGGCCCATCAGCTTGTTGTAAGCTTGCTGCAATTCTGAGAAGGCGTGCAGGTTACCTTCCTGCCTGCTGATCAGCATTCCTTTTTTATAGATGCGTTCTGCTTCGTCGTTTTGTCCCAACTCTTCGTACAGCTTAGCTGCGTGGTAATACGTACCCACGTATCGTTCATGCTCGGTCAGGAGTTGCGTGTAGTAAGAGAGTGCTTTTTCCCTGTCTGTTGGTCTATATTCCATGGCCAGGGCATAGATCGTGAAGGGATCATTCGGGTCTTCTTCCAGAAATTTATGAAGCTGTGCTATTCTATCTTGTGACATTTCGATTTGGCTATATTTTAACTAACTTCGCAACAAATTTAACCTTTAATAAGCTAACATTTCGCATATGAAAATATTAGTTTGCATCAGTAACGTTCCGGATACAACTTCCAAAATTAACTTTTCCGGCGACAACAAGTCGTTTGATAAGAATGGCGTACAGTTCGTGATCAATCCTTGGGATGAGTACGCACTTACCCGCGCTATTGAGTTGAAAGAAGCGAAAGGCGGTACTGTTACGGTACTAAACGTAGGTGAGGCCGATGCTGAGCCAAACATCCGTAAAGCGCTTGCTATTGGCGCCGACGACGCTATCCGTGTTAACGCGCACCCTAAAGATGCTTTCTTTGTAGCGCAGCAGATCGCGGCTATCGCCAAGCAGAACAACTACGATATCATCCTGATGGGCAAAGAGTCTATCGACTATAACGGCTTTCAGGTACACAACATGGTAGGCGAGATGCTGGGCATTCCGTCTATCACACCGGCATTTAAACTGGACTTGGTTGACGACAGCACAGCTCGCTTGGAGCGCGAGATTGAAGGCGGTAAAGAAGTGGTAGAAGTAAAACTGCCATTTGTAGCCAGCGCACAGCAGCCTATGTCGGAGCCTCGTATTCCGAACATGCGTGGTATCATGACAGCACGTACCAAGCCTTTGCAGGTAGTAGAACCAGTTTCAGCAGAAGCAAAAGCTGATTATGTGAGTTTCAGCAAGCCGGAGAAAAAAGGTGGCGTGAAGATGATCGATGCTGAAAATGCCGGTGAATTAATTACATTATTAAGAAACGAAGCTAAAGTACTATAAAATGTCTGTATTAGTTTTTGTAGAAGGTTTTAACGGAGAGATCAAGAAGTCTTCGTTAGAAGCAGCCACTTATGGCTACCAGGTAGCACAGCAGCTTGGTACAACAGCTACAGCAGTAGCAATAGGCGAGGTGCACGAAGATGCGCTTGCAAAATTAGGTGAGCACGGTATAAGCAAAGTTTTATACGATGCCGACAGCCGCCTGAACCAGTTTGTTGCTGATGCTTATGTAAAAGTAATTGCAAAAGCTGCACAACAGGAGAATGCAAAAGTGCTGGTATTCTCTAACTCAAACATTGGCGCTGCAGTTGGTTCTAAGCTAGCTGTGCGTTTAAATGGCTCGCTGGCAACTAACGTAACTACACTGCCTAAAACAGATGGCGGTCAGTTTATAGTTACACGTAGCGTGTTCTCAGGTAAGGCCTTTGCTGATGTAAACCTTACTTCTGATGTAAAGATCATTGCTGTTAAGAAAAATGCGCTTGAAGCTGCCAGTACAGGAAGCGGATCGGCAACAGTTGAGAAATTCTCTGCCGACCTGAGCGATGCTGACTTTGTAGCTGCTCCGAAAGAAACAATTATGCAGGACACCAGCGGCGGCGTATTGCTGACGGAGGCTGAGATTGTAGTGTCGGGTGGTCGCGGTCTGAAAGGACCTGAGAACTGGCATTTGATAGAGGATCTGGCAAAAGCGCTTGGTGCTGCTACAGCCTGCTCTAAGCCGGTTGCTGACCTTGACTGGAGACCTCACCACGAGCACGTGGGCCAGACAGGTATCGCTGTAAGCCCTAACCTATATATTGCTATAGGTATTTCCGGTGCTATTCAGCACTTAGCTGGTGTTAACTCTTCTAAAGTTATTGTCGTTATTAACAAGGACCCGGAGGCGCCGTTCTTTAAAGCTGCCGATTATGGCATCGTTGGAGACGCTTTTGACGTAGTTCCTAAATTAATAGAGGCTGCCAAGGCCCTTGACAAATAGACTAAGAAGGCTTAATTGTGAAAAAAATTCAATTAGAGATACTCGGACTCTCTTCCAGTCAGTCGCAGACGGGCTCGTTTGCGCTTGTGCTTGGCGAGAGAGATGGAAACAGAAGGCTGCCGATCATAATCGGTATGTTTGAAGCGCAATCTATCGCGATACAGATCGAAAAAATAAACCCTAACCGGCCGCTTACTCACGACTTGTTCAAGTCGTTTGCAGAGCAGGTAAACGTAAGTATAACCGAAGTTCTGATTTCGGACTTAAAAGAAGGGGTTTTCTATTCCAAGATTATGTGCTCCGATGGCGAAAAGGAATTTGAACTGGATGCACGCCCGTCAGATGCCATTGCCATAGGTTTACGTTTTGGTGTTCCGATCTATACTGTAGAAAGTGTATTATCCGAAGCCGGTATTATACTCAGCGACCTGGAGGAAGAAGAGGAGGAAAACGAAGAAGCTGCAACTGTGAAGAGTACTTCAACAACAAGCAGCAGTTCTAAAGAACCTCTTAACGAAACCTCGGTTGACGATCTGAACAAAATGCTGAACGAAGCACTTGAAAAAGAGGATTACGAAAAAGCTGCTAAAATCAGGGATGAGCTGAATAAACGCAATTAAGACAACTATAATATTATACCGAAAGTCCTGCATTTAATAGGTGCAGGACTTTTTGTTTTATAACATTTATACCTTACTTTTGACAAATTTTTAGCCTTCTTATGTTTGACATTTTTAGAGGTATAATAGGTCTTATTGTCCTGTTATCTATTGGCTTTCTGTTCTCTACGAGCAGAAAATCCATCAACTGGAGAATCGTTATATACGGTGTTTTTCTTCAGTTATTGTTCGGAGTACTTGTAACCAAGGTTCCGCTTGTAGCCGATGGTTTTGCATTTGTAAGCCGGGCATTTGTAAAACTTCTGAGCTTCTCAAACGAGGGAGCGCGTTTCCTTTTCGGCAACCTGGCCGACCCTGCACAAAATGCCGGACTTGGGTTTATCTTCGCTTTCAATGTCCTTCCAACTATAATATTTTTCTCAGCTGTTTCTTCTGGTTTATACTATTTAGGCGTTCTGCAAAAGATAGTATATGGTATTGCTTGGGTAATGTCGAAAGGTATGCGCTTATCTGGTGCCGAAAGTTTATCTGCAGCAGGTAACATTTTTATGGGACAGACAGAGGCGCCACTTCTGGTACGTCCGTTTATCTCCCACATGACGCGCTCGGAGCTGATGTGTTTGATGAAAGGAGGTATGGCTACGCTGGCTGGTGGTGTACTGGCAGCTTATGTATCCTTTTTAGGTGGCAGCGACCCGGCACAACAAGCCATATTTGCAGCACACTTGCTTACAGCTTCAATCATGAACGCGCCTGCCGGTATTGTACTTTCTAAAATGCTGGTACCTGAAACCGAAGGTGATAAAATAAACACGAGACTGGAAGTAAACCCGGAGCAGGTTGGTGTAAACATAATTGATGCTGTATCGAGAGGTGCAGCAGATGGTTTAAGACTGGCTGCCAACGTGGGTGGTATGTTGCTTGCCTTTATTGCAGTAATTGCCTTACTTAACTATGCCTTAATGAAACTGGGTGCTGCTACAGGCCTGAACGAGCTTGTGGTTGCCAGCACAGGTGGTCAGTTTGATGGTTTCTCTTTCCAGTACATTCTAGGTCAGATTTTCAGAGTGTTCGCTTTTATCATGGGTGTTCCGTGGGTTGACACACTACAGGTAGGTAGCTTGCTTGGTCAGAAAACAGCTATTAACGAATTTGTGGCTTACCTTGATCTTGCGAATATGAAAACAGAAGGCACACTAACAACCAAGTCTGTAATTATGGCAACATATGCGCTTTGCGGTTTCTCTAATTTTAGTTCTATTGCGATACAGGTTGGTGGCATTGGAGGTATGGCGCCTAACCAGCAAGGCAATATTTCTCGTCTGGGTTTCCTTGCTCTTTTAGGAGCTTCTATTGCCTGTATGATGTCTGCTACTGTAGCAGGTATGTTATACTCTATCTAAGCACAAAATTGTTAGTAATAAAAGAAGAGGCTTCCGGTTTACCGGAAGCCTCTTCTTTTATGCTTTAAAAGCAAATTTTTTATTTCGATTCCCGTTTCTCTTCCTGTTCTTCACGCTCTTCTTCTTCAACTTTCTTTGCATCACGCATTAAACGGTTGGCAAAGATAAATTCGTTGAGTTCTCTGATATCGGTGTCCATTATCTCGTCACGGGTGCCTTCCCAGAGTTTCTTGCCTTCGTACAGGAACATAATATTATCACCTATCTCTATTACAGAGTTCATGTCGTGGGTTACAACTATAGTAGTGATATTATATTCTTCTGTAATTTCCTTTATCAGCTCATCAATTTTAAGGGCAGTAAGGGGGTCCAGACCTGAGTTAGGCTCATCGCAGAACAGGTAAGTACAGTTTGGAGCAATAGCGCGTGCTATACCTACACGTTTTTTCATACCACCACTCAGCTCAGAAGGCATCTTTTTATTTGATCCCTCAAGCCCCACCCGTTTCAGGCAAAAGTTAACACGATCCATCCGGTCGCTTTTGCTCATGTCAGGAGTAAGCATTTTTAAAGGAAACTCTACATTTTGCTCCACATTCATGGAGTCAAACAGGGCTGAGCTTTGGAATAACATCCCGATTTTGCGGCGTATTTCCTGCCGGATGTCCAACTTGTTATTGGTAAAGTAAGTGCCATCAAATGTTACACTGCCAATGTCGGGCTTTACCAGCCCCACAATGCATTTGAGCAAAACACTTTTTCCGGTTCCGCTGGCGCCAAGCAGCAGGTTTGTTTTTCCTGTTTCAAAAACACCGCTTACCCCGTCAAGTACCTTCTTACCGCCAAAGGTTTTATGTATATTGTGTATTTCTATCATAAGTTAAAGAAGCCTAAAGTAGTAGTTCGGCGCATACATAATCAGCAATCAGCACAGCAATTACACTGTTTGTTACAGCAGTTGTACTGGCAGCTCCCACTTCAAGTGCTCCGCCTGCCGTATAATATCCCCGGAATGAAGACAGAGAAGATATCAGGAATGCGAAAACTACAGACTTTATAAGAGCAAATACGATATTATAAGGAATAAAGGCATCGCGTATACCGGTAATATATTCCTGAGCTGTTAGCGCGTTTGTTAACGTACCAGCCACGTAGCCACCCGCTATCGACAGGAACATGGCAAGTATAACCAGCATTGGGAAAACCAGCAGTGCAGCAAGTATTTTAGGCAGCACCAGGTAATTGGCAGAGTTTATACCCATTACTTCAAGGGCATCTACCTGTTCGGTTATTTGCATGGTACCCAGGCCGCCGGCAATGTTAGAACCAACTTTACCGGCCAATACTATGGATGTTATAGTTGGTGCCAGCTCCAGTATTGTCATTTCGCGTACCATAAAACCTATGGTAGAGCGGGGTATAAGTGCGTTGGTAAGATTATAAGATACCTGAACACATGTTACAGCCCCAATAAAAGTAGATACAATAGCCACTATAAAAATGGAGTTTATACCTATCAGGATGGCTTCGTCTATCGTCCTGTTGAAGATAATCTTTGGAGACTCGCTTCGGGTGATAAGGCTACCCATGAATATTAAATATTTTCCGAAATGCTCGAGCATATGGGTGTTTGTCCTCTCAGGATCAGGGTTTATGTTAGTTTAGGTCAAAAATACTCTATTAATGCCTATCTTACGGTTAAAATAGCAAAACATATAAAAATTAACATGTACCACATGCAACGATATATACTTGTAACAGGAGGCACAAAAGGTATAGGCAGAGCAGTTGTAGAACAATTCGCAAAAGAAGGATTCCACATCATTACCTGCTCCCGAAACGAAAATGACCTGCAAAAGTTGAAAATAGATATAGAGCAAGCCTATACTTTTTCAAAAGTACTGTATATGCAGGCCGATTTAAGTGTCAGTAAATCATTACAAGAGTTTATAAAGTACGTGCAGGAGCTTAAGGTTCAGGTAGATGTGGTGGTGAATAACAGCGGACTTTTTATACCTGGTAAGGTAAGTGAAGAAGATGACGACGCGCTCCCTTTCATGATCAACACTAACTTGTATAGTGCTTATTATATAGCTAAAACTTTTGTGAAAGATATGATCAAACGCCGCAGCGGACATATTTTTACGCTTTGTTCTACAGCCAGTATTGTGCCTTACACCAACGGGGGCTCTTATTGTATCTCTAAATTTGCTTTATACGGTATGACGAAAGTACTGCGGGAAGAAACAAAAGAGCATAACGTAAAAGTAACAGCTATACTTCCGGGTGCAACTTTAACAGCCAGTTGGGAAGGAGTGGACCTGCCACCGGAACGTTTTATGAAATCAGAAGACGTGGCTCAGGCTATCTGGGGAGCTTATACTATGTCAGAGAACAGTGTGGTAGAAGAAATTCTGATCAGGCCACAACTGGGAGATATTTAAGTTAGAAAGTTTAAGAAGGAAGAGTTTAGGAGTTAGAGAGGTTAACAATTCAGTAATAAATAATTTAACAATCAGCAATTAACTAACAGCAATTTAAACTATAAAACTATGGAATTACAAGGTAAGATAGCGGTGGTAACCGGCGTTAGCAAAGGTATAGGGTTTTCTACAGTTCAGGCGCTTTTAGATAAGGGTGCTATAGTTGCCGGCTGGGGCAGAACAGCGCCCGAATTACAGCACCAGAATTTCCATTTTTTTGAATGTGATGTGCGCTACCCGGATTCGGTGCAGAATGCTTTTGACCAAACTATTACCAGGTTAGGTGTGCATGTAGCCGTGCTGGTTAATAACGCAGGATTAGGTATAAGCGGTAAGTTAGACGAGATAAGCCTTGATGACTGGCATACAATGTTTGAAACCAACGTAAATGGCATTTTCTACTGCACCCGCCTTGTGTTACCGGAAATGAAAGAACAGGGAGAAGGACACATCATAAACATTTCATCTATTGCCGGCACCACAGGTATCGAGGAAATGTCGGGGTACTGCGGCTCTAAACATGCGGTGCGGGGTATTTCTCAGTCTTTGTATAAGGAGGTGCGCAACTATGGGATTAAGGTTACCTGCATTTACCCGGGCTCAGTAAATACAAACTTCTTCGATAACTTTGAGAACATCACCTCCCGTGAAAACATGATGCGCCCTGAAGATATTGCGTCAACTATAGTTCATGCTCTGGAGTCTCATCCAAATTATCACCATGTAGATATAGAAGTTCGCCCGCTAATGCCGAAGGGCAGGATCCAGAAATAAAACTAAGATTCTAAGAAAGTCAGGATTTTAGTACTTTTGAGCCAAAATAATTAGAATGGAAGGATTTAAAACCCTTGATCACATTCTTAATTCGTAATTCTTAATTTGTAATTCTTTAAAGCTTGTCTGTAGAAGTAAAGAACCTGACCAAGATTTTCGGAACGCAGCGGGCAGTAGATGATATATCATTTACTGTAGAGCAGGGGCAGATCCTGGGTTTTCTGGGGCCAAATGGTGCCGGTAAATCCACAACTATGAAGATTGCCACCTGTTACCTACCACCAACTTCCGGAACAATACTTGTAAATAGCCATGACGTGGTAAGAGACCCGATTGCGGTACGCCGTATGGTTGGTTATTTGCCTGAGCATAATCCGCTTTACCTGGATATGTATGTGCACGAATACCTGGAGTTTGTAGCGTCAGTTTACGGCATAAAGGGCAAGCAAGCCAAAGCACGTGTGCAGGAGATGGTGGAGCTTTGCGGTCTGACGCTGGAACAAGGCAAAAAGATTGGAGCATTATCAAAAGGTTACCGGCAGCGGGTTGGTTTAGCGCAAGCCTTGGTGCACGACCCACAGGTACTTATACTTGATGAGCCCACGACAGGCCTTGACCCCAACCAGATCGTAGAGATCCGCTCACTTATCAAACGCATCGGGCAGAACAAGACAGTTATTTTCTCGACGCACATTATGCAGGAAGTTACCGCTATTTGCGACCGTGTGGTGATTATTAACCGTGGTAAGCTGGTAGCTGATAGTGATGTAGCAAGTCTGCAGGCTGGTAACAGGGGAGCTAAACTAACGCTTGTAGAGTTTGAGCAACCGATAAGTATAGAACTGCTGCAAAGTATAGCCGGAGTTGAAGATGTTGAACTGGTTCAGAATAATACCTATCGAATTACATCGCTCCAGGACGCCGATATCCGTGCTTCAGTGTTCCGAATTGCAGCAGAACAGAACTGGCCACTGGTTGGGCTACGGCAGGAAGAAAACTCACTCGAACAGATTTTCCAACAGTTAACAAAAAATTAGAAATTCAAAATTAGAAATTAGAAATGATAAGGTTAAAGTACCTGGTCGATTATAGTTTAACACTAGCTGCCAGGTCATGATTTTAATTTCTAATTCATAATTTTTAATTACATCGTAGATGCTCGCTATACTTAAAAAAGAATTTAACGGCTTCCTTAACTCCCTGATCGCTTATATGGTGATTGCGGTGTTTTTGGTAGCTACCGGTATGTTTATGTGGGTGTTCCCGGAGAGCAGCGTGCTAACCTATGGCTATGCCGATATGCAGACGCTCTTCTCTATGGCACCATGGCTTTTCCTGTTCCTGATACCGGCTATAACCATGCGTACCTTTGCCGAAGAGAAACGTGAAGGAACGATTGAGCTGCTGCTGACTAAACCCATTACAGATCTACAGCTTATACTAGGTAAATACTTTGCGGCATTGCTGCTGGTGCTTTTTGCTCTACTGCCGTCGCTGCTATACTACTATACAGTATATGAATTAGGTAATCCGCAAGGAAACGTAGATTCGGCTGCTGTAGTGGGCTCGTACCTGGGGCTTATGTTTCTGGCTGGCGTGTTTTGTGCCATTGGGGTTTTTGCCTCATCTATTTCCAGCAACCAGATCATTTCATTTATAGTGGCGCTGTTCATGTGCTACATCATTTATACCGGTTTCGACCTGCTGGCTTCCATTCCGGCACTTGCTAGCTATAGTTATTTTATAGGCCAGTTAGGTATCTCTTACCACTACGATGCCATCAGCAAAGGCCTTGTTGACTCCCGCGATGTGTTATACTTTTTAACGGTAATAGCCATCATGATTCTATCTACTAAACTTGTACTGAGCAGCAGAAAATGGTAACGCAGGATACTACAAAAACAGCAAGCAAGCACCGCCGCGATATTACCGGATATGTTATAGCTATAGTTGTGTTGGTGGTGCTTAATGCATTGGTATACAATTACTTTTTCAGGCTTGATTTAACTGAAGATAAAAGGTATTCTATTTCACCGGTAACCGAACAGATGTTGGGTAATCTTCAGGACGAAGTGTTTGTAGAAGTTTACCTGGAGGGTGATTTCCCGGCTGGCTTTAAGCGTTTGCATCAATCGGTGCGTGAGACGCTGGATGAGTTCAGGATCTACTCTGATGGGAATGTACGTTTCCTATTCTTTGACCCAAATTCAATCACAGATGAAAAGAAGCGGGCAGAGTTTATGCAGCAGCTTGCTCAAAAAGGTATACAACCAACTAACCTGAAAGCAACTGAAGAAGGCAAACAGGTAGAGCGCCTTGTTTTTCCGGGAGCAGTGATAAAGTATAAAGGAAAAGAAACGGCAGTAAACTTCCTGAAAGGTAACCTAGCTGCTTCTCCGGACGAACGCCTGAACCAGTCGGTGGAAGGAGTGGAATACGAACTAGCCACAGCGGTGCGCAAGGTAGCTTTTCAGGGGAATAAAGTGATTGGGTATATTACCGGACAGGGGGAGTTACCGCAACAGCAGGCAACCGATTTGTTAGGCTCTTTACAGGAGTATTACCGCGTGGCATTAGGAGAACTGGACCAGATTCCGTCACTACAAGGGTTGGATCTGATTATCATAGCCAAACCAACAGCATCTTACACCGAGGCCGACAAGTATAAAATTGACCAGTTCATTATGAACGGGGGCAAAGCGGTGTTCTTTGTAGATGCCATGAATGCCGAGCTAGATAGTTTGGGTGCCGGAGGTACATTTGCCATGCCTTACAACCACAACCTCGACGACCTGTTCTTCCGCTATGGTGTACGCCTTAACCCAACCCTAATAATGGATCTTAACTCCGGGTTTATACCTATGGTTACCGGCTATACAGGAGGCAGACCACAAACTGAAATGCTGAACTGGCGTTTTTATCCGCTCCTGAACAAGTATAGCAAGCACCCAATTACCCGCAACCTGGATGCCGTATATAGTAAGTTTATTGGAACTATAGATACGGTTAAGGCTACCGGAGTCCGTAAGACACCTCTGGTTTATACTTCGCGCTATTCGCGGGTAATGCAGGCCCCGGTGCCGCTTACGCTGGAGGAGATACGTATGGAGGTAAACCCCGAGCAATATCAAGCAGGGGAGCAGCCAGTAGGATATCTGCTGGAAGGCTCCTTTACCTCGTTGTTCCGTAACAGGAGAGCTCCGGCAGGGGCTGCCTCTACAGCAGTTAAAGAGCAGGGCGTGCCGACAAAGATTGCCGTTTTCTCAGATGGTGACCTTATCCGGAATGATGTGAACCCAAGAACCGGACAGGCATATGAACTTGGTTTCGACAGGTTTAATAACATTAAGTTTGCCAACAAGGAGCTTGCCATGAACACAATCCATTACCTGCTGGATTCGGAAGGATTAATTAACGTGAGAAGCAAGGAAATTAAGCTTCGGCCGTTAGACAAGGTACGTGTGCAGGAGGAGAAAACATTCTGGCAAGCGCTGAACCTGATAGGCCCACTTGTGGTGCTGGCGCTGTTTGGTATAACACGCTACTACCTGCGCAAGCGTAAGTATGAAAAGTTCTAAAAATATACTTTAAAACAGGTATAAATCTATAAAACCTTTGCTTCCGGACTTAGTATAAATCCGAATTATTTTTAACTTTGCCTAAATAACATTATAGGGATATAGAATGAAATTTATAGTTTCTTCATCTGCGCTGCTGAAGCAGTTAGCCAGCATAAATGGGGTGGTAACCAACAACCCGGTAGTGCCCATCCTTGAGAACTTCCTGTTCGAGATCAGCGACAGCACTTTAACCATTACTGCCAGCGACCTGGAAACTTCCATGATCACGGAATTACCTGTTGAGGCAAAAGAAAATGGCCGTATTGCCGCTCCAGCTAAAATTTTGTTGGATACCCTGAAGAACCTGCCAGACCAGCCGGTTACTTTCACTATAGACGAAGAAACTTATACTATCGAGATCAGCTCATCGAACGGCCGTTATAAACTGTCTGGCGAGAATGCGACAGATTTCCCACGTGTGCCTGTTGTAAAAGGTGGCAACGCGATTGAGATCCCTTCTAATGTACTTTCAAGGGCTATCAACAAAACCATCTTTGCAGTTAGCAACGATGAGCTTCGTCCGGCCATGACGGGTATATTTGTGCAGCTTCGTTCTGATAACGTTACATTTGTAGCTACTGATGGCCACAGACTGCTGCGTTACCGCCGTACCGATATCGCTACCAGCCAGGAAGCATCGCTGATTATCCCTCGCAAGGCTTTCACGCTGCTGAAGTCTACGTTACCAACTGAGGCTACTTCAGTTCGCGTGGAGTTCAATAACTCAAACGCGTTCTTCAGCTTCGACAATATCCGTATGATTTGCCGTCTGATAGATGAGCGTTATCCGGATTATGAGAACGTTATCCCTGTTCAGAACCCGAATAAACTGATCATTGAACGTCAAGCTCTATTGAGTTCTGTTAAGCGTATTTCTATCTACTCAAATAAAACTACGCACCAGATCCGTTTGAAACTTTCTGGTTCAGAGCTGCAGGTTTCTGCTGAAGACCTAGACTTCTCTAACGAGGCAAATGAGCGTTTGACCTGCCAGTATGATGGCGAAGATATGGAAATCGGCTTTAACGCGAAGTTCCTGATCGAGATGCTGAATAACATGGACTCTGATGAGATCACATTTGAGCTATCAACTCCAAACAGAGCTGGTTTGCTTATGCCGCTTGCCAACGAAGACAACGAAAATGTTTTGATGCTGGTAATGCCTGTAATGCTGAACAACTACGTATAAGGAATATATTTCTCCTAACGCGCAGAAGGCGGGCCTACAAGCCCGCCTTCTGTATTTTCAGACAAGTATAAGGCACAAAAAAAGACGCATTTGAGGCGTCTTAAAATCAGTATATAACCTGAGGGGGCTGTTATTTATTTACTTTAACTTTTATATAGACGGGGAAGTGATCAGAGTAACCCCCTATATAAGTGGTGCCCGAAAAAGTAGTTCTTGGGGTATTCTTATACTTACCGAAGGTATACTTCAGAAATTCAGGATCATGTATCAGGGCTGAACCCTGTACATATTCCAACCCTTTTGTATCCAGTAATCCCTTAGATACCATGATCTGGTCTAGCATTTTAAAATCTCCACGTTTATAGAAGCTGCCCAAACCCTGAACATAGTTAATGTAAAAAGTATTGAACAGGTCTTCTTTATAATAAGGGTTTGGTCTGCCGTTGGCCTTTAAAGTCTGCTGTAAAATTTTTGATCTAGGTTCTTCATCAAAGTCACCCATCACAATAATATTGGCATCAGGATTTGTTTTGAGCTCTGCATCTATCTGCTGACGAAGTTTTTTAGCGGCTGCCTGTCTGTTGCGGTTGCCCTGACGTGTTTTCCCATAATTTGGAGGCCAGTGGTTTACATAGATGGTTACAGGTTCGCCAGCCATCATGCCTTTAACCTGCAATATATCTTTCCCTTTAAAGTTACGCTGTGGGTAATTTACTCTTATTATTTTCTGTAGAGTCGGCTTAAAACGTTTAGGGTTATATAAGAGCGCAACGTCAAGCCCAAGTGGGTCATCAGACTCAAAATGGATTATGCCATACTTCTTTTTCTTTAGCGGGGGAGTGTTTACAAGGTCATCCAGTACTTTACGACTTTCAGCTTCTGTTATACCAAGTACAGCCGGTCCGTCGTTTCCGCCTATTGTTACAATGGCCTGGGCCATATTCTTTAGCTTTTGCTGGTAACGCTTATCATCCCATTTCATGGTACCAGTAGGCGTATAGTCCATATTACGGGCATTTGCTTTGCTGTCGTATAGTTTTTCGAGGTTATAAAAGCCGACAGCATAGGTTTTGTCTGAGCGGGTTAGCAGGCCGGCACAACCGGTAAGGGTGAAAAGGGTAAAAAGCGTAAAGAGTATTTTTATTCCGTGGCGCATCGCGTAACTTTGTAGGTAATATATGTAATCAGGCATATTACGAGATTTAGATACTATAAAGTTTAAAAATTAAGAAAATGAAGAAGTCTGAAATATACTTTAGCATAGCACTTGACGATCAGAAGATACCTGAAGCTATTAGCTGGCGCGCTACTGATGCTGGTGAAAAGATTCATTTTGCAAAAGCGATCAACATTTCGCTTTGGGACAGAGATGAAGCCGGTACTATGAAAATTGATTTATGGACAAAGGACATGCCTGTAGATGAGATGAAATATTTTTATATTGATACAATTGGTGCGATGGCGCAAAGTATAGCTACAGCTACCAGCGACAACGTGATGGCTCAAAAGATGCGCGCGCTTTGCGAAGACCTGATGAACCATGTGGAAGCAGAACGCCAGAAGAACAATCAATAGTATAAAGTATAAAACAAAAAAGACCGCTATGTTTAGCGGTCTTTTTTGTTTTATAGATTGGATATAAATTAGTTTACAGTCGGTACTTCAGTTTCAGCTGTAGTGCTTGCTAAAGCTTTTGTGCTCTCAGAAGCCTGACCTGCGCTAGCTACAAAATCTTTATCGTATTTGCTGTACACTTTACGATCGCCGAAGTAGTTATTGTATTGTACTGTGCTCAATACATTTTCCAGCTTCTCATCACGCTCAGAGCATATTGCTTTGCATTTCTGATCGATCAGTTCCTGGTTGCCTTTGAATTCAGCTTCTACAGCCATCATCTTGGCTACTACTTCCAGGTTTATTTCTCTAAGCTTGTTAGACTGGTAGTTATTTAGACGCAGTTCTCTGATCATCTGATCTGAGAGGTTGTTGGCTCTGTTTTCCACTGTCAGGGATTTCTCATTTCCGTTTGCTGCTGCTGAGAAAATAATGCTTAAGCAAGCGAATGTTGATACCAATAATCTTTTCATAGCGTTTGTCTTTTCCTGTTTTACTTTACTTCCCTGTTGTTATTCTTTAAACCAACCTGCGTCCAAAAAAATTCATTTAGCAGTTAAATTTTCTTCTGTTTACCAGTTGTTCTCTTCTGTAAGATGTATTGCAGTTATTATGCCAAAAGAGCCACTCCGGTGTGGAATGGCTCTTTTATTGCCTGTTATTGGTGTAATGCTACCAGTTGTTCTTCCACATCATAGATTCAACGGGAGTGATGGTGCGATTGTTATACTTGGCGTTCTCTTTCTTGTTGTAGTAGTTCTCGATACCGCCGCTAACCTCAAAATAGATCAGTTGGCCAATCGGCATACCATAGTAAACACGCACCGGCTGCGTTACAGAAATCTCCAGTGTCCAGGTGTTACAGAAGCCTACATCGCCTTTGCCGGCAGTAGCATGAATGTCTATACCTAAACGGCCAACACTTGATTTCCCTTCCAGGAAAGGTACATGTGCATGTGTTTCAGTATATTCTAAAGTTACGCCCAGGTATAAAGTTTCCGGGCGAAGTACGATCCCTTCTTCCGGTATCTCGAAAACATCAATTTCGTTGTGCTGGCGTGCGTCCAGAATCTCATCACGATAGGTGGCTAGGTAACGGCCCAAATGCACATCGTAGGAGTTTGTGCCGAGGCTGGAACGCTTAAATGGCTCGATCAGGATAGTACCTTTCTCTATCTCTTTTAAAATCTGGTTATCTGTTAAGATCATGGAAATTGCACGCTAAAAGTTAATTGTAAAAGTAATGAATAAAGCCTATATACACCAAGTATAAACTGAAAAGCGGCAGCACCATTTTCAGGAACTGCCGCTTTCTTCTTAGTTATACTTTATACTTAGCCCTGAATCGCTTTTAATGCATCATAGTTTGCTTGGATATATTCGTCTACCAGTTCCGGTGTAATTGCTGTAGAAACAAACAGCGATTCATACTGAGAAGGGGCAAGGTAGATTCCACGCTGCAGCATCTCGTTAAAGTAACGGCCAAACAGAGCTGTATCAGATGTTTTTGCACTATCAAAATCAGTTACCGGCTGATCAGTAAAGAAGATAGTGAACATCGAACCTACTTTATTTATAGTATAGTTCAGACCCAACTGCTGCATGTTATTTCGCATTCCTGAAATCATGCGTTCAGTAGTTTCATCAAGCTGGGTGTATACCTGCGGATTATTCTTCAAGTAATTCAGCATCGCCATACCCGCCGACATGGCAATCGGGTTACCGGATAGGGTACCAGCCTGGTAAACTGGCCCGGCCGGAGCAACACAATCCATTATTTCTTTCTTACCACCGTATGCGCCAACCGGCATACCACCACCTATAATTTTGCCTAGTGTGGTCATGTCCGGAGTAACACCAAATAGCTGCTGAGCACCACCCGGAGCAAGTCTGAAACCTGTCATTACTTCATCAAATATCAGCACAATGCCTTCTTTGGTACACAGGTCGCGCAGGCCTTGCAAGAACTCCGGAGTAGGAAGTACAAGGCCCATATTACCCGCAACCGGCTCTAAAATAATAGCAGCCACATTACCTCTGTTGGCATCAACCAATGTCTGTACAGCCTGCAGGTTGTTGTAAGGGGCCGTAAGTGTATCATTAGCGACACCTTTGGTTACACCAGGGCTATCGGGAACACCAAGTGTAATGGCACCGCTACCAGCCGCAATCAGGAAAGAATCACCGTGACCGTGGTAGCAACCTTCAAATTTGATGATCTTGTCGCGGCCGGTATAACCACGCGCCACTCGAATAGCCGACATGGTAGCTTCGGTTCCAGAGTTTACCATGCGCACCTTTTCTATACTTGGCACCATGCTAATGATAAGCTCGGCAATTTCGATTTCCTTGCGGGTAGGAGCACCGAAGGAAAGGGAGTTAGGGATAGCTTGCTGTACAGCCTCCTGCACAATTTCTGCAGCATGTCCGAGAATCATTGGTCCCCAGGAGTTGATGAACTCCATGTAACGGTTTCCATCTTCATCGAATAAATATGCTCCCTTAGCAGATTTTATGAAACGTGGGTTACCGCCTACGGCTCTGAACGCCCTAACAGGGGAATTAACACCACCAGGTATAAAGTTTTGTGCTCTCTGAAACAGTTCTTCACTGATTGGGGCTGTCTTCATCAGGTATAAATTTGGTTTTTATAGTTAGTAAACAGTGTTCACTACCATAAGTTGTAGGTTTTCTAATTTCGTAATCGGTACAAACTGGTTGTCCGGGCGCAGTTCGTTTCTGGAGGATCTGTTGGTATAACCAACTGCTGGATATAAGGCTCCCGGTTTAATTCCGGACTCCAGTAAGGCCTGGGTTAAGTTAGATCCATATTGCTGTAACATACTTCCATAATAGTATAGCATTTCGAAACCAGCGTAGGCATATACAGATGGCGTTATGTTGTAGCGGTTGATGTAGCGTTGTTTAAAGCTTTTTACAGCAGGACTTGTAGAATCTATATATTTCGGACTAATGAAGTATACTTCCAGGTTATCTAACTGGCGCAGTGAGATCTGGTTAATATCTAGCCACTTATGATAAGTAACTAAAGGCAGTTTAGCTGCACTTGCTTGTAATTTGCTGGTCGCATTTACGGCAGCTGCCATCTTCTCTGAGAAAACAGCCATATGCCCTACATCAGTTAAATTGAGTTTGTTGAACGTGCTGGCAGTTGCAGAAGTCTGGCTGGAACTGATTTTTTTGTACGTCTTTATTTTACCGCCTAACTTCTTGAAATGCTCTTTATAAAAATAAGCAAAGGTGGTATCGTCTTTTGTGTTCTCGAAAAGTATAACCGCTGTTTTAGGAGAGAAAGTGCTGTATGCATAAGCAGCAGCCTGTCGTGCCTGCGTAGCTACCGATGACTCAAACAGGAACACATTGCTGTTCTGGCCGGCCAATTCCGCATCCTGAGACAATGGATTAATTACCGGTGTCCCGGTTGCACGTGCAAAGCGGCTGGCAATGCGGGCTGAACTCTTATAAACGGGTCCTATTACCATGTCCATTTGCTTTACTTCTGACAAACCAAGTATACGGCTTACTGTCGCAGTATCTGCGCCTGCATCATAAGTATACAGATTCAATTTAATACCTTGAGACTCCAGTGAATCCTGGGCCAGCTGCATACCAGCATACAGATCATTTACAAACTGGTTTTTACGTGCATTCTGGTTAAGATCCTGGTTTAACTGGAAGGGCAGGAGCAGGGCCACATTGTACCCCTGTTGGCGGCGTGCTGCGGCATTCCGGTACTTGCTCTTGTCCAGGTTGTGCTTGTTTACCAGACGCTCTAATGTTGCCTTATCCTCCGGGCGATACCAGCCACTCATCAGTTTATCAGCATATACCTGAGCCAGAATAGCATCATTTGGGTATCGCTGAATCAGTTTTTCAAACGCCTCTTTATCTGAAATCTTTTGCAGGTAAAAGCGCTCTAAACCGGCTGCATCATTCGCTAACTCTGATGAATTAAGCTGTTGCAGTTGTGTAAGGGCTTCGTCAAAATTACTGCGCTCAAAAAGCACATTAGCAAGCAGATAGGAGGCATCAGACATCTGTTGCCAGTCAGGGTGCTGCGACTTTAGTTGCTGCAGCATTTCCTGCGACTCTTTATACTTTTTAGCCTTGAAAGCTGCTAAAGCATAAAAATATGAAGCTTCCGGTGCGTACGTGTTTCCTTGAGATGTAACCGGCAGGAACTCCGCCATTGCCTGCTCATAGCGCTGCTGTTGCAGGAGGATCTTGCCGTTGCTATACTTTACATCTTCGTGTTGTTGCGCAAAAGCCGGGGTGGCTAATGACAACGTTAACATAACAAGTATACTTTTACAGAAGTTGTTCATATTTTCAATTTTGTAGGAGGGATTGAGTGAATGTGTGAATTAACGAGGTTTTAATCACTCATTCACTCAATCAAAATTCAGTCATTAGCCTATTCCCACTCTATAGTTGCAGGTGGTTTGGAGCTGATGTCGTACACAACGCGGTTAACGCCTTTTACTTTATTTATAATCTCGTTCGATACATCAGCCAGGAATTCATACGGTAAGCGGCTCCAGTCGGCGGTCATGCCATCTATACTTGTAACGGCACGCAAGGCAACCACATTCTCATAAGTTCGTTCATCGCCCATCACACCCACCGATTGCACCGGGGTAAGTATAGCACCGGCCTGCCATACTTCATCATATAACCCAGACTTTTTCAGGTTGCTGATAAAGATATGATCTACCTGCTGCAGGATGTTTACTTTTTCAGGAGTGATATCGCCAAGTATACGGATGGCCAAGCCAGGTCCCGGGAATGGGTGACGACCAAGTATAGCATCATCTATTTTCAGGGTTTTACCTACCAGGCGTACTTCGTCTTTGAATAAGGTTTTAAGCGGCTCCACCACTTTAAGTTTCATAAAGTCTGGTAAGCCACCTACGTTGTGGTGCGATTTTATAGTAGCTGAAGGGCCTTTCACGCTCAACGACTCTATCACATCAGGGTAAATGGTACCTTGAGCCAGCCACTTCACATCTTCTATCTTATGTGCTTCTTCGTCGAACACTTCAATAAACACACGACCAATGGCTTTTCGTTTTGCTTCCGGATCGGTGAGGCCGGCGAGGGCTTCGTAAAATTTGTCTTTCGCATCTACGCCTTTCACATTCAGCCCCATGTGCTTGTAAGAATCCAGCACATTCTCGAACTCATCTTTGCGCAAAAGACCGTTATCTACGAAAATACAGTAAAGGTTCTTCCCAATCGCATGATGAATCAGCATGGCAGCCACACTGGAATCCACACCACCTGATAAGCCAAGTACTACTTTATCGTTGCCCAGTTGCTGTTTTAGTTCTGCCACTGTTGCATCCACAAACTGTTCTGAAGTCCAGTCTTGCTGGCAATCGCAGATATGCACTACAAAGTTGCGGAGCAGGATTTTGCCTTCGTCAGAGTGTGTTACTTCCGGGTGGAACTGAATGCCGTAAGTTTCTTGGTTACGGAGTTTATAGGCTGCCACACGTACCGTTTCGGTACTGGCAATGATTTCGAAATTATCAGGTACCTCTTTTATCGTATCGCCATGCGACATCCAGACTACAGAACCCAGTGTGAGTTCTTTCATCAGGCGGTTTGAAGTATGCAGCTCAGATAAGCGTGCACGGCCATATTCCCGGATGGTTGATGGTGTTACTTCGCCATAGCTTTCATGGGCTATAAGCTGTGCACCATAGCAAACACCTAAAACAGGTATTTTGCCCAAGTATTGTTCAAGTTCTATAGTTGGGTGTTCGGCATCGCGTACAGAGCAGGGACTACCTGATAGTATAACACCTTTTACATCTGCTGTGAGGGCAGGAACATTGTTGTAGGGGTAAATCTCACAGTATACATTAAGCTCGCGAACCCTTCTGGCTATGAGTTGGGTATATTGGGAGCCAAAGTCGAGGATGAGAATTTTTTCTGGCATGCGCAAAGGTAAGGCGCTTTTATAGTAATTGCCAATACTTTTGAAGATATGTGAAGGATAGGGGAATAATAAATGGCTACCTGAAGGGCTGGTTTTATAGTTGTAGTTGTTTAACTTATGGCTAACACTTTTCGAGAGGAGAGGATATAGTTGCTGAGGTTCAATCCCCCTGGCCCTTCTTTTCTAAGGCGGGAAGTTATTTCTCATGCACGATTACACCCCTATAGTCCCCTCAAGGGGACAGTTGCTGCCTATGGAGGTTCAACAGCTTTTAGTTCTATAGTTACAGCCTGTAGAGCGGACAGGTCAAGACCTGTCCCTACGGATCTACAGTGCATGAAAAGCTAAACCACTATAACACCTCCAATCAACTATAGATTAGCTATTGAACTGATATCAGTCTTTGGGTTGAGCGCCTTTTTATTGCGGTGGCGCAGCCAACCCGAGGAACGAGGGTAGCAAGAAAGCAGCAGCGCGATGCCCGAAGACGGGGCCGCGGGGCCGTGAACGCACCAAAGCTAGCTATAAAACTGAAGGCAAGTAAAGCTCCCAGGATTAGAAGTGGCTATGAAAGGACAGCTTGGTTCAATTTGCAACTAATTTCACCTATAGGACATATGAGATTTCTCACTCCGTACGAAATGACAGTAGAAGAATTTATACTACCTGAAAACCTGCTGTTTATAGTTTTGAAGCAAATTTAATCAGATTTTATACCCATATAGTTTGCATTGAAAGATAAAATCAGTACTTTTGTAACGGCAAATCGGCACGGCCAGCTCCTGCCAAATCCCCCAGGACCGGAAGGTAGCAAGGGTAGGCGGTCGAAGCGGCGCGATGTTGGTTTGCCACTTTTTTTTGCCCATACCCCAACGGCATTCGCTGCCACTCTCAAAAAAATACGCTTTCTTTCCGGTTTCAGGATTTATACCTTAGCTTTGCAGGTATAATCATCCCATCTCATATGAAATTCTTTATCGATACTGCAAACCTGCAGGAAATTCACGAAGCACACGATCTTGGTGTGCTGGACGGTGTAACAACCAACCCATCGCTGATGGCAAAAGAAGGTATCTTTGGTCATGACAATGTGATGGCGCACTACAAAAAGATCTGCGAAATTGTAGATGGCGACATCAGCGCAGAAGTGATTGCTACAGATTATGAAAACATTGTAAAAGAAGGTGAGTTCCTTGCTGATCTGCACCCGAACATTGTTGTTAAAGTGCCAATGATCCGTGATGGCGTAAAAGCTATCCGATATTTCAGTGAAAAAGGCATCAAAACAAATTGCACGCTTGTATTCTCTGCTGGCCAGGCTATACTTGCTGCAAAAGCTGGTGCAACGTATGTTTCTCCGTTTGTTGGTCGCTTAGATGACGTTTCTACTGACGGTATGCAGCTAATCGAGCAGATCGTGCAGATCTACGGGAACTATGGTTACCAGACACAGGTACTTGCTGCTTCAGTTCGCCACGTAATGCATTTAGTACAGTGTGCAGAGATCGGTGCCGATGTAGTTACCTGCCCGCTAAATGTAATCACAAGCCTGCTGAACCACCCGCTGACTGACATCGGTCTGCAGAAGTTCCTGGCAGATCACGCAAAAGGCAATAAGTAATATTTAATTACGAATTACGAGTTACGAATTAAGAATGAGTGATAAGATTTGCTGCTTATTTTTAATTCGTAATTCATAATTCTTAATTCCCCAAAAAATGTACATTATCAAAGTTAAAGGCAAGGCCAAGATTCCGGATTACATACAGTTACGTGATAGTAATTTTGTACTGATTGCCTATTTCCGTGCAGACAGACCTTTGAAAAACCTGGACCGCTATGGACTGGAAGGTAAGGAAGATGCGCTGGCCGCTTTGATAGAGTCGTTAGAATTTGGTAAACTGCAGAAATTAGAGATTTAAGTACCCATGAGTTTTTCTTCTTCACCCGTAGTATCTTTGCGCGATGTAGCTGTTTATCAGGACAGTAATACCATTCTAAGTGGTGTATCTTTTGATATTGAGAAAGGGGAGTTTGTGTACCTGGTAGGGCGCACAGGCAGCGGTAAAAGCTCTTTACTTAAAACTTTGTATGCCGACTTACCTTTGCTTACGGGTTCGGCTTCTGTCTCTGATTTTACATTGAGCAAATTATCCCGCTCAAAAATTCCTTTCCTGCGTCGCCGTATTGGTATTATTTTCCAGGATTTCCAGTTATTATTTGACCGTACTGTAGCTGAAAACCTATCTTTTGTGTTGCGTGCTACCGGCTGGAAGGATAAAAGCAAAATAAAGCAACGTATTTCGGAAGTGCTGATGCGAGTTGGACTGGATGCAACTGCCAACAAAATGCCGCATCAACTTTCTGGCGGTGAGCAGCAGCGTATAGTGGTAGCCCGAGCTTTGTTGAACGAGCCGGTTATACTTATTGCTGATGAGCCAACCGGTAACTTAGATCCAATTGTAGCTGATGGAATTATGCAGCTCTTCCTGGAAATTAACAACAGTGGTACAGCCGTGCTTATGGCTACACACAACTACGAGATCATCAACCGTTATCCTAAACGCGTGCTGAAATGCGAGAGCGGCAAAGTGCTGGATTCCAATAAAGAGACTTTTGCGTTTACAACCGTCACTTATTAAGTTGCTTCCCTTTTCTATAAACTACAGCCAGGCTATACTTTAGAATTTCCAGCTTAGCTGTTGGTTTATATACCAGTATAGGTTTTTACGATCTTACGTACCCATACATTCATTTCCGGGTATACATTAAAGCCTAAGGCCAACGAGCCATAAACTATAGTTATTGCTACCGAACGAACAGCTATATCAAGGTACACATTTCCGAGGTAAGGTATAAGGTAAGAAACACCCAGTGCGATAAGAGCTATGATAGTTATTC
This sequence comes from Pontibacter deserti, assembly GCF_023630255.1. Lineage (NCBI taxonomy): Bacteria > Pseudomonadati > Bacteroidota > Cytophagia > Cytophagales > Hymenobacteraceae > Pontibacter > Pontibacter deserti. Next base: position 1,404,287 of record NZ_JALPRS010000001.1, on the reverse strand, counting down.
CCAGCGAACTCCAGGCAAACGGCTGCATCTTATAAGCCCACAACACAAAGAACATCCGAAGCAGGTTTATAAATATCAATGATAGCATGGTGGCAAATGCAGCACCATTCATACCATAAAGCGGGATAAATATAGAGTTGGTCCAGATAGTTAGTGCAGCCAGTACAATATTGAACAGCAGGTCCCAGCGGTATTTGTCGGAAGTAGCAAGTATAATCCCGTTTATACCTGTTGCCAGATCTACCAGCCGGGCTATCGCCAGAAACAACACTACATATTTACCGGCGCTATAAGTCTCAGGCATAAAAGAGAACAGGTTATCCAGGTTGGCCCAGATCCCAATGAACAGTAATAGTCCAATGATCAGGTTAATGAGCGTGATCTGTTTATAAAACTTAGCCAGACCAGGCATATTCTTATCCTTCCAGAACTCAGCAACCTGCGGAAATGCAATCTTGAAAATAGCCAGTGCAGGGGTAACTATAGCGCTGGTAATATAAAAGGATGTCGTATAAATTCCGTTATCAGCCAGGCTTACAGCACTTATCATGACCTGGTCAACAGACTTTATGATGGTAACAGAAATGTTGCCCATAAACGTGAACAGCCCGAAGTAAAGCATCTCTTTGATCGGAACTATACTTGCGGCAACAGCAAAAGAGGGTTTAATATGTAGCTGTTTCAGCCACAAAGTATAAGCAATCAAAACTAGGGCAATAGCAGAGTTTGCGGCTACATACAGTATCACAAACATCCTGAAGTCCATCCACCCGAACGTATAAACTATAAGCAGCACCAGTATCAGCAACCTCGAAAGGAAGTCTTTTACAAAGGAGGAAACTATAGTTTTGAAAAGCGACCGCAGATAAGCTGTAAAAAGGTTGAACAGCAGCGTGAAGAACGCCAGCGGAATAATGTAGTAATAGTAATCCAGCAGCAGCTCTGAGTTCTCGGAGTAGTAGTTAGCTACGGCAGGTTTAAAAAGCAGGAACAACACCGTAATAAGCGCAAAGCCAAACATGGGCACCGACAGCAGTACAAACAGAAAGCCGTGGTGCTGCTTTTCTTTGTTGCGGAAGTAAGGGAAATACCGCACGCTCATGTTCACGAACCCGAGCGCCGCAAACTGTGCAAACATTTCTGCTATAGTCAGCAGTAAGCGGGTAAGGCCAACCTGTTCTTCATTAAGAATATTTGGGAAGAGAATGAGCACGTTCACGTACCCGATCGAGATGCCGGCGTACGAGATGATGGTGTTCCAGATACCTTCGCGCTGTAATTGTCTACTCATTGGCTAAAGTCAGGGAGCAAAGGTACAGGTTTTGGCTTATTAACTATAAAAGTATAGTATAGGTCTATTTTATAATCTCAACCCAGCCTTTATAGTCTTTATTTGTTTGCCGGCTCTTTAGATGGTAATAGTAGATACCTGCATTCGCACCATCAGCATCCCACATATTATCATATCCCGTACGTTTGTATATGCTTTTGCCCCACCGGTTGAAGATTTCTATTTCTATGTTGTCAATGTTGATACCCTGCAGCACAAATGTATCGTTTTTACCATCCCTGTTTGGAGTAATGATGTTTGGTATAATAGGGCATTCGTCGGCAGATACCTTTATTTTGCGTACATAATCGCAGCCGCCTATTGTAATCGTCACTTCCAGATCTGCAGGCGCTGTAACAGATATACTTGCTGTCGTTTTACCATTATTCCATAGATAAGTAGCAGCATTTGCAGTTGTAGCATCAATGGTTACATATTCGCCATAACAGGTGTTAACTTCAGCAGGAAGAGTAAAGTCAGGTTCAGATTTAACAGTTATATTTATTTCGTCACGGTAAGTACAGCCGCCTTTACTGGTTATTTCTACCCAATAAGCTCCTGATTCTGAGACTTCGATAGATGATGTAGTCTCTCCCGTATTCCAACGGTATGAACCCATATTAATAGGTGCATTAAGATTTACTTTTTCTCCTGCACAAATAGTTTTGTCATCTCCTAAACTAAACACTGGTTTTGAAATTTTTGCAACCTGCACCTGGCTGGTTAAAGTGCAGCCATTTACTATAGTCTGTGCACTGTAAGTTCCTCCGTCAGCTACTGTTATACTTGGCGTAGTGGCTCCATTACTCCAAAGAATATTCCCAATGTCTGGTACACTAAGCGTAGTTGTTGTGCCTTCGCAAAAAGTTAAAGCACCACTAATTGTAAATGTTTGCTGAGCTTTGTATGTAACAGAAGTATTAAGTCTTACTTTACACCCATTCAGTGTTACATCAACCCAATAATTTCCGGGTACAGATACAGGTATAGCTGCCGTTGTTGCACCGGTTGACCAACTATATTGGGCCAATGGAACTGTTGCGTCTAGCGTTACACTTTCACCCGGGCATATCTCATGGTTAGTTGGTAAGCTAACAACCGGTTTGGGATTAACCTTAATATTTATCTCGTCAGTTGTAGTGCATCCTGTTGTATTTGTTACCTGGACCCAATAGGTTCCCTCTGTTGAGGTATATATACTGCGAGTGGTAGCGCCTGTGCTCCATTTATATGTAAATGCTCCTGCAGTTGCTTCCAACACAGCTGTTTCACCTTCACAAATTGTTCTATCAGGACCTAAATTTACAATGGGAGGATTTACAGCATTAACAGAAATTGTTCCAACAGAAGTACAGCCATTTTCAGTAACAGTCACTGAATAGGTACCACCTGTAGTTATAGAAATGCTTTTTGTTACTTCACCCGTACTCCATAGTACTGTTCCGTTTGTATTAACGGAAAGGGTACCATTTGAACCCGAACAAAAGTCGCCTGAGCTTTGTATGGTTATACTTCCTGAGATATATGTTGTTAAAGCAACTTCATTTTGTGAAGCAGTTGAATTGAAGAATGGAAAAGAAGGAGATTGTGCGCTGGCAATTTTAGCCCAACTGGTTATTGTATTATTATCTCGCTTAAAGATGTTTCTGTTACATTCGGCATTGACCTGGTAAGCTGTTACTTTATAGCCAGAGCTCGCATTACCAACCTTAAATACTCCAAAATAATCGTTAACCTGAGCGGGATAGTCTATGCCAGTATTAGAAGCAGGTGGCGATTCAACAGAGTAAATGTGCATTCCCTTTAGAGTTGGGTCTGTTGAAGTCACCGCAATTCTGTTTCCTCCTGTGCTTGCCAAATCGAATTGTTGCCCGGACCATAAAGCTGGATATAAGTATGTACTCTTATCGCCAATTGGTGCGCCAGAAATAACCCATGCTGATGCGGGAATCATATTCCGGAAAGTACCGCTGATTTTGGTTGGGCTTAAGTCTTGTATGGTACTACCATTGCCTTCATCAAATTTTAAATATACAACAAGGTCGCTACTTGATAAATTTGCAGTTTGACACATGCCTGCTCGTATTTCTTCAACCGATTTACCCTTCTTCCATATTTTCAATTCGTCCACTTGTCCATTGAAGAAATCTCTGTTCACCATATAATAATTGCCAACGGTAAAAGGGGCATTACTTCTAAGATCAACAAAAGCATAACCAGTAACTGATTGATTTTCTAATATTCCATCAATATAAATTGACCAGGTTCCATTTTTGCAAACTCCAGCTAAGTGATGCCATTGATTATCATTTATTATTTTTGGAGAATAACCAGAGATTCTGTACTCCCCAGATCCATCTCTGCCAGAGAAAGCTGCCTGTCCTTGGTTCATTACCAGCTGGTAACCGTGCTCAGCATCCCGATCGTACTTCGCAGTCACTAATTGTAGTTTTGTTGCAGTAGTTTTAACCCAAGCTTCTACAGTAACTTCATTTGTTATGCCTCGATTATTTGTATCAAAGAATAAATAATCATCATATCCATCAAACTGAAGTGCGTTTCTGGAACCTTGTGCTTGGCTTGTTTTAGTTGAAAAGATCAAAAAAAGTAAAGTAACGGAGAGAAGTATAAGTGTTTTCAAATAGGTAGGTGTTGTTAGTTATTACTATAAATTAAAAATAGTAATTATATTATTTAAGCTAAGAACTCTTTTATAAATTTTACCGCTAATTCACCGCTTTTCCCATCATATTCAGTGCCTACTGTAGCATTGTAATACATGGCACGCTGGTATACCTCCGGCTTTTCGTGCATATGTTGTTGTAGAAGTTCTTTCAGACCTTCATAGTCAAGGCAAGCATCTACAAGACCAAACTTAATAAATCCATAATAGTCTTTTAAGTTTTCTTCTGAATTCATGTTGTAGAAGATGGACCAGACATTTAGTAGTACTGCCTCCAGGTGAATCCCGGAATTGCCACTGATCTGAACATCAATCTGGCGCAGGTAATCAAATGTTGCTACCTTTTTACCATCAGAGATGCTGATGTTCGGATTGATACTTGCTATACTTTTAAAGTTGCGGGTGTCGCGCGGGTGGGGGCGAAGTATAAAATTGATCTGTGGAAAATCAGCAGAAAGCTGGCGCAGTAGGCTCTCAATTTCAGCAACACTATCCATCAAATTGCACCCAATACCTATAGTTCTTATTTCTAGGTTTTTATTTCTGAAGGAAACATAGGCATCTGCTTTGGGCATACCTACCAATTCTACACGTCCTTCCACTGGGCCACAATGTTTATACTTATCCAATGAGTCTTGTCCTTCAAGTAAGTTTAGGTCGAACTGTAGAGGCGGAAAAATAGGACTGACACTGGCATGCTGGATATAAGCTGTTTTTATACCTGCGGCTCTGGCGGCAAGCAGCATGGCGCGGGCATCGGCGTTGTGATCATTTGCAAAAATGATGGCTGCGGGCTTATACTTTCTTAGTTTGTGCAGGTATACTTCATAAAACCCGACAGCATCAAACAAGATGTCATAAAACCGGAGGGTGCTGCCTTTTTTATACTTCAGGAATTCCAGGTATAAGGGCAGAAACTTATAGTAGTACAGAACCTTACTACGTAGCGAAATACGTTGGACAGCTTTATTATACTTACCTATTTCCTTGCTCTGGCCTGCTACAAAAACTGCATCTGGTAAGCCATCTTTTACAAACTGCAGACTGTCGTAGTTATTCTGGCTAACCACATACAGCCATACTTTGCTGTTTAGTGTGTCGCCTTTCTCAACAGACTTAAACAGATTACCCAGCAGCCTGACTAAACTATAGCCAAGTACTTTCAGGAAGCGGGTGAGTGGTTTAGTAGGAGATACGGCATTTTTAGCACTCTCCGGGAGATTAAGGAACCCTTCTGAAAAGTGCAGGTGCAGGATGTTACTGTACAGGTCGTACCACTTTTTCATGGGTTATACCATGTCCCAGGTAAGGGGCGTGCCGGCTTTAATGTTGGTGGCAGCAGGTTTTCCTAACAGCTCATCGTAATGTTTCGGCGCCAAACCTAAACCCGGGCGAATAACCCGGATGTTGTCTTTGGTAAAGGCTTCGCCGGCAGCAATGTCTTTGGCTGCATATACCGAGCGTTTGAACAGGCGGCTTTTTTCTTCTGCTTTCTGCACTCCATACTGCACGTGGCCCAGCGCCTGCCATGCCCTTTCTGATTCTACCACCAGCATTTTCAGTTCTTCCGGCTCAAGCGAGAAAGCAGAATCTACACCGCCATCGGCACGGCGCAGCGTAAAATGTTTTTCGATAACGGTTGCGCCTAAGGCAACAGCTGCTACGGCTGCACCAACCCCCATGGTGTGGTCTGATAAGCCCACCTGCACATCATAAAGCTCGCGCATATGGGGTATGGTCAGCAGGTTGGTATTTTCAGGGGTAGAAGGGTAGGTGGAGGTACACTTTAAAAGTATAAGCTCCTGGCAACCGGCATCTCGCAACACCTGCACAGCTTCGGCTACCTCCTGCACGGTGGCGGCTCCGGTGCTCATAATTACTGGTTTATCAGTTGCAGCAACCTTTCGCAGCAGCGGGTGGTCTGTGTTCTCAAAAGAGGCAATTTTATAAACAGGTGCACCCAGTTCTTCCAGAAAATCAACTGCTGTTTCATCAAAGGGCGAAGAAAAAGCGATCATGCCTCGTTCTTTGGCACGTTCAAAAATAGGCTTGTGCCATTCCCAGGGTGTATAGGCTTCTTTGTACAGGTCGTAAAGTTCGCGACCTTTCCATAAAGAGTTTTCATCCTCAATAATAAAAGCTCCCGGCAGGGTCATGGTGTCGGCGGTGTAGGTCTGTAGTTTTATAGCATCTGCACCTGCATCCGCTGCAGCATCAACTATAGCCAGCGCCCGCTCCAGCGACTGGTTATGGTTACCCGACATCTCTGCAATAATAAAAGGTTTGTGACCTGCACCAACCATACGGCCGGCAATATTTATTTCGTTGATCATGATCTTCTAAAATTATATTTACTACGCCAGTTCCAGTACAAACCGGTGTGCCTGCGGGTGCTGCTTATCTGGGGTTCCGTAGGTAAATCCGGCTTTCTCAAATGCTCTTACAGATGCTGTGTTATCCTGCTGCACAAGCCCTTCAATAACCTTCACTTCCGGCGCTTCAGACTTTAACTTTGAAATACCTTTTTGAAGCACCGTATGTCCTAACCCTTTGCCCCGGTAATCTTTGCTGATCAGGTAGCTTATTGTTGCAGTTGCATCTTTAATGTCAAACCTGATTTGTGCGGCAGGAGTGCCAGCTACTTCTGCAATATAAAATATACAGGCAGTATCTTCAAGCTTAGCTGTAAACCAGCGAGTGTGGTTTTCTAGTAAGATCGGCTCCGGGTTAAACGACCGTTGGCGTACTTCCGGATCGTTGTTCCACTCAAACACCAGTTGCAGGTCGGCTATAGTTGCTTTCCGAAGTATAAGGCTCGCACTTAAATCTAATTGCTTAAATATTGCACGTAAACGGGTATCACTTTGCCCATCAAAGAACTGCCTTTGTATCGCTACCTGCTCTTTTAACTGTTCTGTAACATTTGTGGTTAAATCTGCTGAACTATAAGGCTTTGCAACTCCAGTTTCAGTCAAAAAGCTGTAAAGATCAGCCTGGTTGTCGGCTGTCTGAAGTATAAATAATGCACCACCTACTGCGGCATATTCGTATGCCACTCCACTTGCAGAGGTAACTGCCACTGCGCATTGCTGCATTAGCTGGCACATCTGTTTGGCATCCAGGTTCTGGTGCAGGTTATAGTCTGGCTTATCGTGCAACCAGTGTTGTAATGAGTCCAGATGTTTGTATGCGCTGCCAACTACTATTTCTATAGTTACTGAATTATGTAAATCAGCAAATTCCTGCGCCAGCTTCAACGTATAGTTCTCGGGGTCAGCGCCGCCTAGGTTTAGCAGTAGGTGTAGCTTGCCTTCAGGTATAGCTCTGTTTTGTTTGGATGCCTCTAAGAAAGTCGGACGCAGCAAGGCATATTGCGGACCTAGTAACAATCTGGTGTAAGAAGTAACTTTATACTTTGCTGCATCTACACCACCAGCCTGGTTCAGCACAACATCTGCTACAAACGAGTAGGAGTGAATGTCATCTATGCAAACCAGTTGTGCATCTCTTGATTTTATTGTTTCCTGGTAAGCAGTCCCAAAGTTATACCCATCCAGCACCACGATTTCTTCTTCTGAGATATATGCTACCAACTCGTAGTTAAAACGCTCTTCTGACGGCTCACAAACAGGTAAAGAAATGATGCCATGACAAGTCTCCAGTATCTGTGCTTTCAGCGCTTCATCTGGCTCCTGAATGGCAAACACGCATTCAAACGCATCGTGCAGCATATTTGCCAGCGCCAGCGACCGCACCACATGGCCCAACCCAATGCGGCTGTTACCATCTGCACGGAAAATGATGCGACGTTTAGGATTGGTGCTATGCAAGACGGTGGATGAGTTTATACTTTAGTTCTGCTAGTTTCCAGTCGGTTTCGTTGTCGACGTCCTGTACCTCCAGTTCTTCCAGTTCTACGGCTCCGGAGTTATCAGTAAATAGCTTTTGTGAGCTTAAGAACCTGTCTGTTCTAAACCAGTAGAACTGTCCGGCATCATGGTAAGCAGCAGGCAGATCCTGCGAGCGGCTGTTAAGGTGCTCCGGCCAATTAAGTGCTACTTTACCGGCTTCCATTTTCAGGCTTCTCCAGATCGGGTAGCTATACTTTAGAACCGGAAAAACAGTGTCAAAGTTTTGTGTTTGCAGTTGCTGATACCCTTCTGATAGCGCTGAAAGCTTAATCAAGGGTGCCGTAGGATAGATGCAGCAACCAACATCAAATTGTGTACCCTGAGCAGCATAATTCTGCAGCACTTCCGTAATTACGGCTGCTGTGGTAGCATAATCGTCAGCGTTGTCTGAGCTTCGCATGAATGGTACTGTAGCACCATATTGCTTTGCAACAGCGGCTATTTCGGGATCATCCGTAGATACCATCACTTCATCGAACAAGCCAGATTCCAGCGCGGCTTGTATAGAGTAGGCGATAATTGGTTTACCCAAAAAACATTTTATATTTTTTCTGGGTATTCGTTTGCTGCCTCCCCGGGCTGGAATAATGGCAATGGATTTCATACCACAAACTCCTTCACTTTCTCAATAACAAATTCCTGCTCTTCGGCTGTCAGGCTTGGGTACATCGGCAGGCTCAGGCACGCGCTATAGTAGCCTTCTGCTTCCGGGAAATTACCTTTTTTGTAGCCAAGATTCCTGTAGTAGGGCATGGTATGCGCCGGAATATAATGTACCTGTGCAAAGATGTTATGCTGTCGCAGGAAGTCGTATAAGCCTTTGCGGTCAGCTACTTTAATTACATATAGGTGATAAGCGTGGCCGGTGTCACCGTTCTCAGAGATAGCCTCCCCAGAAGTCCCCAGTACTTCTATACCTGCTACATCAGCAAAAGCTTCGTCGTATACTTTGGCAATGCCTTTGCGTCGGGCAAGGCCGGCATCGGCGCGCTGCAGTTGCGTAATGCCCAGTGCACAAAGCATATCCGGAATTCTATAGTTGTAGCCCAGTTCCTGCATTTCCATGTACCAGCCACCGTGGTTCTCTTCCATCATTTGCGGGTCGCGGGTAATGCCGTGAGTTCTTAGTTTCAGCAGTTCCTGGTATAGTTCGTCGCTGTTGGTTGTGATCATACCGCCTTCGCCCGTTGCAATGTGTTTTACCGGATGGAAAGAGAAAATAGCTAGGTCTGCATAGTTACCGTTCCCGCACGACTGCTTTTCGCCGTTGCTGTCGGTAAAATAACCACCAGGGGCATGGCAGGCATCTTCTATGATCCAAACTCCATACTCATCAGCTAGTTTCCTGAATTCTTCCAGGTTTACTGGGTTTCCTGCGAAATCTACAGGTATAATGCCGGTATAGTAACCTTTAGGTTTGCTGGCCAGCATCACACGTACCTTGTTTATATCCAGCAGGGCAGTTTCAGGGTCGATGTCAGCAAACTCAACGGTGCCGCCACAATAACGAACGCAGTTAGCCGAAGCAACAAAAGTAATTGGCGTGGTTATAACTCTGGATTTCTCATTTACACCTAACGCCAATGTACATAAATGCAACGCAGCTGTACCGTTGCTAACAGCAACAGCATACTTAGCGCCTACATAGTTGGCAAAAGCCTGTTCAAACTCCGCCACTTTTGGCCCTTGTGTCAGGAAATCAGATTGCAGCGTTTCTATCACCGCATCAATATCTTCCTGCGTAATGTGCTGCCGACCGTAGGGAATAGGCTTGCTATTAGTTCTGAGTTCTGAGTGCTGAGTCACGAGTCTGAAATCTTGTATCTTAATACTTGTGTCTGTTGTCTTACTAAACCGTAAAATTCGGGTCTACGTGCTGGCGGATCTGGTCGCGCAGTTGCTCTGCTGATAGCCATTCATCGTTGGTTCCCGAGTTATACTTAAAGCCAAGCGGTACCATTTTACCATTAAATTCCTTCAGGAAAGATTCAGTTGTCCAGGTTGGCGTAGATGGAAGTATAACGTAATATTTGTCCAGCTCCACGGTGTTCAGCGAGTCAGTTTCGGTGATCATCTCTTCGTGCAGTTTCTCTCCCGGACGAATACCAACGATCTCCTGTTTACAATCCGGCCCTATCGCTTTGGCCAGTTCCGTGATCACATAAGATGGTATTTTGGGTACGAAAATCTCGCCACCCCAGTGTTTTTCCAGCGCATGAAACACCATTTCCACGCCTTCTTCCAACGAGATGTTGAACCTGGTCATGTCCTGGTGGGTGATAGGCAGCACACCTTCTTCGCGTTTCTTCAAAAAGAAAGGCACCACCGAGCCACGGGAGCCGATTACGTTACCATAGCGCACCACCGAAAACTTGATGTCGCGTTTGCCTTTCATGTTGTTGGCTGCTACAAAAAGTTTATCAGAACATAGTTTGGTAGCGCCGTACAGGTTTATCGGGGCAGCTGCTTTATCCGTAGACAGCGCAACCACATCTTTCACGCCACTATCCAAAGCTGCATTTATGATATTTTCTGCGCCTAACACGTTGGTTTTGATGCACTCCATCGGGTTATACTCGGCCGCAGGTACCTGCTTCATGGCAGCGGCATGCACTATAATGTCGATTCCTTCGCAGGCGCGCTTGAAACGCTCTCCATCGCGTACATCGCCAATAAAATAGCGAATAGCGTTATACTTGCTGTGCGGAAAAGTCTGCGACATTTCGAACTGTTTCAGCTCGTCGCGGGAGTAGATTACAAGGCGCTTCACATCCGGAAACCGTGCAAACACCATTTCCACAAATTTTTTACCAAACGAGCCCGTACCGCCCGTTACCAATATAGACTTATGATTCAGGTCTAAAGCCATGCTTTAAATTTATGCTTTTATGGGTGTGGCAAACTACAGCCAATATTTTGCTGCAAGTTAAATATTTAATCTTTGATTGTTGAATTGCTATATGGTTAAATTGTTGAACTGCTACAAATGAAACCAGACGCCACCACTTTCAAACTTTTTAACTTTAAGTTGTATCTTTCGGGCTATACTTTTGCTCTATGCTGAAAAAGGCACTCTTCCGGATACTTCATACTGCCAGTTATTATTTCCGCTATACTTCGGTGCTGCATCATGCTTCTAAAAAAGTGGTGGCGCCAACCCAGGTTTTATACTTTGATGAGCAGGAACAAGCCTTTCTGGAGCAATCGGCGTCAAGTTTTAACTATAGCCTGGATTACACCTTAGGGTACCGGATTAAACCTCAGTTTATAGTTAACCTTCGGGATGTGATGTTCTTAGGTAATTCAGGGGCTGTTGTGCAGGATGGAAAAGTGGTGGTGGAATCAGTGTTTGATGTGAGCCGCTTATCTAAATCCAGTGCCTACAAAACACCTGCATTAATGCTACCAAAGTCTAGGAAAGGGCTGTATACTTCTATTTTGCATCTGCCATGGGCAGCAAACAATAATTACCACTGGTTTTTCGATTGCCTGCCACGTTTATACTTTCTGCTGCAACAGGTTCAGGAGCCGATCAATATCATCATGCGCCGTGAACTGCCTGCTTATCAGCGCGAAACACTTGAATTTATACTTCGTGAGCACCCAAATGTAAAGGTGGTCTACATTAGCAAGCACGAGAAATGGCAGGTAGAGCAGTTTATACTTCCTTCGTTCCTATCTAATCCACAGAGCGGGTATCTGCCTTTGCCGGTAAGCCAGTGGTTAAGAACGAAAATTTGGGAAGGGTATAAGATACAACCAGCGCAAGTTAAAAGGAGAGTCTACATCAGCAGGAGCAGGGCCAAAACACGCCGACTGCTGAATGAGCAGGACTTGTTGCCGCTGCTTGCCAGGTATAATTTTGAAGTTGTTTGGGCAGAGGAGTTAAGTTACCGGGAGCAGGTAAATTTATTTTATAACTCTGAAGCCGTGATAGCCCCACACGGTGCCGGCCTTACAAACCTACTTTTTTCAGAGGATAGTAAAGTTCTTGAGTTCCACCCAGCCAATTTGGTTAAGACGCATTATTTCTTGTTGTGTAAAGGGATAAGGTTTGAATATGCAAGTATAGTAGGAACAACCGGTGATACGTCAGAAAATTATAGTGTTAATGTACAGCAGGTGGAAGAGTGGCTGGAAAAGATATAGTTTTATAGCTGCTGTGGTCTAACCACCCCCAACCCCTCCTTGTCTAAGGCGGGAAGTTTTTACCTCACCCAAAATTCACAAGCTATTGCTTCATAGCTACAGCATTTACACCCCTATAATCCCCTAGAGGGGATAGTTTCTGCTATTGCTATAGTTAGAAGTATAGTTTTATAGTTACAGCCTGTGAGCGGACAGGTCGCGACCTGTCCCTACGGAATTATTACCACGATAAAGCTATACAACTATAGCATTTCAAATCAACTATAGCATCAGCTATCGAAAGATCACAGTCTTTGTGTTGAGCGCCTTTGATTTGTTGCGGTGCCGAAGGCAGCCGTAGCAGAGCGGAGGCAGCTTCAAATCAGCAGCGCGATGCCCAAAGACGAGGCCTCCCGGCCGTGAGGGCACCAAAGTCAACTATAGAACTGTAGGTTAGTAAAGCTCCCAGGATAACAGGCGATTTGAAAGTATAGCCTGGTCTGAATAAGTATAAACCTTAACTATAGGACATATAAGATCCCTCGGCTGCGCTTGGGATAACAGGTAAAACTATAAAACAAAAGGGCAACAAGTATAAACTTGCTGCCCTTTTACATATTTAAATATAAAAGTTACTTTGCTTTGGATTTAGCAGTCGCTTTAGGCTTTGCTGCTGCTTTTGTCTTAGTTGCAGCTTTCTTTGCCGGAGCCTTTTTAGTAGCTGGCTTTTTTTCTGCAGTTGCTGTTTCTGTCTTTTTCTTAAATCCGCCTTTGCCTTTTTTCTCCGGCGTAGCCTCAGCAAGATCCAGGCATTCCTGTAGTGTCAGATCTTTAGGCTCTTTGCCTTTCGGAATCTTCACGTTCTTTTTACCTACCACAATGTAAGGTCCGTAGCGGCCGTTCAGCACCTGCACATCCGGATTCTCATCAAACGATTTGATCAGTTTTTCAGCTTCGGCTTTACGTTTCTGTTCAATCAGTTCAATGGCTTCTTCAGGAGTAACATACAGCGGATCCATTCCTTTTGGCAGTGAGTAAAATTTGCTGTTGTGGCTGATGTAAGGACCAAATCGGCCAATAGCGGCTTTCATTTCTTTGTCTTCATACACTCCAACCACACGTGGCAGTTTAAACAGTTCCAGTGCATCTTCCAGGGTTATACTTTCCAGGAACTGGCCTTTGCGTAAACTGGCATAAACAGGTTTTTCCCCACTTTCCGGATCTTCTTCGCCTAACTGCACATAAGGGCCAAAACGGCCAAGTTTAGCTATTAACTTCTTGCCGGTATTCGGGTCCGTGCCTAGTTCTCTGGCACCGGACACAGCTGCACGATCTATATTTTCACTCGACTCGATACGTTCATGGAATTTACCATAGAACTTATCCAGCATTGATTTCCATTCTTCATGGCCCTGCGCAATTTCGTCAAATTCAGCTTCCACTTTGGCTGTAAATGAGTAGTCAATCACACTCGGGAAATGCTCCACCAGGAAGTCATTCACCACCATAGCCATATCCGTCGGGAAAAGCTTGGCCTTTTCCGCACCGGTCATCTCGGTTTTGGTTTGAGAACTGATCTGATCTTTCTGTAAAGTCAGCACGCGGTAAGGTCTTTCTTTTCCTTCACGGCTGTCTTTCTCTACATAACCTCTTTTCTGAATGGTAGATATAGTTGGTGCGTAAGTTGACGGACGGCCTATACCCATTTCCTCCAGTTTCTTCACAAGGCTGGCTTCGGTATAGCGGGCTGCAGGACGGCTGTAACGCTGTGTAGCCAGCATCTGGCGCAGGTCTATAGTCTGACCAATAGAAAGCGGAGGCAGCATGCCTTTTACGTCATCGTCAGCACCTTCATCATCATCTTTTGATTCGATGTATACTTTAAGGAAGCCCTCAAACTTGATCACCTCTCCTGTAGCAACCAGTTTTTCTGGTTGCGTAGAAATGCCTATAGTTGCTGTTGTCTTCTCAATTTCAGCATCTGCCATTTGCGATGCAATAGCACGCTTCCAGATAAGTTCGTACAGGCGTTGTTCGTTGCGGTCGTTGCTCACGTTCATCTGAGAGAAATCAGTTGGACGGATGGCTTCGTGTGCTTCCTGAGCTCCTGATGACTTTGTTTTGAACCGGCGGGTTTTTACAAACTTCTCTCCAAAAGAATTCTGTATTGCGCTGGATGCTCCCTGAATAGCTTCCTCAGACAGATTCACAGAGTCGGTACGCATATAGGAAATCTTACCAGACTCATACAGCTTCTGTGCAACCGACATGGTTTGGGCCACTGAGAAGTATAGTTTACGGCTGGCTTCCTGCTGCAACGTAGATGTTGTGAACGGTGGAGCCGGGCTACGCTTCAGCGGCTTTTTCTCCAGGTTCTCTATCGTATAAGCTGCTCCAATGCACTTTTCTAAAAAGGCCTGAGCTTCTTCTTCCGTTTTATACTTGGTAGGTAGTTCAGCTTCCAGTGTTTTACCCTGTACATCAAAAGATGCCGTAATTCTGAAAGATGCTTCAGCTTTAAATTTCTCTATCTCACGTTCGCGCTCTACCACTAAACGCACTGCTACAGACTGTACACGACCAGCTGACAAACCGGTTTTAATCTTTTTCCAGAGTACCGGAGACAGTTCAAAACCTACCAGGCGGTCAAGTATACGGCGTGCCTGCTGTGCGTTTACCAGGTCCATGTCTATACTTCTCGGGGAACTGATCGCGTTAAGTATCGCATTTTTTGTGATTTCCCTGAAAACGATGCGACGGGTTTTAGCATCATTCAGGTTTAGGGCCTCTGTCAGGTGCCACGATATAGCTTCTCCTTCGCGGTCATCATCGGATGCGAGCCATACAGTTTCTGCTTCTTTTGCCAGTTTACGGAGTTGCGCCACCACATCTTTCTTATCGCTGCTGATAACGTAGGTTGGCTTAAACCCATTTTCTATATCGATAGCATTGTTGTCTTTAGGCAGGTCGCGCACGTGGCCGAAACTCGACTTAACTACGAAATCCTTCCCTAAATACCCTTCGATCGTTTTGGCCTTTGCAGGCGACTCAACTATGACTAAATTTTTTATCATCCTCTATTTTTAAAACCTTTCAGGCTCTATTTTGCCCAAAGTTCATATTTTTTTTCTTACAAATACAACCTCTACCATATAACATAGGTTTAATAGTGCTTAAATTACCCTGCTATAGCAAACAGTTTTATACCTTTTAGCAACTATACGGCTATATCTGCAAAACTTATGCAACGACATTTACTGATCTGCCGCCACGCAGAAACTTTTGATCCTTATCCGCTGCAGCCAGATTTTGAGCGGGAGCTTACTCCTGAAGGTATACGGCAGGCTCACGAATTGGGCAAATGGATTAGAGAATACTACCAGAAAGCAGATGCTATTTTGGCCAGCCCCGCAAAGCGCGCCAGCGACACTGCCCGTATTGTAGCCAGTCGTTTATACTTTGAGCAGGACAATATTACCTACGATCCGGAAATTTATAACCCTAAAGAAGCACAGCTGCTTAAAAGTATAAGCCAGTTGCCTGCACATGTAAAAAAAATTGTACTTGTATCTCATAACCCTGCACTTACACAACTACTCAGAAATCTGGTAAACAGGAGTTTACCCTACCTGGTGCCTGCGCAGGTAGCTGCTGTTGCACTTGATCTGGAGCAATGGCAGGATATCTATGTAAGAACAGGTGAACTGGAAAAGATGAACCTGCAACAAAGTGTTTAAATACAATCTTTTTGTCTTAGGTTGTTTTTATACTTAGTTTAGTGGCTGCAGTTAAATAACTGACCTTACATCAACGCAACTATAAAATGGCAACAACCACAGTAGCCGTCATCAATCAGAAAGGCGGTACAGGTAAAACCACCACCACAATAAATTTAGGGAGTGCTTTAAGTAAATTAGGCAAACGTGTTTTATTATTAGATTTAGATCCGCAAGGGAATCTATCTTACTCGCTTGCTGTTACAGAACCTAAGGCAACTTTAGCTGATGCATTCCTGGGTAATACCAGTTTGCAGGATGTGCTGGTTGAAAAAGATGGTCTTTGGATCGCGCCTGGTTCTAACGAACTGGTAGATATTGAGATATCGCTTGTGTCGCAACCGGAACGCGAGAAGTTTCTGCAAACGATGCTGAAAGATCTGAAAGGGTTTGACTACATACTTATAGATTGTCCGCCTTCTTTATCAGTGCTAACACTTAATGCACTAACTGCTTCCGACGAAGTTCTGATCCCACTACAAATGGAAGTGCTCACTTTACAGGGGCTCGATCAGATACTGAATACAGTAGAAAAAATAAAAAAAGCGTTCAATCCGAAACTTAAAATAAAAGGTATCGTAGTGGTGATGTTTGATGTGCGCAGAAAGCTGAGTCAGGAAGTATTAGAATATCTGCAGCAGAACGTAAAGGAGCATATTTTTAAACAAAGCATACGCCTTAATGTTAAACTTGCCGAAGCACCTTCGTTTGGGCGAAGTATAATGGAATATGATGCTGCATCGAAAGGTGCAAAAGATTATATGGCTCTTGCGGAGGAATTTATTACAAGGTAAATACTATCATTTACCAAATTTGAACAAACCATTAAATTTGATTAATTTGCGTTGCATAAATTGCTCTTTTTATAAGGGAGTAAGAAAAGGAGATTTTGGCCTTTTCAGTACAATTCAAAAAGCAATTCAACTAAACACATATGGCCTTAGGTAAAAACTTGAAGTTGAGCAAAGACAAGCTCATCAGTGATGTGGAAGGCAGTACAGCTAAAACTCCTGTTCCTAAAGAAGGGAACGGTAACAAAAAAGCTACTTCTACAGCAATAGCTGATGCTCCGGGCGCAACTATAGCAGTTGATGGAGCGCCGGCTGAAAAACCTGCCACTCCAACCAAAAAACCTATCAATGGTTCTAACGGTGGAGACATCAGAATCACTGATGAAAAATTGCTGCAGAGCCCTGACTATATTAACGAACAGCTTTATAAGGTACTATACGCGCTGGATGCCTTTAAAAAAGGTGATATCTCAGTTCGACTTACCAAACAGAATAACGACATTTTTGCCGAGATAGCAGAAGCTTACAACTCGATGGTGGAAATGATCGGTGGTGTGGGTGGCGAGGTGTCACGTATCTCGAAAGTAGCCGGTGTGGAGGGTAACCTGAAAGCCCGTGCTTCTGCTGAGAACGCTTCCGGTTTCTGGAAGGACATGATCAACAACATCAACGGTCTTGTGGATTCGATTGCGGTACCGGTACTAGAAGTAGGTAAAGTACTTAAAAACATCTCGCGCGGTAACCTGGATGAAACATTCCAGATCCCGGTATCAGGTGACTTTAAGGTGATGGCCGAAACTATAAACCGTACCATCGATAACCTGAACCTGTTCGCCGGTGAGGTAACCCGTGTGGCACTTGAAGTGGGTACAGAAGGTAAACTAGGAGGCCAGGCTTCGGTACCAAACGTAGCCGGTGTATGGAAAGACCTTACCGATAATGTGAATACCATGGCTGCCAACCTGACCTTGCAGGTACGAGATATCTCGAACGTGGCAACTGCCGTGGCAAAAGGTAACCTTGCTCAGAAAATTTCGGTGGATGTTCGCGGTGAATTTGCCCAGCTGAAGGACAACATGAACCAGATGGTGGACTCACTGAACATCTTCGCAGACGAGGTAACCCGTGTGGCACGTGAAGTGGGTACAGAAGGTAAACTGGGCGGACAAGCCAAAGTGCCTAATGTAGGTGGTGTATGGAAAGAACTGACTGATAACGTGAACACAATGGCCAGCAACCTGACTTCTCAGGTGCGTGACATTGCCAACGTATCTACAGCGGTTGCAAAAGGCGACTTAACTCAGAAGATCACGGTAAACGTGAAAGGTGAGATGGCCGACCTGAAAGAGAACATCAACCAGATGGTGGATTCCCTGAACATTTTCGCTGGTGAGGTAACTCGTGTGGCGAGAGAAGTAGGTACAGAAGGAAAACTGGGTGGCCAGGCAAATGTGCCGAAAGTAGAAGGAACCTGGAAGGAGCTTACAGAGAATGTAAACCTGATGGCTTCTAACTTAACACTTCAGGTACGAGATATCGCCAACGTAGCAACCGCGGTTGCGAAAGGTGACTTAACTCAGAAAGTTTCTGTGGATGTGAAAGGTGAGCTGGGTGACCTGAAGGATATATTGAATGAAATGGTGGACCGACTGAATGTGTTTGGCGCGGAAGTATCGCGTGTGGCACGTGAGGTAGGCACTGAAGGTATACTGGGTGGCCAAGCAAATGTACCGAACGTTGGTGGTGTATGGAAAGACCTTACCGACAACGTAAACTACATGGCTTCAAACCTTACAAGCCAGGTGCGTGACATTGCAAATGTTGCGACTGCGGTGGCAAAAGGTGACCTGAGCCAGAAGATCACAGTTAATGTAAAAGGCGAGCTTGCTGACCTGAAAGGTAACCTTAACCAGATGGTGGACTCGCTGAACATCTTCGCAGATGAGGTAACCCGCGTGGCTCGTGAAGTGGGTACGGAAGGTAAACTAGGCGGACAGGCTATAGTACCTAACGTGGCTGGTGTTTGGAAAGACTTAACTGACCATGTGAACACCATGGCTGCCAACCTTACCCAGCAGGTGCGTGACATTGCCAACGTATCTACAGCGGTTGCGAAAGGTGACTTAACTCAAAAAATTACGGTGGATGTAAAAGGGGAGATGCTCTTACTTAAAGAGAACATCAACCAGATGGTAGATTCCCTGAACATATTTGCCGGTGAGGTAACCCGTGTAGCGCTTGAAGTAGGTACAGAAGGTAAACTGGGTGGTCAGGCAGTAGTGCCAAACGTAGGCGGAACCTGGAAAGAACTGACAGATAACGTAAATGCGATGGCCGGTAACCTTACTGTTCAGTTACGTGACGTATCTAAAGTGGCAACTGCTATTGCAAGTGGCGACTTAACTCAGAAAATCACGGTGGATGTGCGTGGAGAGATCCTGCAGATCAAAGACGTGATCAATATAATGGTGGATCAGCTTGGTTCATTTGCCAGTGAGGTAACTCGTGTGGCACGTGAAGTAGGTACAGAAGGTAAACTAGGAGGCCAGGCGAGAGTTATTGGTGTTGCCGGTACCTGGAAAGATCTTACCGACAATGTGAATACCATGGCTTCTAACCTTACAACACAGGTACGAGGCATCGTAAAAGTAGTAACAGCAGTATCAAAAGGTGACCTAACCCAGAAATTAAGCTTAGAAGCCCGTGGTGAAGTTGCAGAACTAGCTGAAACAATCAATACCATGGTGGTTGACCTGAACAGACTAGCCGGTGAGGTATCTCGTGTGGCAAGAGTTGCGGGTGTGGAAGGTAAACTTACTGAGCGTGCAACTGTACTTGGTGTGGGTGGCAGCTGGAAAGAGCTTGTTGATACACTAAATGACCTGTTAGAATCAATCGTAACGCCGGTACTGGAAGTATCTCGTGTAGTACGTGCGATCTCTGAAGGTGATTTGACTCAGAAAGCTGAGATACAGACTGCCGGTGATATCCAGGATATGGCGAATGCGCTTAACCTGGCGGTTGATAACCTGAATGCGTTACTAGGTGAAATCAACGACTCATCTTTAGTAGTAGGTTCTTCTTCTGAAGAAATGGCTACCAAAGGTCTGGACATGAACAAAGTGACACTGGATGTGGCCTTAGCAATGCAGCAAATGGCAGAAGGTGCACAGAACCAAGCGTTAAAAACAGACCAGGCCTTTAAACTGATCGAAGAGATCATGAAAGGTACTAAAGAGACTGCCAACCGTGCCGAAGTAGTGAACAAAACAGCATTACTTGGTGAGGAAAGCTCTCAGATTGGTCTAAAGACAGTTGCGGAAGTGGTGAAGAACATGGAAGAGATTTCAAGCTCTGCGGCGCTTACTGCTAAAACGATTGAAGTATTAAGTACTCGTTCTCAGGAGATATCAAAGTCACTTGGTGTGATCACAGACATTGCCGCACAAACTAACCTACTTGCACTTAACGCTGCCATTGAGGCGGCCAGAGCAGGTGAAGCAGGACGTGGTTTTGCGGTGGTAGCTGAAGAGATCAGAAAGCTGGCGGAAGGTTCACGTAAGTCTGCAAGTGAGATTGCTACACTGGTAGAAGACGTGAAGAAAGATACAGCCTCTGCTGCAACAGCGATCTCGACCATGGAAGGCCGCGTATTAAAAGGAAAGAATGCAACATTTGAAGCATCCAGCGCCTTTAAAAATATTGCTGCATCAAGTGGTGAAACGCTTCGTACTGCACAGGATATCTTAACGGCTACGGAAGTTCAGAAATCATCCATCGGAGACGTAGTGAAGTATGTGGAAGAAGTGGTAGCAATTGCTGAACAGACAGCCTCTGGTACACAGCAGGTAGCAAGTACAGCCAAGCAGCTTTCAACTTCGATGCAGGAACTTACTTCATCGTCTCAGAACCTGAACGACATTGCAGCCGATCTGCAGATCAGTATCTCTGCCTTCAAGCTGATAGATGGTAACATCATCTTTAACCATAACAAACCAAAGCGTATGACTTCTATACCTGCCAATAATAATGGTTCGATGAAGCGTACTGCTGCGAGAACACAGATTACAGGCAGAAGTAACAGATTAGGTAACAGCAATTAAACCAATTATGCCGACTAAAAAAGAGAAGGCACTGGATAATGCAGTGCCTGCACAAGATGCTATTGCTGTTAACGGCAAAGAAACGGAAGAAGCAGCGAAGGTAAATGTAAATGAGCCGCTGCTGCATCTGATCGTTTTTAAGCTTGGAGCAGAATTTTATGGCATTAAAATAGAGCAGGTTAAGGAAGTTACTGTAACGCCAAGTATAACGCACATGCCCCGCACACCTGACTTTGTGAAAGGGGTAGCCAACATCCGGGGTGATATTATAGCCATCATGGATCTGGAAGAGCGTTTTGGTATACGTCCGGATAATTCAGCTACTGACAGCAATGTTACTTATACTTTAGTGATTGAAGCTAAAGATTACAGCATTGGTGTGGTAGTGAAGGAAGTACCACAGTCACTTAACTTAGCCGTTTCAAAAATTGATAAAACACCTTCTTTCCTGCAGGATATAGCCGTGCAGGAAAATTATATTGAAGGTATAGCGAAAGTAGATAACCGGTTGATTATTGTGCTGGACATGTATAAGATACTTTCCAGTGACGAAGTGAAGCAGTTATCAAACTAAGACATAAGCAACTACAGAAATTATGAAGAGAATATTAATTGTAGATGATTCTTTCTACATGCGCACCATGTTAAAGAACATGCTGACGGACGCAGGCTACGAAATTGTAGGCGAAGCACCAAACGGACAAACAGCCCTGGAACTGGCAAAGGAAACAAAACCTGATCTGGTTACACTGGATGTTATTTTGCCGGATAATACTGGTCTGGATGTACTGAAAGGCATAAAAGCTGATCAGCCGGACATGAAAGTTGTTATAGTTAGTGCCGTAGGTCAGGAAGTGATCGTGAATGAAGCGCTGGAATATGGTGCTCTTTCTTACATTGTGAAGCCGTTCTCTGAAGAAAAAGTTTTAGAAGTAGTTAGCCAGGCACTGAAAGAAGAATAAATTCTTTTAGCTGCTTAGGTCCTTTTACAATTTATGCTGCATTCAGCAAAAGAGATTAGAGTATTGATTGCAGCCCAGTCGAGTCATACCCGGCTGGTGCTGGAGTCGACCCTGAATGAGGAGAAAGATATTTTTGTTGCTGGTTTTGCAAAAGACGGTGACGAATTACTTAAAACTCTGAAGGAAAATGAGCCGCACGTAGTACTTGTTAACTGTGATCTGCCTCAGAATAAAAGTTTTTTTACTTTGAAGCGCATTTTCAGTGAAGCACCTACACCAATTGTTTTGCTTGTAAAACGTGAGCAGCTAACACTGGAATTTGTACAGGAAGTAACAGCACTAGGCGTTTATGCCATTGTACTGAAACCCGAACAAAAGCGTTTCCCGGATTACAGAAGTATAGCCGCTGAACTTGCTTTTAAAATCAGGGCAGTAAGGCAAACAATAAATTGGGACGTGCACCGCAGACTGGCTCAACTGAAGGATCAGGTAGAAAATTTGTCTGCCGAAACTATAACACCAAAGCCTCTGGTAGATACAGTTATAGTTATAGGTGCATCTACAGGTGGTACAAAGGCCATTGAGTTTATAGTAAAGCA
Organism: Pontibacter deserti; assembly: GCF_023630255.1. Classification (NCBI taxonomy): domain Bacteria; kingdom Pseudomonadati; phylum Bacteroidota; class Cytophagia; order Cytophagales; family Hymenobacteraceae; genus Pontibacter; species Pontibacter deserti. Next base: position 1,382,004 of record NZ_JALPRS010000001.1, on the reverse strand, counting down.
GTTAGATAATGACCTGAATGCAGCTGTATTGGTAGCAGTGCATTTGCCTTCTGGTTTTACAAAGTCTTTGGCTGAGCGCTTACAAAACCATACAAGGCTAAAAGTGCGTGAAGGCAGACAAGGTGCGATACTAAAACCCAATAAATTGATAGTTGCGCCAGGCGGGCGGAACATGGAAATACAGTCAATCATCGGGAATACTGAAGGTTATAAGATCAGTTTTTCGGATGACGTTGCTGAAAATTTTGACCAGCCCTCTATTGACCTGTTGATGCAGTCGGTAGCGAACAGTAATGTGAAAAGGGTGCTTGGTGTAATATTAACCGGAATGGGAAAGGATGGTACTGCTGGTGCCACAACCATTTATAAAAGGGGCGGATTGGTTATTGCCCAGGATGAAGCTTCTTCAGATATTTTTGGAATGGCTAAGTCTGTAATAGAAAGTGGTGTAACGCAACATGTTTTGCCACTATCTGAAATACCACATTTCATAAACAGTTATGTGGCAAGTCAAAACACCGTCGGCGTTGCCGGCGACACGATATGAAATCGAGAGAACAGGAATATAAAGAAATATTTATTGCAGAGGCGCTGGAGTATTTTGATGCTCTTAACAGGCATATCAGCGATCTGGAAAAACGACCGCAGGATGATCAGATCCTGGCGGAGATATTCCGTTTACTCCATAACCTGAAAGCTAACGCAAAAGCTATCGGGTACCTGAAGATCTCCGATGTATCACACAAATTAGAGACAGCTTTCAGCCTTATCCGTAACAAAGAGCTCAGCTTCAGCGATGAAGTGGTAACTGTTTTGTTTGAAGGTATAGACTTACTGGGTGAGTTGATCCATAACATCGATAATGAGAACTATGGCGATCCTGATCCGGTACTGCTCCGTAACCTCGACATTATAGTTGACAACCTCTCGGATAGTACAATCGAGCTAGCTAAAGTTCAACGATACAACACTTCAAAAAACCTGTCTCTGTCTGAGCTGGTTTATATCCAGATTAAAAAGCTGGACCATTTGCTTAACCTGGTAGGGGAGCTGGTAATTGACCGCGACCGTATTGTATCCATCAGCCGTGAACTGGAAAATGATGAGCTTAAAAACGTAAGTTCTCACCTGAACCGAATTACGGAAGATCTGCAGTACAGCATCATGGATGCGCGCCTGGTAAGTATAGGCTCACTTTTCAATAAATTCCCAAGAATTGTTCGTGATATTGCCACAGCCGAGAATAAGACTGTTGATCTAACTCTAGCTGGCCACGATATTCAAATCGACAGGAATATACTTCAGATCATCACAGACTCGTTGTTACATCTGGTTCGTAACGCCATTACCCATGGTATAGAAAAACCAGAGAACCGAATTAAAAAGAATAAGCCACGCCAGGGAAATTTATCTCTGATAGCTCGTAACGACCGTGAAAACGTAATTATTCAGCTAACAGATGATGGAAAAGGTATAGACCTGCTACAGGTACGCAAAGCCATTGTAGACAGACATATGTTACCGGCCAGTACTGTAGAGCACCTTTCAGATACTGAAGCACTTTCTTATTTGTTTGAACCTGGTTTCTCGTTAGCTAAAGAAGTAACCGAATTTTCTGGCAGAGGGGTTGGTCTCGATGTAGTAAAAAATGCGGTAGATTCTATTGGCGGCAGAATCAGGATAGAATCTGTAAAGGGAAAAGGTACCACCTTTACACTTCAGCTACCAACTTCGATAGCGGTAAAAGGTGCTCTTCTTTTTGAAGTAGACAAAATATTTTATGCGATTCCGCTTATACATACCGAACAGGTGGTGGCCCTGGAAGTAGATGAACTGCACGAAGTAGGTGGTGTATTGGTAGCGGATATTTTAGGTGAGACAATAACAGTTGTTTACCTGCATGAGCTCCTGAACGTAAATGAGCAGGACATGAACCTGGGTGACAAGACCCGGTTAAACGGCATGGTGCAGAATATTATTATTGTATCTTACAACAACAGGAAACTTGGTTTAATTGTAGATAAACTATACAGGCAGCAGGACATAGTGGTTAAACCACTGAGCAAGCCCCTAGATGCTGTTGATTTGTATGGCGGTGTAACATTACTTGGTTCTGGTAAAGTTTGCCTGGTGCTGGATGTGCCTGCGGTAACGCGGTACTTTGTGAGCAGAAGGCAGGTATTAGCTGGAGAGTAAAAATTTAATTAGCATGACAAACATTACGGAACCTCACGTAACTGAACTTGAACGCGATATAATTAAGGAGATCCTTAATATCGGGCTGGCACGTGCAGCAGATTCTTTTGCAGCCATTGCTAAAGATAAAGTATTACTTAAAGTGCCGGATATTCAGCTGATAGAGGTAAAGGAACTTCTAAAGCTGGTTTCAAAATATGAGAGCACCCACTTTATCATCCAGTCAGATATAAAAGGGGACTTTAATGGTGCTACATTAATGCTCTTTTCTGATAACCATATTGCCCGTTTATCAGAAGTTTGCCTTGGTATGATAGAGGTACAGAAAGGTGAAGTGAGTGCCATGCAGGAGTCGTTGCTACTGGAGATAAGCAATATTATAACTGGTGCACTGGTTACTCAATTAGCTAATATCCTGAAAGCTAACATTTATGGTTCGCCGCCTAAAGCTCCTAAAAGCCATATTGCTGATTCTCTGAAAGATATTCTGGTGCAGCATCCGTTATTCCAACCATTGGTTTTTACAGTTATCACCAAGTTTACGCATAACTATAAAAGTGTAGAGTTGCCTTTGCTGTTGTTTTTTGATACCAGCACGTTCCTTAAAATACTGGAAATAATCCGCACCTTCGACCTTGATAAAAAAGCTTAATAAAGCACTGCTCAATAAAGCATTATTTACATACCCGTTATACCAGCTGCTTTAGCTAGCATTTATACTTGCCTTACCAGAGTTGCAAGTATAGATTTACTTAGTAGCAGCTTATTTACCGTATATACATGCTATCCCAAAGCTTAAACTATGGTTTAAGCTTTTTTCATTTATACTTGTCAATCTCATCATAATCAGGTGCTTTTAAAGCTGTTTGTTCTTCTTCTTGATATTTCCTGATTTATAACTTATTGCATGTCAGTAAAGTATATGCTAAGCTGTATAGTATACTTTTGATTATAGCCATAGTTTTCGTTTTTTTGCCTGAACATTAGATTTTCACAATATCATACCCAATTAATGAACGCATTAGGAAGACACATCCTGGTAGAATTTTACAACTGCTCTCCTGAACTGATGAACGACGTAGTTCATATCGAGAACAGTATGGTAGCTGCAGCTGAAACAGCTGGAGCCACTGTAATAAACAGTACATTTCACCACTTTTCGCCTTATGGTGTATCGGGTGTGGTGGTGATTCAGGAAAGTCACCTGGCGATTCATACCTGGCCTGAGTATGGCTACGCAGCTGTAGACCTTTTTACCTGCGGCGATTCTGTTGACCCTTGGGTATCTTATAACTACCTGAAAGATGCTTTTGAGGCAAGTCATGGTTCTGCGATGGAGTGCCGTCGTGGGCAGCTGGACCTGTTGAAGCGTATGGATTTTAACCTGGAATCATTGAGAGATGTGTCGCCACAGCCACAGGAGAAACTGGGTACCATTACCCGTGATGTGTGGTTTACAGAGCGTGATGAAAATATTGCCCTTTCACTGAAGCACACTGGCAACCAGCTCTACAAAAAAGACTCGCCTTACCAGCGCGTGGAAGTATATGAAACACTGGCATACGGCAACCTGCTTACGCTAGATGGTATGGTAATGTGCACGCAGAAAGATGAGTACGTGTACCATGAGATGATCACGCACGTGCCAATGTTCAGTAACCCGAAAGCAAAACGTGCACTTGTAATTGGTGGCGGCGATGGTGGTACTGTACGTGAACTACTGCGTTATGAGCAACTTGAAGAGGTTACTCTAGTGGAAATTGATGAACTTGTAATTGAAGCCTGCAAACTTCACCTACCAGAAACAGCTGTAGCTTTCGATAACCCACGCCTGAACCTGTTGGTTGAAGATGGTATCAAGTATATTAAAGAATGCGCTGACGAGCTGTACGACCTGATCATAGTTGACTCTGCTGACCCTGTTGGTCCGGGCGAGGGTTTGTTTACTGCATCTTTTTATCAGGAAGTATACCGTTGCCTGACTAATGATGGTATCATGATCACACAAAGTGAATCTCCTCGCTTTAACAGCGGCGTATTTGTTGAGATCTATGATACTTATAAGCAGATATTTGGTGCTGAGAAAGTACATTGCTACCTGGCAGCTATCCCGACCTACCCAACAGGCACATGGAGCTTCTCTTATTCTTCTAAAGGTAATGCACATCCGCTTACTTTTGATGCAAATGCTGCTGCTGCATTTTCTTTAGAAAAGGGGCTGAAATACTACAATGAAGACATCCACAGAGCTGCTTTTGCTCTTCCTAATTTTGTTAAAGAACTTTTAAACGCTAAACCAGGTCAGGTAACAGATGAGTACTCCGCAGAACCAACAGCCTAACAGCAAAGCCGAAAAAATTGCCAGCTTCGATCCGAATGGAGTAGGTGATGTAAATGCAGGCCTTTTTGGTTTGCCATTTACCGTGGATGAAGCTGAAGTAGTAATTATACCTGTGCCTTGGGAAGTTACTGTATCTTATAGCGCAGGTACAGCCAATGGTCCCCAGGCTATACTGGATGCTTCTCCGCAAATTGACTTATTTGAGCCTGCTATTAAAGATGCCTGGAAAGTAGGCATAGCCATGGAAGAAATATCGGAAGAGTGGCATGCGGTAAGTGATGAGCTGCGTGTAAAAGCCGAAAAATATATCACATGGCTCGAAGAAGGTGAACCTGAAGTGGATGCTGCTGAATTGGAAGATGTACCTGCTGAAGTAACTGCCAAAGGAGAGGAACTGCTGCTGTGGCTGAAACAAAAAGCACTGGGGTACATGGAACAAGGTAAATCGGTATGTGTGCTTGGCGGTGACCACAGCACTCCGTTAGGTCTGATCCATGCGATGGCTGAAAAGCATGAAGAGTTTGGTATACTTCAACTGGATGCACATGCTGACCTGCGTATTGCTTACGAAGGTTTCAAATACTCGCATGCTTCTATCATGTACAATGCGTTGCAGTTGCCACAGGTTAAGAAACTGGTACAGGTAGGTATTCGCGACCTGGCTCAGTCTGAAGCTGAAATGGCAGAGCAGTCTAACGGGCGTATCACCATGTTCTATGATGCAGTGCTGAAAGAGAATCTTTACGCAGGTGACAGCTGGAAAAAGGAATGTAAGAAGATCATTGCACAACTGCCACAGAAAGTATACCTGAGCTTTGACATAGATGCACTCGACCCTAAACTTTGCCCTGGTACAGGTACACCGGTTCCGGGTGGTCTGGAGTTTGAAGAAGCTGTATACCTGATCAAGCAACTCGTAAAATCAGGACGCGAAATTATTGGCTGCGATCTGAATGAAGTAGGCCCGGGAGAAAGTGAGTGGAACGGTAACGTAGGTGCACGTTTGCTTTATAAGATATGTAACTGGATGGCAGTGTCGCAAGGCAAGCTTGAAGTATAGGTTATTGTAGCAGGAATATCAATATAGAATTATACACTCACTCTACGTACCATGACTGGATTTTTTATTAAAGTGCTTATTACTGGTATTGCAGTAATTATAGCCACTTACATCATCCCTGGTGTAACTATAACTGATAGTTTTTTAACGGCATTTGTATTTGCGTTTGTACTGGCGCTGTTAAATACTTTTCTAAAACCGGTATTGACTTTTCTTACTATACCTATTACCGTTATGACGCTAGGTCTATTCCTGATCGTGATAAATGTAGGAATGGTGTTGCTGGCTGATTACCTGGTTGACGGGATTAACATTGCAGGTTTCCTTACCGCTCTAATTTTTGGTATTGCTATAGCTATACTTACCTGGATACTTAATCTGATCTTCTAAAATAGAAAGACTAATAAAAGAAACGGGGCAGGATGTATTCCTGCCCCGTTTCTTTTTTCTTAGCCGTTCATCCATTGGCTGCAGGCATCGGCACATTCACGGCAGATGTCGGCGCAATGCTGGCAATGGTCATGGTCATGCTTGCGGCACTCTTCTTCACAGGCACGGCATATTTCAATACACTCCTTCATTACGTGCCTGGCATGTTCTGAATTACGGGCAACAAATTGAGCCGTTATAGTACAGATATCGGAGCAGTCGCGGTCCAGCATTATACAGCGGGCCATCATTTTTACATCATCTTCCTGCAGGCACATGGTAGCGCAGGTTTCGCAGGCTGTTACACATTTAATCAGAACATGTTCCAGGTTGTTTGTTCTCTCAGATTTCATAGTTTTTATTTTGGTTGCTATCTATAAACCTACGGGGTGCTACTCAGTTAGTTATAAAACTTAGGCGTAAGTGGGGCTACTCCCGTGGCTAAAATAGTCTTATCTTTGGGTAAGCAGAAGCAGGTGCGGCAGGTAACAAATGCTGCCAGATTTATAGTTATGATGGAGATACGGGAAGCGCGTGAGGCGTTAAAATTATACTTTGGCTACGACAACTTCAGGCCGATGCAGGAGCAGATTATCAGCTGTATCCTGAAGCGTCAGGATGTGGTGGTGCTTATGCCAACAGGCGGTGGTAAATCGGTATGTTATCAGGTGCCGGCTGTGGTAATGCCCGGTTTGTGCGTGGTTATTTCGCCGCTTATCGCCCTGATGAAAGACCAAGTAGAAGCCTTGCTGGAGAATGGAATTAATGCTGCCTTCCTGAACAGTTCGTTGTCAGCTGAAGAGCAGTACAAAGTAGAGAATGCCTGCCTTGCCGGTAACCTGAAATTACTATATGTATCTCCTGAGAAATTACTTTCTGCCGGTTTCCTTTCTTTCCTGAAAAGGGTGCAGGTTTCATTATTTGCGGTGGATGAAGCACACTGTATCTCCGCCTGGGGACATGATTTCAGACCGGAGTATACGCAGCTTAAGATACTAAAGCAGCAGTTTTCACAAACTCCAATGGTTGCCTTAACCGCCACTGCCGACAAACTTACCCAAAAGGATATACAGGAGCAGCTTTACCTGCGCGATCCACAGATTTTTATTTCATCTTTCGACAGGCCAAATATAAACCTGATGGTGAAGCCTGGGCGGGATCGCTTTAATAAGATCACAGAGTTTCTGGATAAGCACCATAAGCAACCCGGTATCATTTATTGCCTCAGCCGCAAGGGCACAGAAGCAATTGCTGATAAGCTCAAGAGAAGTGGTTTTAAAGCAACCTGTTACCATGCCGGCATGAATGCACAGCAACGTGCAAAAGCACAGGAAGATTTTCTGAAGGATGATGTGCAGATCGTGTGTGCTACTGTAGCCTTTGGTATGGGAATCGACAAATCGAATGTAAGGTGGGTAATACACTATAACCTGCCTAAAAATATTGAAGGATATTACCAGGAGATTGGTCGTGCCGGAAGAGATGGTGCTAAGTCTGATGCGCTGCTGTTTTATAGTTACGCTGATGTAATGAGCATGCGCAATATGCTGATGGAAGGTAACGAGAAGCAAACAGAACTGCAACTGGTAAAACTGGACCGGATGCAGCAGTATGCCGAAGCTACCATTTGTCGTCGACGGATACTGTTGCAGTACTTCGGCGAAACCATGTCTAAGGATTGTGGTAACTGTGATATCTGCCGAAATCCTCCCACATCTTTTGATGGTACCCTTGTAGTGCAGAAAGCGTTGTCTGCCATAGCCCGTACGCAAGAGAAGGTAAATATGGGCTTACTGATAGATGTGTTGCGCGGCTCTCGAAATGCACAGGTAATGGAAGGTGGCTACGACCGGATTAAAACTTACGGAGCAGGGCGTGATATAGGTACGATGGACTGGCAGCGCTACCTGCACCAGATGCTGAATGCAGGCCTCGTGGAGCTAGCGTATGATCAGAATTATACTTTGAAACTGACAGAGCAAAGCAGGCAAGTGTTATTTGAAGGCCGTAAAGTGCAGCTCGTGAAGTTTGATGAAGTTAAACAGCCTGTAGAAGAAGTAAGGAAAGCCAGACCTAAAAAAGAAGTAATCCAGGATGCGCTATTTGAGCGACTCCGTGCCTTGCGGAAGCGTATGGCTGATGAACATGGCGTGCCACCTTACGTTATCTTTAGTGACAGTACCTTACAGGAAATGGCTGCTGAAAAACCGACAAACCGAATTGCCATGCTGTCCATTTCTGGTGTAGGTTCTTTAAAGTATGAGCGCTATGGTTATGATTTTGTGAATGAGATAATCAACTTCATAACGGATGAGCAAGAGAAAGGTAATAAAGTAAAAGGCGCTACGCATCTGGTAACTTACGAAGCGTTCAAGAATGGCAATAATCCTGAGCAGATAGCACAGCAACGTAAGCTGAACCCAGTTACTATCTACTCTCACTTAGCGACGCTTTACGAGCAAGGCTACGAAGGAGTTGATTTATACCGGTTTGTAAATAAAAAGGAGTATTTGGCTATATGCAAATCAATTGAAAGTTTAGGTGCTGATGCCAAACTCAAGGATTTATATGACGCCCTAGGCGAACAATATGAATACCATAAAATAAGATTATCTATAGCTATCTTTAAAAGAGAACAGCTAGGGTAAGAATAGAAAGTATAAATATAAAAGAGCCGGCCCTTTTGAGAGAGCCGGCTCTTTTATATTTATACGTAATGTGATTACTGAACTACAGCAATGGCATCTGGGTTAGCATCAACGTCGCCGGTAACAGTGCCATTTGAGTTAACCTTGCCTTGTAGTAAAAGTATACCAGCTACGTGCGGTGCAGCAAATGAAGTACCTGTTTCGTAGTGGCTGATGCCTCCGTTTCTTACTGTGCTGGTTACGTTTACGCCAGGTGCAGTAAAGTCTACTGGTGTACCATAGTTAGAGAAAGTACCGAAACGATCATAACGATCCATAGCTGTTACGGTGTAAACTCCGGCTGCATTAACGCGTGCAGGAGAATTATTGATACAGTCTGTGCCGCTGTTACCAGATGCAATAGCGAACTTTATACCTTTAGATGCTGCAGTTAATACTGCATTATCCAGCGTAGAAGAAATACCGCCACCAAGGCTCATGTTTACAACATCGCCGGGCTGCGCTACACTTATTACATGGTTTACAGCAGAGATAGCACGAGACATTGTACCCTGGCCTGCATCATCAAATACGCGTAATGCAACTACGGTAGCACCAGAGGCAACACCGATCATACCAGAACCGTTGTTTTTAGCTGCAATGATACCTGCCACAACAGTACCGTGTCCGTAACCATCTTCCACAGACGTAATGCCATAGATAAAGGAAGCACTTCTGTTTAAGTCTACAGTAAGGTCAGGGTGATCTGTATCTATACCTGAGTCAATGATCCATACTGTTTTACCAGTGCCATCGCCATAACCTACACGCTGGATGTTCCAAGGCACAAGTTCACCAGTTTTAGGAGTTATAGTTGTATAAGTGCCAGTAGTTGGAGCAGGCTCAGTAACTACCGGAGTAGGCTCAGTAGGAGCTGGCTCAGTTGGTGCAGGTTCTGTTGGGGTAGGTTCGGTAGGGGCTGGAGCTGGCTCCGGAGAGGTTGTTGTTTTTTTGCCGCCTTTACCTGAACCGCTTGTTGTAGGTTTACCTAAGGAAATAATTCTGTCCTGCTCTACATAGGCAACTTCCGGATTACTTTTAATAGCTGCTAGCTGCTCTTCAGTAAGTTTAGCTGCAAAACCATTTATAGTTCCTTCAAAAGTTTCTTTCACTGCAGACGCCTCTACATTCAGGTTACGAAGCATGCGCTGACGAACACTTCTTAATCCTTCGCGCTCACCTGCAGACATTTCACCAGTACGAACTGCGCTTAGGTCGTTTGATGATTTTTTCATTACCACAATGTACTGGCCTTTAATTGGCTGACCGTTCAACGGATCCTGAGAGGTGATAGTTTGATCGAACTGCTCTTCCATCAGTTCTTCTTTCTGGCAGCTGGTTAAAGTAACAGCTGAAGCCAGAACAGCCAGAGATAAGGCTTTCTTAAACTTGTTAGACATCATGATAAATTTTGGCTATAAGTTGAATTTTATTTTTGTAACCTTTCTGATTTTCGGGCGTAACCGCCACAATCTTTATTTAGTTCAATATGAGGTACAACAATTTTAAAATAGCTCACAATTGTTAGTAGGTTGTACTTTGTAGTTGTAGTGAGATAACTAAATAAGTTAAGCGTTCTCAGAACATATACTTAATGCAATATATTTAATGCCTTTCTGTTTTTCTTTAAACTTAATTTTTGTGTGCAATGTATTCATTTACATGATATTGTACCCTGCTGTAAATATAGGAAGGAGTTTGTGACAATTCAAAAAGTTATAATTGTAAAAGGTTTTAAAATTTAAAAATATTTTATAAAATAGTACTTTAAATGTATTTCATTTTGTGTTATGAAAGACATTCGGATTTACAAACAAGAATAAATGCTAAAATAATAATTTGCTAAAAATGTTAGTAATTTAGCAAAGTGATGTTTATATTTACATGTCATATCCATATAGTATGTGGAATGGCAGAATTTGAGCTAACATTATTGGCACTTAGAAGATATGGTAACATCAAACTTAAGATACCTGCGAAAGAAAGCAGGATATACCCAGGCGCAGCTTGCCGAAAAGCTTGATATAAAAAGATCGCTGGTGGGAGCCTACGAAGAGGGAAGAGCAGAGCCTAAATTAAGTACACTTGTTAATATTGCGCATCTTTTCTCCATCACTCTTGATGAACTTATAACTACAGATCTTGCAAATACGCCTGCTGTGGGGGCAACACCTAAAGCTACAGACGGTAAACTTCGCGTGCTGGCTATAACTGTAGATGGTGATGATAAAGAAAACATTGAACTGGTTCCATTAAAAGCCAGCGCTGGATACCTGAATGGATATGCTGATCCTGAGTTTATAGAAGAATTGCCTCGTTTCAGGTTACCAATGTTGGGTAACAGCGGAACATTCCGTGCTTTTGAGATCAGTGGCGACTCCATGCTTCCAATTACATCCGGTACCGTTATTGTCGGGCGTTATATTGAAGACTGGAAAACTATAAAAGATGGTACTCCTTGTATTATCGTTAGCCAGAAAGAAGGTGTAGTTTTCAAGCGTATCTATAATAAGTTACAGGATGCAGCCGTACTGCGTTTACATTCAGATAACCCGGTATACTCGCCTTATGAGCTTCATGTAGAAGATATACTGGAGATCTGGGAGGCTAAATCATATATTAGTTCTACGTTCCCTATTGCTGATCTTTCACTGGATAAGCTTTCTTCTATTGTTTTAGATCTGCAGAAAGAAATGCAGAAACTAAAGAAGGTAGACTAAGCATATCTTAAGTATAAAGTATAAATCCTGTGCGGTTCGCTGTGCAGGATTTTTTTATGCACTTGTTTATAGGTACCTGCCAGATTATACATTTTCAACAAGTATCTGCAATTATGCGTAAAGGCTAACAGCAAGTATAAATTAGTGTGTAGTATGCCAAACCTATACTTATAGAAGCACAATGATAACACAGATAACAGCTTCCGAGCGCCACGAAGCAAGAACAGGAGATTGGCTCCGGTCAAATTACCTCTTCTCTTTCGCAGATTATTATGATCCTGCTAACGTACAGTTTGGCCCACTCCGGGTTTTTAATGACGATTATGTGAGCCCCGATTCCGGTTTTCCTACACATCCGCATTCAGAAATGGAAATTGTAACAATTGTGCTGGATGGTGAAATTACACATACCGATAACTTAGGAAACGACCTGGTAATAGGTGCCGGTGAGGTGCAACGAATGACCTCCGGTACGGGTATGACACACTCGGAAGCAAACAGATCTGACAAAGACGTGCATTTGTTGCAGCTATGGTTTTTGCCTAATAAACGCCGTCTTGCACCGTCTTACGAGCACATGAAGATCGACTTTACGGATACAAAAGATGAATTGGTGCCACTTGTAACCGGGCAGAAAGTGCTGGAAGATGTTGTGTTTATCAATTCCAATTCAACTATTTACTACGGCAATTTCAGTCAGGGCAAAGATTTGGACTATCAGACCTATAAGATTCGCAAAAGTTTAATTTATGTACTGGATGGCAATCTTATAGTTAATGGTGTAGAGTTGGAGCAGAATGACCAGATCAGGCTGGAAGACCAGGAAATGATTTCTTTTCATGCTACTTCAAAAGCATCTTTTATACTGGTAGATGTTCCGGCTGTGGAAGCAAACTACTAACATATAAACTTATACTACCAGGAGCGGCTATACTTGTAGGTCAGGTATAGCCGCTTTTATTTTGTGCTAGTGGCTGAGCGTAATATGGACTAAAGTGTATTTCGCTTAAATTTGTATGTGATGATACAAAGAAGCGAGCGGCTCAATAACGTGTCTTATGACTTGTGTGGGCCAGTATACGAGAAGGCAAAAGAGTTAGAACTACAGGGGCATTATATTACCAAGTTAAATATTGGTAACCCGGCACCATTCGGGTTTGATGCTCCACCTGCCATTACACAGCATATTATTGAAAACCTGCACCTTGCCCAGGGGTATTCTGATCATAAGGGAGTCCTGAGTTCCAGGGAAGCCGTGAAGCGCTACTACGAAGGGAAGGGCATTGCCAACATACATGTAAATGATATTTGCCTGGGCAATGGCCTGAGCGAGCTGATCATGCAATCGGTGCAGGCGCTGCTAAACGACGGGGATGAAGTGCTGGTGCCTTCTCCGGATTACCCGCTTTGGACGGCAGCTGTACGTTTTTCGGGTGGCAAAGCTGTTCATTATTTATGTGATGAAGACTCGGAGTGGTTTCCGGATGTGGCTGATATTAAATGTAAGATCAGTAGCCGCACCAAAGCTATAGTTATCATCAACCCCAATAACCCTACTGGTGCAGTTTACTCCAAAGAACTTTTGCAGGAGCTGGTGACGCTGGCGGAAGAACATAACCTGGTTGTTTTCTCGGACGAGATTTACGACAAGATTCTCTATGATGGCACTGAATTTATATCAACGGCTACGCTCTCAGAAGATGTGTTATTTGTTACGTTCAGTGGGTTATCGAAGAATTATTTAGCAGCTGGTTTTCGGGCTGGTTGGATGTTGGTGAGCGGAGCAAAGCACAAAGCAGCAGCTTACATCGATGGCCTTAACACACTGGCCAGTTTGCGGGTATGCAGCAATGTGCCGGCACAACTGGCCTTACAGGTGGCTTTAGAAACCCCGGCAACTATACACGACATGGTATTACCTGCTGGAAGGCTGGGGGAGCAGCGCCGCATCAGTTACGAAAAGTTAACTGCTATACCAGGTATTACCTGCGTTAAGCCGAAGGGGGCTTTCTATCTCTTCCCAAAAATTGATGTGAAGAAGTTTGACATACAGGACGACCAACAGTTTGTACTTGATTTTCTGGCTGCGGAACATGTGCTGCTGGTAAATGGCGGCGGATTTAACTGGCACAAACCCGACCACTTCAGGATTGTATATTTACCGGAAGCTAAAGAGCTGAGCCGGACAATGGATAAACTGGGGAATTTCTTGAGTACTTATCAGCAGGGGAGAGTTATAAGTCCGGTTGATGTTGTTTTATAGGTTGAATTGATTAACTACTTTTAATAAGCAAACAGATCCGTTTTGAGCATTTGCTGATCTAATATAAAATATAACACCTCCACATATAGTGCAGATAACAGGAGTAGGTACTCCTGATATACAATAGTTGGGCAGTAAATGAAATTATGAATGGATAGAATCAGTATCATTTTACTCATACTTATTAGCCTGCTAACTTTTACATCAGGACAAGGACTTTCTCAATCTAAAAGAACAATCAAGGGCAAGGTGATGACTGAAAAGAATGAACCTTTGCCTGGAGTAATGATTCACGAACTGGGGACAGAAAATGGTGTTGTTACTGATGTTGATGGTGTATTCGAGTTGACTGTAGAAAGGAAAGATGATGTCTTCATAAAATTAATTGGTCTGCATTTAGAGAAGTATGTCAAATACACCAAAGACGAAGACAGCAAAAAGTTAACCTTGTATAGCTATAGAATTTCAAAAAAGGAAAGTAGGAAAAGCAAGGAAGTATTTGAAGAGTGGAAGAGTAAAACTAAGAACTAGAAATAATTCATTGCCCAACAAGGTTTATAATCTAGTCTGCGGCTATGCCTTGCCCACATTATACACGAGTAACGTTATAGGGTATAAAATGTATGAGTAAGAAAGACTCAAATATGTATTATGGTGTAGGCATAGCTACGTTGCTGTTGGGGGTTTTTCTGTTCATGACCTTTTGGCTAATGTACTTTGGTTTTGCCTGTTTGCTGTTAGGTGCTACTATAATTATTCTTTCTAAGAAAAACTGGAAGTATAAGTTTGCTGCTATTGCTCTGCCCGTAGGGTTCGTATTATTCGCAATTTCAAGCTCACTTGCAAGACCAGAAATTTATTTAATACCTGAAGGATTTAAGGGGTCAATATATGTGGTTTTTGACCAAGAAAAAGGGCAGGCAAAGGAATATGATGGGCTTAGACGCATTTATCGAATACCCGAAACAGGCGTACTCTTCACTCAATTCGAAAGGAATGAAGGAGTACTGAATCAAAAGTTTTTCTTTGTTACAAAGGCAGGAGAAAGAAAAGAAATCGGTGTACTTGATGTACGGGATTATAACGATGAGACAACAATAAACCCTAGACCAACCGAGCCACCAAGGGATAGTTTAGCAGTATTTAATCCAGGACAAATGGGAAAGCTGAGTATGTCCAATGAAGATGAAGAAATGTCTTATACAGCTTTAACTGTAGGCACCTATTCTGAAATTGAAAGGCTAAACTATCTAGATCCAAGCTATATTGATAGCCTAAAAAAGGAAAAAGAAAATTAAACCCTATAACAAGGTGCAGCCTTAACCCTCGCTATGCTTCGGGCATAGGCTGCACGAGTAACGTTGGCAGCAATTTAATCAAGGAAAAATGGAATTAGAAGACTTGCTTTCAAATTACGTGCTAGGTGATGGGGAAATCATTTCCATTGAAACAAATCTGAATTATCAAGAAAGAAACAAGTCAGCCGCAACAGTCGACTTAATTATAAGAAAGTCAGTAGATAAGAAGAAGTTTGAAAAATGTAGAGTTAAACTCAAGTTTGAGCAGGTGATTGAAGTAAGTATAAATGAAGATTTCGGTAGCGTCTATTACTCTGATGTAGTTCTTGTAAAGCAAGAAAATGGTTCTTACTATTTGTCTTTAGACCCTTATGGAAATTCTGGTAAGCCTCACGAAGATGATAACTTAATCATCATTGCAAACGCATTTGCAATTGAAGAGATAAAATAACTCCAGCCAACAAAGTATAGCAGGTAGCCTTCGGCTGAAGCCTCGCCATCTGCTATACCAACACGTTGGCGTGCATTTGAACTATGAAAAAGACTTCATTGATACTTTTTACTTCAATACTGTTTTCCTGTTCATCTGAAGCAGATAAAGCAAGTATAGAAAATAATGAAGGCTCAGAAGTAGTACCCGATAATCACAGCAGGGCAACTGAGAAAGATAGTTTAGAGATACCGCCTGATGGAGAATACAGATTTGACGTCGCTTTCGCGGAATGGGATGGAAAATCTATGGGCGAGAAAGTGACTGTAGTTATTCAAGGTGATTCAGTAAAAGTAATTTATGCAGGCGACGGCAAATTGACTGCAGAGAAGGGTGAAGTGCTGGACGAAGGGATTATTCTCAAACATAAATCTGGAGACTGTATAATAGCACGTGACAGAAAAGATGTAAATCTTGATGAAATCGGTGGATGTACTGGTGGACCATCAATAATTGACTTCATGAACAAGAAGTTCTGGATGTGTTAAACAGAAAAACGAAACCCCAACAAGGTATAAAAACCAAACTTCAGCTTCGCCTTGTT
Source organism: Pontibacter deserti (assembly GCF_023630255.1). NCBI lineage: Bacteria > Pseudomonadati > Bacteroidota > Cytophagia > Cytophagales > Hymenobacteraceae > Pontibacter > Pontibacter deserti. The sequence continues at coordinate 1,365,976 of NZ_JALPRS010000001.1, read as the reverse complement.
TGCCTTTTATACTAACCGTTAGGTGTCACTTAAGATTATGAAGAATAACATATTTATACTTTTAGCACTTGTTCTGTTTGGCTGTAACTCTTCCTCATCGAAAGAAGCTGAAGAACCTGTTGCAGCAGAAAGGGCTCACATAAAAGAATCAGCAGATGGCTCAAACGCACCTATCAGCCAAGCTAATGAGCAGAAAGCAGAAAAGCCTATCAATACCTTCACTAGCGAACCAAGTATAATAGCTGAAGATTTCTTTGACTGGTATGCAGGTGTGACCAATAACCAAGAGACAAATGAATATCAGGCAAAGTTTGTGGCTGACAAGGAAGGAATGATGACTCTTGACTATACCCAATATATAGCTAACCTAAGAAGGCTTCACTTTTCCGAAGAGCTTATAAATCAAGAAGTAGAAAACTACAGTAACTGTATCAACAGTATCAAAAGCTTCAAGTATGCTGAAAGAGAGAAGCACCTTGAAGAAATTGAAGATTACGAGAGTATTGGGTGTGACTTCTTCAACTCTTTTCGCTGGACCAAGTCTATGGACAATTTTGACGGTGCCAGAGTTATTGGAGAAGAAATAAAAGGAAACTCTGCCGAAGTTAAGGTGCAGCTATACAACTATGACGCTGGTAAAAAAGAATTTTACTATTGGAATGAGCCATATATGGTAAAGCTGAAGAAGGATAATGGCAAGTGGGAGATTGTAAACCTGTAGAGAAAAGCGCCACCTAACAAAGCACACAAGTTATGCTTATGCTGCGACTCTGCCTCGCACTTCGTCTACACCAGCCCGTTATCATCTCCAAAGTATAAAACAAAAGCAGCGACAGATCTCCCCGTCGCTGCTTTTGTTTTATAGTATAAGCTATACTTTAGATGGTATACTTACGGCCTTTGTTTTGCTGTTTTAGGTAAGCCATCAGCGGTTGGAAGTATGCTACCATGGCTCTGGCGCTTAGTTCTTCACCTGTTTTCTCCTTCAGCATTTTACGCCAGTCAGCCGATGCACCTGGGTACATGATGTCGTTCAGGAACTTGCCCACTTCTTTGTTGCCATAGTAGTTGGTGGCGTGCGGGTCCTGCTTCAGGATGTTCTTGGCGATATGGTCGTGCAACTGGAACAGGATCACATAAGACAGCGCGTAGTCATAATACTGGGCAGCATCGTCGTTAATGTGCGTTTTAGTTGCCGGGTCCAGGTAGTTTTCGCCGCGCTCGGTTGGCGGCACCATACCCTGGTACTTCTTAGCCAGTTCCCACCAACGCTTGTTCAACTGGTCAGCAGGCAGGTTTTTAGCGTAGAAGTCGTGTTCCCACTCGCTCATTACACCTGATGCAAAAGGTATAAACGTAACGTAGCTCAGCGCTTCTTTTAATAAGGTCTGTACCTCGTCTGTCTTAGCATTTTTGTCTATCAGGTTCAGCTCTGCCAGGAATGGTTTCTGCATCGCTGCCAGACCCATTAAGCTACCAATAGCCTCGTGGTAAGCACGGTTTGCACCGCTACGTAACAGCACCGGCACATCCGGGTTGGTGTAGCTCATGTAATAGTAAATGTGGCCAAGCTCGTGGTGCGTGGTTTCATACCACTCCGAATTTGGCTCTACGCTCATCAGGCTGCGTACGTCCTTATCCAGGTCCATGTGCCAGGCCGATGCGTGGTTGTTCTTTTTATAGTTGGCGTTTGCCGGCAGCGGGTACAAACTCGATTTGGTATAGAACGTTTCCGGTAATTCATCAAAGCCTAGGCTTACATAGAAGCGCTCTGCCTGCTCCACCAGCCATTTATCTCCTTTTTGTTTCAGGGCGCCATCCAGGTTTATACCTTTTACTTCTACCATTGGGCTCCAGTCCTGGCCCCAGCGGTTTGGCAGCCAGTGTGCAGGCAGGTAATCTGGCACTTCTTTGGCACCATATTGTTTGGCTAGTTCATACCGGGCGTAGGTATGCAGTTCACGGTACAGCGGCAACAGCTCCTTGTTTATCTGCTGCATCATGGCCATCATTTCTTCACGGGTCATGCCGTAATCTGATGCCTGGTATGTAAAGTAGTCGTCGTAGCCCAGACTCTGCACTGTTTTGTTGCGCAGGTCGCGGAGATTCAGCAGACCAGGCTTAAGACCCGGTCCAACTTCTTTACTGGCATTCCAGGCAGCAAGACGCTTTTTCAGGTCGTTCTCACTTTTCAGGATGTTGTCAATATCATTGGTTGTAACAGACTTACCTGCAATTTTATAATCAAAACCGTAAAGTTTTTCGGTCTGCTCAGTCTCTGCTTTAATGCGGGCCTTTACTACATCCGGTACAGTCTGAGGGTTATTGGCTGCTGCAAAAAGTATAGCATTCAACTGTTTCACCTGTAATGGAGTCAGCTGCTCTTTTTGCTTCAGGAAACCACGAGCCTTCTCTATGTTTTCTACGCTACCGGTAAAAGCAGCAAACGCTTCGTTGGCTCGGCGCGTGTTAGCTGCATTGGTCGTATCACCTTCTACAATTTTTGTATTAGATGCCCATTCTGCTTCTGCTGATCTGGTATACAGCTGCTGGAATGTTTTAGCATAACTGTCCAGAAAAGCCTGCACGTCCTGTTTTACAGAGGCTTGCTCAGTTGTTGTAGTTTGAGTTGCTGTTTCAGTTTTCTGGCTGGTGCAGGAGAAAAGTATAGCTGCCGTTAAGCCGGTTAAAATGATTTTTTTCATAAGGTGAGTTATGGTTGTCTTACTAAGATACAATGTTACAGAAGCAGAAGCAATAACCATGCGAGCAGCTTTTATACTTCCTAAAGCCAATACGTCAGAAATAAAAAAAACGCAACCGTTAAACAGCTGCGTCCATAAATTATTCCATTAAACCTACTTGTTTCAGAAAGGCCATCTGGTCAAAATAAGAAACGTCTTCTATAATCTTCCCATCCTTTACTTTCAGGCGTGCAAATATTTTCAGTTCAAAGGTCTTGCCTTTCATCTGTGCCGGATCATCAGGGCTAATGTTCTCAATAGTTCCTGTCGATACAAACTCAACTGCTACCTCGCCATTGCTGTGGATGTAGTGCTTTACTTCATCTTTTACATTGGGTGCCATCTCAAACAGCGGACCGTATATTGTTTTTACATGATGCGCCCCAACAACAGGCTTTTCCATTTCAGGCGACATAAACACAACACTATCTGCATATAGTGTCTGCATGGCAGCCAGGTCGTGGCTGTTAAAGGCTTCAAACATCTGGTGCATTACCTTCACGGCAGCAGCATCGGTGCTTTCGGTGGCTATAGTTGCTGTTTCAGGAACTTCTGTTGCCGTATTGGTTTGCTGCTGGCAAGATAAAGTTGTGCCTGCAAGTATAAGCAGGGCAGGGAACAGGTTTTTCATGGTTTTATAGATGGGTTATAGTTGCTCCAGGTAAACTATAGGTTTATTTCAGAATTTTCTTCCGTTATCTGCGCTTCCAGTAGAAGGCTCTCATCTATGGTTTTGCTGGTTTTGGCACCTAATTCCTTCAACTGTTCCACCTTGCGTATCAGGTTGCCTTTGCCTTCGGTAAGTTTGTTCATGGCCAAACCATAAGCCGATTGGCTCTGCTCAATGTGCTTGCCTATGGTTTTCAGATCATCTACAAAGCCTACAAACTTGTCGTATAGTTTGCCGCTTTCTTCTGCTATGCGTATCACGTTTCGTTTCTGGTCTTCCTGTCGCCACACACCGGCCACTGTACGTAATGTTGCCAATAGGGTAGAAGTAGTTACCAGCACAATGTTCTTCTCAAATGCATCGGTAAACAGGTCGTGGTCGTTTTGCAGGGCCAGGTTAAAGGCCGGCTCTATCGGGATGTACATCATCACGAAGTCCGGGGAGTTGATGCCACTTAAACGATGGTAGTTCTTGCTGCTCAGATCACGGTAATGCGTGCGAATAGAATTTATATGACTGCGCAGGTACGTCTCCAGTTGGGTATCGTCTTCGCAGCTGCAGTAGGCTTCGTAGGCAACCAACGATAGTTTGGAATCGATGATCAGGTGCTTGCTGTCGGGCAGGCGGATGATCACGTCCGGACGGTATACTTTGCTCTCGTCGTTCTGGCGTACTTCTTCGCGCTCGTAATGCAGGCCTTTGCGCAACCCGGATTTCTCCAGCAGGCTTTCCAGCAGGTATTCGCCCCAGTTACCCTGCGTTTTGCTTTCGCCTTTCAGTGCTTTGGTCAGGTTCAGGGCATCCTGGCTCATTTGCTGGTTAAGCGATGCAAGTTGCGTTATCTGCTCTTTTAAAGAAACACTGTCTTTCAGGCTTTTCTCGTAGGTGGCATCCACCTTAGCTTCAAATTCCTTTATCCTGTCCTTTAACGGTGAGAGAATTTGCTCCAGGTTTTCGGCAGAGACTTTTTTGAAGTGCTCGGCGTTGTTCATGAGCACCTGGTTAGAGATGCTGGTAAACTGCTGCAGGAATTTCTCGCGAAGCTGTTCCAGTTCGGCTGTCTGCTCCTGCAGGCGCTTGTTCAGGTAATCATAGTCAGTTTCGGCTTTTGTCAGGGCATTGGTCAGGTCCAGTATTTCGGTCTGGGTTTCGCGGAGCTGTGCTTTCAGCTGCTCAGATTCTTCAGCTTTTAACTTTGCCTGTCCCTCCAAAACACCCTGCGCCACAGCAGCCTGATTTATACTTTGCTGCAAAGCACTTATTTTACCTTTAAGCGCCAGGTAGGCAACTATAAGACCAACTAAAAAAGCTGCTATACCAACTAGAATCTCCATAGAAGGTAAAGGTAAACTTTTTTAGTATTTGAAGCTATAGTTTTGCTAAGGAAATTAGCTAAATATAGATAAGGGTCTGCAGATAAGAACTATACCTATAGTCTTACTTAACCAGGTGCACCCTGAATTTACGGCCCTTGATCTTTCCGTTGTTCAGCTTTTCGGCTATAGTTTGGGCTTCCTGCTGCGGCACAGCTACAAAACTTGCCCTGTCCTGTACTTCAATTTTCCCAATCTCTGCAGAAGTTAAACCAGTCTCAGCTATAATGGCACCTACAATATCGCGGGGGCTGATCTTGTCTTTTCGGCCGGCATTTATAGTAAGCGTGGCGAAAGCAGATGTTTGCGCTGTAGCCGGAGCTGCAGATTTTTTCAGCAGTTCCTCTGCCTTCAGCCAGTTATCCATACGCACCTGGTCCCAGTCGCGGAGTTTGCGTTCGTCGCGTTGGCTAGCCAATGTATAAACGGTTCCTTTTTTACCGGCACGACCTGTGCGACCGCTGCGGTGCTGGTAAGCGGCTACATCATCCGGCAGTTCATAATGTATGATTGTTTCGAGCAGGTCAATATCTAATCCACGGGCGGCGAGGTCTGTGGCTACCAATACCTGTGTGGTGCCGTTGCGGAACAGCGTCATCATTTTATCACGGTCGGGTTGCTCCATACCACCATGCAGCGGACGAGCCGCTATACCTTCGGCTTTCAGGGCATGTGCCAGTTCGTCGGCTGCGGCGCGTGTATTACAGAAAACAACAGTACCACCGGCATTTATACTTTTCAGTAGACTCACGACCGCATCTTGTTTTTGTGGCTGCTCTACTTTTATTCCTATTAATTTTAGCTGGTCAGGTATAGCGTTGGCCGAAGCTTTTACGAACTGCGGGTTTTTCAGCGATTCCTTTATCAGGTCCTGCACATCCTGCGGCATAGTAGCCGAGAAAAGTATGGCCTGGCGTTTTGCCGGGAGCGCCTCCATTATCTGGTCGATCTCTTCTTCAAAACCCATCTCCAGTAGCTTGTCCGCTTCATCCAGAACCAGTTGCTTTACTGTACTCAAATCCAGTGTTTTTCGGAACAGGTGATCAGTTAAGCGACCGGGAGTAGCCACGGCAATTTGCGGCGGATGGGCCAGCGAAGCACGTTCCTGTGAAAAAGAATGCCCTCCGTAAAAAGCACTGATCTTCAGGTTGGGAATGTTCTTGGCATATTGTTTCAGTTCCTGCCGTACCTGTAAGGCCAGTTCGCGGGTTGGTACAAGTATAAGCGCCTGTATCTGTTGCTTTTCAGGATTTACCTGCTGGATGATCGGTAAGCCAAAAGCTGCCGTTTTACCACTTCCGGTTTCAGCCTGCGCTGCCACATCCTGGCCACTTAACAATAGAGGAATGGCACTTAGCTGGATAGGTGTAGGCGAAGTATAGCTTAGTTCCTGCAGGTTTTGCAGTATAACCGGGTTGAGTTTCAGGTCCTGGAAAGTGGTAGCCATAGTATAGGTATATACTGCAAAGGTACGAACATGCTTTGGCTTTAGCTATTCGGGGAAAAGTATACACAGGGTTGGGGTAACAGTATAAAATAAAACTGCACCAGTAGCAGCTACCGGTGCAGTTAACGCTATACTCTTTTTATACTTAAACAGCTGCCGGGTTTATACTTATAGTATCAGCAGCTTTAGACTGTTGCCTGATGTACGCTTTCCGGAAGAAGAAAAAGTGCATGGTATAAGCTAATGGTACCAGAAAAGCAGGTAAGAAAACGATCGGGAATTCTGCCACTAGTGTATTAGCTGGCTCATTCATAAACACCCGGAATGGAACTGGTGCAGAAAGTATAGCTGTGATGACAATGTTCAGTAACAGTACCATTCCGGCTATGTTCCAGGCCAGTGCCAGTTTATGTAGTTTGCGCCCCTGTCCATAACAGATCCAGGCAAAAACAGGTGCGGTTAAACCTGTCAGCACATCAAAATTTCTGCCTTCAAATGTCATTTGTACAGGAGTAAGCCCATCCAAAAACTGCCACCACAAAAACACCTCCACCGGCACTCTGAAAACCTGGATGTACATAAGCCAGGAAGCCGGTACATGTGCCAGAAATCTTTTGAATTTCGGATGAAAGGTTAAGGCAAGTATAGCCAGTAAAGGCACAACAATGATGATAAAGAACTTAGGTGGCGTACCTGAGAAATCGCGCGTTATACCTGCCAAGGAAAGTATGCTTACCACTGCTAGCCAGGCAACAAGTATAAACCCAACTATAGCCGTACGTTTGTTGGCAAGCGCTGCCGTATTCCCCATCCGGATAAGTGTTTTGCGGGTGCCCCAAAGTATAAGCAGCAGGCAAATAACTGTTAGTGTGATAAAGCCTGCCTGTGCAAATGGTAGATAGGTGGTTTCCATAGTTTTAAGATATTTGGTTACGTAGCAAAGGTATGTTGCAAACCATACCTGCTGTTTGACAAAAATTGCTAATTCGTTAAAGCCCTGTATGCCTGTGGTGTGTAGCCGGTGTATTTCTTAAATGTCCTGCTGAAAACGGATAATTCTTCGAAGCCACACCACAGGGCCACTTCACCTACAGTTGCGCGGGTTTTGCAGAGTAAGCGCCGGGCCCGCTGTAGTTTCTGGCCAAGTATAAACTGGTGTGGAGTGGTGAGGTAAATGCTGGTAAAAGTGCGCAGAAAATGAAACTTGGACATGCAGGCTATACTTGCCAGATCTTCCAGGTTTATCTGTTGTGCGGGGTCAGAAAGTATAAAATCGGTAGCCAGGCTAATGCGTTTGTGCAGTTCAGTTTTGGTGCTTTGCTTCGTTTGCGGTATGCGACTTATGGCCTGCTGCAATTCCTGCTTTTGACCTGTTAATGCCCGAAACAGCAGTACCAGGTGCTCGTCCAACTGTAGTTTGGTATGCTCAGGGAGCTGCGATAAAGTATAAAGTTGATTTAGGGCAGCGCTTATATTCTTGTTTTTCGCCTGCAGTAGGTTCGGGAATTCAGCAAACGGCAGGTATTGGCTGTAGCTTGGGTTATCCAGTAATTTAGAGTCGGAGCTGGAACAGGTATAGGTATAATCTTCCCACACATCCTGGCCCAGGTGCAGGTTAAAGGTCTCTACCGGTTTGTCGCTTTCAATATCCAGGGTATAGTACTGAGCGCGATTGGTGATAAAGAAGCTGTCTTCAGAAACGGTTACTTTTTTGGAGCCTACCTGTACAGCAGAATTTCCACTGATGTTGGTGAAGATCGAAAAGGGGCCTTTCAGGTCGGGGCGGTGACAGAAAGCAGACTTCGTGTTCATGATCACGATGGGCCAGCCTTCTTTTGCCAGTTTGTTCCCGTTCACATCCAGCTGTTCCCGGAAGGCTTTCTCAGCCTGCTGCTTCAGCCAGGTATAATCCGGAAACTCCTTCAGAAACATAGTTTAAATAATTTCAGGTACAGGGCTTTAGCCAACAGTAAATTGGCGTTTCGTTATACTAAATTACAAAATTGTATGATTGTATGTAATAATTATACGTTTGATGTGCAGGTAAGCAGAGCTGTACGAACAGGTTTATACTACCTACAGCTGCAACTATAAAAGCAGATTTCATACTTTAGCAACCTGTTTACAACCTCATGAAAATAAAGACACCGGAATCGCTGCCAACCCAGGACCTGCTCTACGAGCGTGACATTGCTGTTATGCCCTTAGAGGAGTTTGAAAGTGAATTGTCGGCTATTCCGCACCGCCACGATGCTTACCAACTTATACTGGTACAGGAGACCAAAGGCGGTGACAACCTGATCGATTTCCGGCGCTACGATATGGTGGCAGGCAGGCTGTTCCTGATTGGGCCGGGGCAGGCGCACCAGCGGCAGTCGTTGCACGAGCGCGGGGTGCTGGTATTCTTTTCAGAAGCATTTTTACAGGCTACAGGCATTACAGCCCATGATGCGCTGGTGCTTTTCGGAGCAGTTTATCAGCACCCGTATCTGGATCTGGCGGAGGACCTGCAGCAAATTTTTCTGCAACTGGCCCAATTAATTGACCTGGAACTGCGGCAGCCAGCTCCAAGCCAGGCTATACTTTCGCGTTATCTGTTTATCCTGCTAAATTACCTGCTCCGCGAGTGCCATGTTGAAATTGCAAAGCTAACTCCGGCACGCCACAGCGAACGACTTTTCAAGCTCAGCAGCCTGATAGAAGAGAATTATCTAAGCCATAAGCCTGTCTCTTTTTACGCCGATGCACTGGACATCACTCCTAAACACCTGAACAACCTTTGCCGGCAGTACCTGCACATCACCGTTGCCGATATGCAGAACGCACGCCTGTTGCTGGAGAGTAAGCGCCTTTTATACTTTACCAGCTTGTCAGTAAAAGAGATAGCCTATCAGTTGGGCTTTGAGGACGATTCCTATTTTGTGCGGTTCTTTAAGCGCATAACAGGCACTACACCCATGCAATTCAGGGAAAGTGGTTCCGAAAGTACCATACCTGAAGTTTAAAGTGCCGTGACATTGGCATAAGTTGCCCGTACTTTTACATTATTAAAAATGTAGAGAAGTATGCAGGCAAATCAGAAGTTGAAAGCAATAGGAATGGGCGTAGTGGCATCGGTTTTTTTCTGCTCTACCTATGTTTTAAATAGCTTTATCTCGGTAGGTAATGGGCATTGGGCCTGGACGGTAGCGCTACGCACCCTTTTCCTGCTGCTCATTCTGCTGGGTATTTTACAGTACAAAAACCAGCTGAAGCCTTTGTTGCACACCCTAAAGCAACAGCCTAAAGTATGGGTGTTCTGGGGAAGTATCTGGTTCGGTTTAATATATGTGCTGCTCACGGCGGCTGCATCCTTCGGGCCCGGCTGGCTGATTGCCGGAGTGTTTCAGTTTACTATCGTAGCCGGCATTTTGCTGTCACCTTTCCTGTACAAAGATGGGCGGGCCAAAATACCTGTGCGGGCACTCTTACTTTCTATCCTCATACTGGCTGGTATTGCACTCATGCAGTGGAGCCAGCGAAACGGAACTTACACCGATGCGCAGCTGCTGATCTGTATAGTTCTTGTTTTACTAGCAGCTGTTATCTGGCCGCTGGCAAACCGCAAAATGCTGCTTTTTGTGGAGGAGCAGGGCTATGAGCTAAACTCTATGCAGCGCGTGGCAGGTACAGCCATTGGTAGTTTGCCAGTGCTTTTTATGCTGATGGGCTTTGGCTACACAGAGGCAGGTTTACCGGGTAATTCACAACTGTTAGCTGTGTTTGCTATTTCCCTGAGCTCTGGGGTAATCGGTACCATCCTGTTCTTTAAAGCAACGCACCTTGCCCGCACCCATAGCGCCGCGCTGGCTGCTGTAGAGGCGACACAATCCATTGAAATCCTGGCTACCGTAATAGGAGAGGTGCTGCTGCTGGGTATTGCCTGGCCTAGCTTAACCGGAAACGTGGGTATGTTCCTTATAACGGCCGGACTTATACTTTACAGCATTCCGGCCAGGAAGAAGGTGCTGAGCACGGTATAGTTTATACTTTGCTTTTCTCCCTTATCATGTTCAGGAAGCCGTCGAAGGTGGGAAACTATAACGACCTTCCGTAACAGTAATATTAGCACTAAAAGCCAATGTATTCTGGCAGGGCTTTTTACTTATAGCAGCTTAATTATTAATCATGCTCTTCTTCTGCAACAAAGCCATCTCTTATTTCCGGGTGATTGATCTCGCCACCTGACGTTCCAACTTGTCGGGCTATAAATATGGAAATCATGCCCAGCACTATCGTGGCAATAAAAAGCGTTTTACGAATGGACATTTGCTTAAGATCAGCAAAAAAAGATATGGCTGACAGCACCCCCATACCTACTATAAGCCAGATATATAGTTCTGCCTTTTCTTCGTGCTCATGTATCAGATTATGGCTCATACCTTCCATGTGTTCAACTGTTTCTTCGGCTGCCTCACCGGTCAGATAGGTTGGTATGGCTACTATAGCACTCATTATAAGTATAAGTAGTGCCGTCCTTATGGTATCACGGCTTTTAAAGAACATACCGCCTGCCAGTATCAAAACGCCAAGTATACTACCAATAATAGGTACATGATTAAGTGTGATATGCAAATGAGCTTCATTCATATTTTAAGTGTCTTAGGTATATCTAAATTTCGCTCTTATATACTTAATTGTCAATATCCATTTTCATTAACATAGTACCGATAAAAGGAGAGCCTGCAGTTACTGCAGGCTCCTATAAGTTTGTTAAATAGCTCTAATAATCTTTTAATGGGCGCCGCGCATTCCTGGTCCCCAATTTCTGCGGTTGTTATTCTCTTCAGGTGCTGAGCCGCTTGCAAATTTCTTCAGGTTATAACTAAATGTTACCATAAAGAAGCGCTGCAGTACCGTAGACTGCACATCTTCAATGTAATCGGTAGCAATGTTACGCTGCACACTTACGTTCTGTCCCAGCACATCGTTCACGCTGAAACTGATCTCACCCTGCTGGTTCTTAAACAGTTTTTTGCCCAGGCTCATGTTCCAGAGTACATAGCTAGGATCCACACCATTTGTTAAACCGGAATTATACACGTGGTTTAATTCAGTACGGTAAACCAAGCCTTTAAAAAGAATCCAGTTATAGCGAAGGTTGGTGGTCTGTGTGAAGTAGTTGTTGTTGTTTTGCGATTGTAACGTGTTCTTTACTATGTTATAGCTAGAGAACGAAGAGATGGTAAAGTCAACTTTCTCGCTTATGTTGCTGCTGATATTCAGGCCACCGCCTACATTCGTTGTGTTCGCATAGTTTACTTTTTCATCCAGCATGCCCGGAGTACGGGTATAACCAACTGAACCAAATGCATTGAAGTTTGAACTGATGAAGTTTAACGGCTGACCATAGTTTACAAATGAACGCACATTATAATAGCCATCCATGTTCACAGGTCGGGTTAAACGTGCATTAGGCTGTGGATCGTATCCTTCAGTAAACTCAGCCGGAATATCTCTGGTGTATACGCTGTTGGCAACATAATTCTGCGTAACCGTACCAAACATACCTATAAAAAAAACTTTGTTGGTTTCTCCGTTAAAGTTGCGGTAACGAATGTTGATTCGGTTCTGGTAATCCTGTTCCAGTGCCGGATTACCAACACGCAGCTGAGTAGGTCTTGAAATATCTAATACTTCCTGCAGATCTGTAACCGAAGGTACGTTGGTATTAGAACGGAAATTGATATTCAGGTTACTTGTTTCTGAGAACTTGTACTCTAACTCAGCTGACGGAAGTACGGAGTTGAAATTGCGCTTCAAGGTATTAGGTGCAGGATAAATATTATCGCTCTGCAACGAAGCTAGCTGGTAGCGCAGGTTTGCCTGGAATCTTGCTTTTTCAGTGCGGTACTGATAGCTGGGGCCAAATGTCTGCGAAAGGTAATCACTTCTGAATGTATTGCTCAAAGGTGCATTCGGAGCTTCATTATACCTTTCATCGCTCTCCATAAAATCGTAGGTTCTTCTGTCAGAGTCGTTGGTTTGGTTGCCGATGTTATACTCTAACTGCAACCGTGAGTTCTCACCCAGTCGCTGCGAATAATCTAAATTACCGCTCCAAGACAGGTTCTCTCTGTCTAGTTTTATGAACTGGTTTCGGTTTATGTTTTCAGTAGGGTCATTTAAGTTTTCTGTGTCTTCCAGTTGGTATGTATCGCCATCTGTGCTGCTATAGCTTGTGCTGAAGTTTGTAGTCAGGATGCGGCCGGAATCTCCGAAACGGTGGGAGTAAAGGATATTGTTATTGAAGTTGATGTTCGCGTTTCTGCTCTCATTTCTGGTAAGTGATTCCGTCAGGGTTGACGACGCATCAGTTTCAGCATTATCAACTGTAAAAGCACTTATTTTGCTAAGCGCATCAGTGTTCTGCACTGTTATACTTGGTGTTACCAATAGACGGTTATTGTTGTTGATGTTGTACTGTAAGCGCAGGTTAAAGCGGTGGCTGTCGTCAATCTCGTTTTCGTTGCTGTTTTCCAGGTACGTAGTATCGGTGTTGATGAAGTCACGGAAACGGTACAGGTCGTTCACATTGTCGCGGTTGCTATAGTTATAGTTACCGCTTACCTCAATCTTCTTGCCCAACATATCATTAAAATTGATGCCGAACGTGTTCGTGTTGTTGATACCGGTCTGCTGTCCGCCACCAAAACCCATTCTGCGACCACGCATACCACCACCCGGCGTTTCACCAACCGAGAAATCAAACATATTGATGTTGTTGGTAAGGCCTGTTACAGTTATTCTTCTGTTACCGTTATAATAGTTTACAGCTGCACCTACCATGTAGCGGTCGTCGGTACCATAGCCGGCTGATATCTTGCCCATATATCCCTGGCGACGATCTTTTTTAGTAGTAAAGTTCAGGGTCTTTACGCGGTTGCCATCATCAAAGCCACTGAAAGCTGCACGGTCGCTCTGGCCATCAAACACCTGTACGCTCTCGATCATATCCGCTGAGATATTACGAACAGCTGTGTTCACGTCTTCGCCGGTGTAGCGCTTGCCATCAATCATGACCTGTTTTACTTCTTCGCCCTGCGCCTGTATTTTTCCATCCTGTATGGTAATGCCGGGCATTTTGGTTACCAGTTCTTCAGCACTGGCATCGGGAGCTGTCTTAAATGCTTTGGCATTGAACTGTGAAGTATCGCCTTTCTGCTCGCCAAGATGAGCTCGACCTACCACCTGTACTTCCCCAATAGCTGTAGAGGCCTCTTCCAGGATTAAATTGCCCAGGTTAATGGCTTTGCCCTCCATCTTTATGTTTCTGCTGAAAGGGTTAAAACCCAGGTAATTTACTTTTATAGTATAATCGCCGGTAGCGACACGCTCGAACCTGAAATTACCTTCAGTATCTGTAATGGATGCTACTGTGGCGGAAGTGGCACTGTTTACCAGCAAAACGCTGGCGCCAGGCAATGCCGACTTATCCTGGCCGCTCCTGATGGAGCCTGTAATGGAAGCACTCTGAGCAAACGCTCCTACGATGGTAAAAATAAGAACCAGCGTCAGTAAAACCTTTTTCATTTAGATGAGTTGGTATGGAGTTATAGTCAGCATTAGACAGTGCGATCGGGTAATGGTTTAGCGACATTTAAAAAATAATTGTTGTACCACTGAACCCTCTTGCGGATGCGCCGAACTGATAGCATTTTGTTTAAAAATCATGCGCATATTAAGTATGAAACAGAGGTTACTTTTATCTGATTAAAGTATAAATAAGTAGTTTTGTAACAGCACTTTCATTTAGCCTTCACCGGTTGTGATGCCTGCTAGAAACTTTAGATACAATTCCCATTTTTTATTTTTAGCCAGCAGCTAATACTGCTCTTAACCGTGAAAGATTTTTTCAGACGCAGACTTATACAGCCTATCCTGAACCTGCTGAAACAAGGTATGTCGCCGGGTAAACTGTCAGCGACTCTTGCTGTTGGTTCTGTTGTAGGGGTTGTGCCGGCTATAGGGGTAGCTACTATACTTGCTACTGCTATTGCGGCACGCTTCCGGCTTAATATTGCGGCTACTATACTTATAGTTTACCTGATGCAGCCATTACAGATCCTGCTGGCAATTCCTTTTATTAAGCTGGGTATTTACTGGTTTGGTATGTCGGAGCTGCGTTTATCACTGGATGAAATGATGGCTATGTTCCGTACTGACTGGCTCTATGCTTTAAATCAACTATGGAAGGCTAACTTAGCTGGTATCTCTGCCTGGGCACTATTGGCGGCCCCTGTTGGTGTTGTTTTATATATAACACTTCTGCCTATCTTTAAGAGAGTATTACCAGCCGTTGTCGTAATTCCGGAAGCCACTCCGGAAGTATAGTTCTATAGTTACTGTTGGCCCAACCAACCCTTATTCTTTTATTGTTTACCTCACCCCAATATTGTTTACCTCACCCCAAATCTCTCCTTTTAAGAAGCCCCTACCCCAAAACAGGAGAGGGAGCTTTTCTGACCTCGTAACATGCTTTAGCTCGTGCGAGCGTCTTGTTATGAAACAAGGATAATTGGTATAGACGCTCCGAGGTTTTACAAACACTCGGAGGTCTTTGAGCGACGGCTATAGTTACAAATTTATTTCTATAGTTACAGCCCACGAGCAGGACAGGTTCTGACTGTCCCTATGGATATGCCACTATGATTAAGCTATGCAACTATTGCCACTAATTCAACTATAGTAGCAGCTATCGAAGCATTATCAGTCTTTGGGTTGAGCGCCTTGTAAATATCTGGTGCCGGAGGCATTGCGAGGAACGAGCAAAAGAGATTTGCACAGCGCGATGCCCGAAGACGGGGCCTCCCGGCCGTGAGGGCACCAAAGGAAACTATAGAACTGTAGGTTAGTAAAGCTCCCAGGATAACAGGCAACTATGAAAGTATAGCTTGATTCGTAAAGTATAGTCTCAACTTTAGAACATATAAGATCCCTCGGCTGGCGCTCGGGATGACAAGAAAGTAATTAGTTTGATTACAAGATCTCCTTCCCCTGTTTTTAGGGGAAGGTTGGGAAGGGGTAAACATAAGACGTCCCGAAACAAGTTCGGGATCTTCTACTCGCAGGAGCTGCGCACGCTACGAGGTCTTAGCCTTGATTCCTGTTTCTGTTTGAAGTGGCAATGGAGACAAACACAAAACACAAGAGCCGGCTTTTTGCAAAACCGGCTCTTGTGTTATAAGTATAAACTAAACTTCTTAAGCTGATTCTAGAATCTGGAAAAGCTCATCTAATTTAGGAGTAAGTATAATTTCAGTACGTCTGTTCTTCTGACGAGCTTCTTTGGTTTTGGCTGCTTCCAGTGGTACATAAAGCGAGCGGCCAGATGGTGTTACACGCTCCGGAGAAACACCGGCATCCGTTATAATACGGGTAATTTCTGTTGCACGCAGTACACTCAGATCCCAGTTATCCTGCATACCTACCGTACCTCTCGCAACCGGTACATCATCTGTATGGCCTTCCACTACTACGTTCACATCCTGCTGTTCCTTTAAAACCTGTGCCAGCTTCTTAAGCGCATCAACTCCTTTCGGATCAACTTTGGTAGAACCGGAATTAAACAGCAACTGCTCTGCCAGGGATACATATACTTTGCCGTTGCGCACATTTACAGTCAGGTCTTTATCATTGAAACCTAAAAGGGCATTACTTACGCGTGCACGAAGGTTTTTAACTGCTTTATCTTTCTCATCCAATATGCGTTGCAGCTCAGCCAGTTTCTGTTCACGGGCTTTCAGGTCAGCATTCAGCTTATCAATCTGAGACTTGCTCATGTTCAGGTTTTCACCTAAGGTTTTACCTTCTTTAAGTGCCTGCTGCAGGCTGGCCTGGTATTCGGCTTTCTGCTTCTCCAGTTCAGCACGTTCCTGCTCTAACTGAGCCTTCTGCGATTCTAGTGATGCCTTCTCTTCTTCCAGTGTCTGCTTTTGTTGTTCCAGGCCGGCTTTGTCAACTTCCAGGGCATTTTTACGGGACAGCAACTCATCGTATTTCTTCTTAGATACCACACACGACGACAAAGCCATGCTGGTAGCAAGTATAAAAACAGAGGCGCGTAAAATTTTCTTCTTCATATAATCAGTACTATTTTTTGCGTGATCGGTGACTGAACAAATATAGTAAATTATAGATAGTAAGGAACAGGATTGAAAGCTTTTACCTCCGATTACAAAATAAAAAATGCACCGCTTATAGGTGCCTTTTCATATTATAAGTTATAGTTTCATTATTCCGACTGCTCGGCTACGTCTTTATTCTTGAAGAAGCCCTGTGGGTCTGGCATTTTCTCGATCAGCTTGAGCAGGTAAGTATAATCCAGCATGGCCATGTTCATCTCACGGCCTTTGTGCAGCTGTGCCCAGGCGGCATTATAGTCTCCGCCAAAATATTTTACCTGCGATAAAGTATAATAAGCGAAAGCATTGGTAGGGTCAGATGCTATGGACCTCTCCAGGTAATCGTTTGCTAGTTTTAAGGTCTTCTTTTTAGGCTTTTGCTCATATAAGGCCACGTAACAGGAAGCTAAGTCGGAGAGGAGCAGCGAACTTTTAGGTTGTAGGGCCAAAGCCTTTTCATAGTACCCAACAGCTTCAGCAGGATTACCTTTTGCTACCGTTACCAATCCAAAGGCCCAGTAAGTATCGCTGTTGTCCGGGTTCAGGAGCCATGCCAAGTTAAACCGGTACATAGCGGTGTCAGTTTGTCCTTCGTTCAGGTATTCCCATCCGCGGTCCATAAAAAACTTACTTGCTTCGGTACGGGTCGCGAAACTGGCATCGCAGCTTTTCAGAAACTTTTCATCACTTTTCTGCTGTGCCTCTGTTTTAGCAATATTCCCAAACATAGGGAGCACTTTTGGCTTAACTTCGGCAGGTGCCTCTTGGGCGAAGGTTATGGAAGCGGCCAACAAACAGGCAGCTACTGTACTAAATAATCTTTTCATAAACCGGGTTAGGTAGATATCAGTGAGCTAGTTTAAAGCTCATGCATTAAAAATAGAAGATTATACTTGATTTAGCAAATACAGAATTATTTAGGGAAGCATAAATCAACCCCGCTGATTAGCTGGATGCGAGGTAGAAAATATTTACGACATTTGTCAATTATATTCTGACAGATTGCGTATATTTGAACAAACGCAGAACTTATGGCACACGCCCTTAACAGTAATACACTCAATTATAGCCTGATAGATGATCGTGATATTTTCATGCTCATTAGTACTGTGCGTGAAGGTATAAAATATGCATCATTTCAAACAATTGCCGATAAAAGCCCTTTTAGCCTGAGTGAATGGTCTAATTACCTGCACTTGTCTGAGCGTACTTTCCAGCGATACAAAAAAGAAAAACGCACCTTTGATCCGTTGCATTCAGAGAAAATACTGGAAATAACACTGGTTTATAATAAAGGAGTAGAAGTGTTCGGAGACCAGGCCAACTTTGATGCGTGGCTGGAGGCCAAGAATATTGCTTTAGGCGGAATAAAACCAAAGGAATTACTGGACAGCACTTTCGGGATAGGGATGCTGCGCGATGAACTTACCCGCATAGAGCACGGCGTACTGGCATGATCGTTTACCGCTTAAGCCGCGCCAGGTTTGCCAAAGACCTGTCGGGGAGAGGGGCGGAGCTGGCAGGCGGCCGCTGGAACAGTAAAGGTACACCTATACTTTATACCAGTGATTCTATTGCACTTTGTACCGTAGAAGTAGCCGTACACATGCCGCTCGGTATTGTTCCCTTTGATTACCAGCTCGTGCAGATACAGTTACCCAGCGATATACACATAACAGAAGTGGCAGAAACTATACTTCCTGAAGATTGGAAATCCTTTCCGCATAGCAATGCCACCCAGGTAATAGGAGACGAATTTATACTTGAGCAACAGTCTCTTGTGCTGAAAGTACCTTCTGCTGCAGTACAGGGTACTTTTAATTACCTCATCAATCCCCGGCACCAGGACTTCAGTAAGGTAACTATAGTTGGTATTGAGCCTTTTGAGTTCGACAAGCGCTTGTTCGTGAAGTAGCTTTATACTTTATAAATAATAAGTCTGCCCCATTTTGGCTATTGTAACCGGGAAACCTAGTTTATCAATGATCTCCATACGAAGTGCCTCACTGGCTTGTGGCTCCCCATGGTTCAGGAATACCTGTTGCAGTGAGGTTTTAAAGTTTTCCAGCCACCAAAGTAAATCTGCCTGGTCGCAGTGCGCCGACATAGAACTGATCTGTTTTACCTCAGCCTGTACCTTATAATAGTTGCCATGTATCTTAATTTCATTGGCCCCGCTCCGAAGCAAATTACCTCGTGTACCCGGTGCCTGGAAACCAACCAGCAAGATCGTGTTCTTCCTATCACTCAGTAGTTTCTCAAGGTAGTATAAAACCCTTCCCCCGGTTACCATTCCGCTGCCAGCTATTATAATCTTCGGGCCATGAGTATCCAATACATGCTGCGTGTGTTCAAACTTGCGGATAACATGTACGTTTCGCATCATTGTTTCGCATTCGGCCTGAGTCAGGTTATGCCATTCGTGGTAACGCAGGTACAGGTCAGAAACATCTATACCCATGGGTGTATCGAGGTAAAGCGGCATGGCAGGTATACTTTGCTCATCCCGGAGCGTGTTCAGGATCAGGAGCAGTTCCTGTGCGCGTTCTACAGCAAAACTTGGTATGATAAGCACACCGTCTTTATTATAAGTATGGCTTACAACTTCTTTCAGTTCCTGGTATGGCGAAACATCACCATGCAGCCTGTCGCCGTACGTTGATTCCATCACAACATAATCCGCTTTGCTGAGCCGCACAGGTGGGTCCATGAGCAATGGTTTACGTTGCCCGATATCGCCAGAGAAAATGATAGTCCGGTCTTTACACCTGACCTCAACTATAGCTGAACCCAGTATGTGGCCGCTGTTCCGAAAGCAAAACTTAATGTCTTCGCTGATCTCTACCCACTGCCCGTAATCATGTGTTTCGAATAAAGGCATTGTACGGGCGACATCATCTAAATTATATAGTGGTTTGGCCGGATGGTGAATGGAATAGCCGCCGCGGTTTGCTTCTTCAGCATCTTCCATCTGTATGCGGGCGCTATCGTTAAGTATAATCTGGGTTACTTCGCGCGTTGGATGTGTGGCATGTATTGGGCCATCATATCCTCTTTTTACAAACACCGGCAGGTAACCACAATGGTCCAGGTGGCCATGGGTAAGTATAATGGCATCTAGCTCGGCTGGGTTAATGTTTAGCTTTTTCCAGTTTAATAAGCGCAATTGCTTCAGGCCCTGGAATAGCCCACAATCTATAAGCACCTGGTGTGTATCTGTTTTAAGCAGGATCTTAGAACCGGTTACTGTGCCGGCACCACCAAGAAATTTTAACTCGATAGAAGTGGGCTCCTGTTGCATAAAGTGCAGCTATAGTTATAAAGAAGGACTAAGGCATATCATCGGGATAACAAATACAATTATTTTACTGCGGTGTACACGGACCTTTGTAGCGGATGAAGAAATGGATCCAGATGCTGCGCGATAACCTGAAATTTATAGGTAGCAGCACTACAACAGAAACTATTAGTGCAATTATCATCATAGTTAGTGTTACTTCTTCAACCAGAAAGCTTAAGGCAATCCAGACGCCAATAAAAATGGCAGTACTGAAAGCGTAGCTAACAAACATAGCTCCGTAGTAATAGCCCGGCTCAGGTTCAAAGTGCTGTCCGCAACAACTGCACTTCTCATTCATCTCTGAAAATCTACGGAAATTATACAGGGTGCCTTTCGGGAACATATCACCTTCGTGGCAGCGCGGGCATTTAGTGTTCAGGATACTATATAAAGCAGAATCTTTCCAAGCCATGCGGTTACTATTTATTTCGTGCAAATGTAAGAAGCAACAAGTATTAAAGTACTGTACGGAAGTGACGTAATACTGTACAATTTATACTTGCCGGAAAGTATGCTACAAGTTTGCTTTCCGGAATTGTTCAGGCGTTAGACCTGCATGTTTTTTAAAGAATCTGAAAAAGTAAGCATTATCAAAATAACCTAATTCTGAAGCTACCTGTGCAATGGTAAGCGTGGAGTGTACCAGTAACCGCTTAGCTTCCAGCAATACCCTGTCTTGTATAAGCTGTGCTGTTGTTCTCCCAAATCTCCGCTTACTTGTTTCGTTTAATTGCTTTGTGGTAAGATGTAGCTGATCGGCATAAAACTTTACCGGCTTATGGTTCTTGTATTGTTCTTCAATCAATTTCTGGAGTGCTTCTAACTGTGAGACTGCTCCTGTACCAGCTGTTTTCGGTCCTCCCTCAGAATGGTAAAGGCGGGCCAGCCGCATCAGCAAAATATCCAGATAATCGCGGATAATGGCTTCGGTGTATAATTCCTGCCGGATTAGCTCTTCCTGCATTTCCAGAAGTATACTTTCAAGTTGTTGCAGCTGCGCATTAGTCAAGTATAAAAATGGATTCTGTAGCAGCGAATTAAAAAATGGAAAGCTGTTAAGTTTATGGTTCGGAAAGTCGATGAGGTAAAAGGACGGTGTAAAGAAAAGTATAAACCCATCTGTGTCTGAACTTAGTTGCCAGCTGTGTACCTGACCCGGCGTTAAAAAGAAAACAGTGTTTGGTTCAACAGGGTAGGTTTTAAAATCGATGGTATGCGAGCCGGAACCGTGGGTAACAAAAAACAGAATATAGAAGTCGTGTTTGTGTGGCTTTTGTATAAAAGCATGCTCCTGCAGATGCTGCGAGAACGGCTTCAGGTAAAAATAGTGTTCCTGCTGCCACTGTGCGTTAAAGTCCTGTATCTGGTAAACGGGTAATTCTTTTTCTGCCATTGTAAAGGTTGTACCGGTGCAGCCAATTTACAAAATACACCAACTATAAACCTGCTTTATTTAGTGGAGCTGCTTTGTCTTTCAGTTTCAGCAACTATACGGCTCAGGTCGGTCAGTATACTGCCTACATCACGCAGCGTTTCCAGGGATGATATGCTTTGCAGTTCTTTCAGGCAGAGTGCCTGGGTTGTTCGTGCTTTCTCAACTGCTTCTTTCAGTGCAGTTAAGTTTTCAGGAGTTGTATGTACACTTGCCTTACCGGATAAAGCAACACAGTTTGCGGTAGCTTCCATGGACAGCGTAAGCTGTTGTGCAAACGCAGCGGGTAATTGGTAATTCCTGTTGTGCTGCAGGTCGTCTAAACCACGGCGAATTCCCCGGATCTGCACAATCATATGATCCAGTTTCCGGATGCTGACTGCCAGTCGGGCAAGTCTTGTCCGTTTGTTGGTTAGAAATAAGTTATACTTTAAACTTTGCTCTGCCAGATGTAGCGTGTCCAGGCTCTTCTGGTATTCCTGTTTCATAACCTTTACTTCAGAGCGGCCTGTTTTACGATGGGTGGAAGTATAATTTAAAAGAGCAGTTAAGCTAATGAGTGTTTGGGAAGCGGTATTGGCTAGCTTAATGATACTGCTCTCTACATCCGGGATAGCATTCTGAGGTACGATAACGGCATTTATTACAACCGCAATAGCAGAGCCAATTACTGTTTCGATGATGCGATCAAAAGCGTATCCTTCATTCATTTCTCCAAAGGCTAGTACCAACAGTGAGCTGATAGCTACCTGCGAGATAATCTGCGGATTCATGCGGAGTGCTTTGGAAACAGCCATGCCAACCAGAATCACAAGGAAAATAGAGTAGACATTAACCTCAAACCAATGCCCGATCAGCATGCTCAGAAATACCCCTCCAATAATTCCTATAATTCGGTGTGTGGCCTTATCTACTGAATCGGCAACGGTAACCTGAACGGTAAGTATAGCTGCAATGGCCGCAAAATAGGGATACTCTGCACGCAACAGGTTGGTAGCAACAAACCACGAAATGGCCGCTGCTATAGCTGTTTTAATGATTTGTAAGGTCAGTCCGAACCGGGCCAGTTGCTCTATAGTTTTATACAATGCAGTGCAGAATTTACTGTTGATACGGTAATACCTCAAAAATATCCGATCTATACTATTGTAAAATATACATTAAGTTAGTTTTCCTGTGTAATTAAGAAAGCAAAAAATGAATCTGCAGAAAACATAAGAACACCACACGTCAAAAACCCTATATCAACTATAAACCAGTGCGGTCGTACCTAAATAAGTACACGTTTTATCAACTTAAATTTCGGGGCTTATGAATAATTATGTAGTGGTGTATCATTTCGACGACCAGGACGCAGCACAGAAATTTGAAAGAGAAGTGAAGCGTCATTTTACGAGATTTAAAATTGAAGAGGACGGGGGCAAACGCTACCTGGGCTTTGCCGCTAAAAATGAACCTGCTGTTGTGGACGCGCTGGATACCATACTGAATGAGATGGGGTATGGTACGGGAAGCTTTTTCGGACAGAAGGATTATGTAGCCTTGTACTTTACAAGGGAAAAAGACCCTGACAACATTAAACGGCAGCTACTAATCGGTACAGACGAAATGGTAGATGCAGCCGCTGACAAGAACCCTACCGATGCACAGCGAAGCAGCATTATTGATTTGCTTCGTGTAACGTATGTATAACATTAGCTTTTAACTAAACAAAACGAGCAGGTACATTAAATACCTGTTCGTTTTGTTTTATCCATATATATAGTAAAATAACTGGTTTGCTGCCTCTACCGGGCGCAAATGCCTTTATAAGAGCACCATTGGCAGATTTCTAAATCCTTTGTTTTCATAATCGGCTTATTAGGGTCGAGCATGGTCTTGATGATGTCCGTCAACAGCTCTTCGGAAGCAACTATAAAATCCTTTGGCTGGCCGTCTTCGCCCACAAAATTAAAGTCCGACGAAAGTACATTCTCCTCAATGTTCCGGAACGAGATGATGCCTGATTTGGCAACTATAACTGCCGGGTCAACTTGGTGGCCGCTGGCAAATATAGCTTGAGGTGCTTCGCGTAATTGACGTTGCAGAATATACTGATACAGCCATAATTGTCGTGGTTTATCAAAGTCTTTACCCTTAGAAGATGGCGAACGCAGATCGTCGGTTTTTACACGCAGCTTGTTCTGTTCCACCTTACCGGTTTTATAGTCAATTACACGTACTTCATGGCCGGTCATATCAATGCGGTCTGCTTTTCCAGCTATCGTTACATCCAGCAGTTCATCATCGATTTGTACCTGTAGTTTGGCAGTAAGGGAGTCTTCCAGGCGCAGGATGCATAGCGGCAGTTCATCTGAATTCTTGAGTGTGATCAGGTATTTCTGCAGCACTTCTATAGCTACTTTCAGTAATAGGTAATTAAGACCGCGCTCGGTGCTGGCGCCACGAGTTGCCTGGTTAAAGGCAAGCTTGGTGTGGTTGGGCAGCTCCAGCAACATCTGGTCTATACTTTCGGCAACTATAGGCTTACCGCTTAGCACATAAGGTTTAAAGAAATCTTCCAGCACCTGGTGCACTACTGTCCCAAACTGCGCCGAATCCACCTGTTCTTCTACTTCATCTACTTCCTGCATTTTAGCAATCCGGCTGAAGTAATATTTAAGGGAGCAATTGATGTATGTATTCAGGCTGGAAGGGTAGAGACCACGCTGCAGGTCACGCTTTATCTGTTCCAGTGTGGCTGTATCTTTCTGAATGATGATGTCTTCGTCGTATTCTTTGGTATCTGTCTGCTCAACTATAGCGGTCAGGTCCTGGAATTTGATGTTACAATTGCGCAAAGCCAGGTCGTTTTGCAGCTGAAGTATAAAACGGCTTTTCTCGCCCGAACCATAGGTATCCGAAGGCAATACATACAATAGGTTTACCCGCTTGGCTCGCTGCAACAGGCGGTAAAAGTTGTAGGCCATGGCGCCTTCGTTCTCGGCATAGGTTGGCAAACCAAACTCCTTCAGCACATCATACGGCATCAGGGAGTTATGCTTTTTAGGAGCCGGCAAGGTATTCTCATTTACTGATAAAATGATCAGGTTCTCAAAGTCCAGGGCACGGGTTTCGAGCATACCCATGATCTGCACATCCGAAATCGGCTCACCGCTGAATGGCAACCTGGTCTGGGTGATCAGCTCATATAAAAACTTCCGGAAACTTCGCACCGATATTTTCTGTTCACGGCAATCGAAGATGGTGTCCAGTCGTTTAACTAAAGTATAAAATATATACAGGTATTCGGTTTCGATGGTGTTATGGCCGTGCGTGTAAACCTGGCGGAGGAGCTCTATCAGGTCGTACATGGCAACTATAATGTCGTCACAGTCGCGCCAGGTACGGAACAGGGTTTCGAAAAGCGGGTGGTGCTTGCCCATTTCCAGCAGTTCCTGCGCTGTGATCAATACCTTGTTTTCTGAAACTATAGTTTCCAATACCTGCTGTATCAGCCCGTGAAATTCGGCCTGCTCAGGTTGCTCGTTCAGGTATAGTTCGTAGCGACGAATGAACGGATGCGTAAGAAGTTTACTAACTGATAAATGATGGTACTGGTAAACTTTGTAGCCACTTTCCTGAAGCTGATTAACACCCGTCAAATGCACATCAAACAGAAGATCTACGAGGTTAAAAAGGGGAGTACCTTTAAAGCTTAAACCCATGGTTACGTTATAGTTCGGTACATCATCCGGAATGGAATGCAGTACCGGCAACAACAGTGTTTCGTCGGGCAGAACGATAGCTACCTGGGCGTGCTTATCCTGTTCGCGTATTTCCTGTAATAGTTGGCCGGCTAGCTTGCCCTGCATACTGGCGTTAGCAACACCTATTACATTTATACTTTTCTCATCCGTCAGCAGCATATTCTGTTGCCAGCGCCACTCGGGTAGTTTCCAGCCGTTTTTATACTTGCGCAAAAAGCTGCCTGCCCGGTTAGCAGTGCCTTCTTCCATATAAAAATCATCGCTATCAAAAAGTACTTCTGCTTTGTTGTGGCGCAACAGGGCTTTTATGATCTTCTCTTCCGATTTGGTAAGGGCATTAAGGCCAATAAAAATGAATTGGTGGCAGGTTGATTCTTTAACGATAACATCAATCTCATTCGCTACTTTCCGGAAAGCCATACCCGTGTAAGCCTGCTTATTATTGTGCAGGTGCTTTTGCAGGTTATGGTATGTTTTCTCGATATTCTCCCAGAGACTAAAGTACTTGCGCATGTCCGGCGACATGGTCCAGCCCAGGTTGCGGGGCTCCCAGCGCTCCAGTGCTTTTGCCTCGCTCAAGTAATCAAACAGCTTACCAGTGTCTACTAAGTTCTGATCTATCCGGCTGAAATCGTCTAACAAGGTGCCGGCCCAGGTAACAAACTGGTCAAAATCAAGCTTCGGATCCTGCTCGCGCATCAGGTCGTATAGTTCGAGCTGCAGGTTAATTGGCTCCACCACATCCACCTTCGCCATTTTGCAGATAAAATCTTCCATCGACGATACTTCCGGCGACCAGATAGGCTCGGTAGCAGCTTGTGCCAACGCATTTTTAAAGAAAAAGCTCGCCCTGCGCGAAGGCAGCACAATGCACAGCTCGCTGATGTTCTCTTTATACTTCTCGTAAATGTATTTCGCGGTTAGCTCCAGGAAAGTCTGCACGGGTAGTAGTGGTGATTTTTGAATGAGTGAATTAAACTAGAAATTTATTTCGCTTTACAATTAAAGCAGTTGCTACTATAAAGAGGACTATTGCAATGAAGGCTAAAAAAAAGGCCTGAGTGTTAAGTTGAGCTTCATATTTATTTATTTCCTGCAACTCTATTACCTTCTCCGATTCTGTAAGTTTCTCATTTGTTTCAACTGCAAACCTTCCATGATCTACTTCATACTTCATGCTAACAGCAGTACCTAGGAAGCTCAAAATACAGAATGGAACTGCTAAATACATCAGTATTATTGCAGTGTAATAGATAACTCTCTTCATTTATTCTTGATACTGAAGATCAATGAATACTCTCTGTATTGCCAGCAGCATCCATTGGCATGAACGGATTGTATGCAATCTCCCAGAGGTTGTCATCCGGGTCGGAGATGTAACTGCTGTAGCCACCCCAGAACACTTTTTCAGGCTGCTTGAGAACGGTAACACCTTTTGCTTCCAGGGATGCTACCAGTTCATCTACTTCTTTTTCGGAGCGAACATTATGCGCCAACGAGAATCCCCTGAAACCACTGCCATCAGCAGGAACGCCTGCATCATCTGCTAAAGATTCCTGCGGGAAGAGCGCCAGTTGTATGCCGTTGAGTTGGAAGAAGACGATGCTCTCGTTGCTTGTGTCCAAAGGCTTCCAGCCAAAGGTGTTGATATAGAAATCCCGTGAGCGTTGCAGATTCTTAACTCCAAGTGTAATTAATGTGATGCGTTGTTCCATGTGCTGGTTTATACTTTATAGTTGTGGTAGGACTAAAATGCAAGTCCTAGTTGCTCGGCTGGCTTGTCGCCGTATTGCCATTCTTTTACCTCCTGCGTGTCGAAATAGTAAAGCACGCATTTTACCTTCTTGTATCCTAACTGCCGGAAGCGCACGGCATAATGGTCCAAGCGGTTGCGATGTTCAGGTTCCGGTGGCGGTGTCTTAAACTCTATCAGTGTTACGGCTTCGCCATCAAATACAATACGGTCGGGTTTATAGAGGTAAGCACGGGCATCCAGTACTTCTTTTTCCTGTTCAATAGCTACTTTGTCAGAGAAATAGTACGTCATTTTAGGATGCTCTACCACCTCGGTCAGCAGGCGCTGCAACTCTGGCTTGTCACGCTCGCTAATGATGCCTTCGTAGCCCATCTGCCTTAGCACCTGGTTTACTTCCGGGGCAAACGTGATGCGCGACAGAGCATAATGCAGCTTCCGGTTTACCTGCCGCTGGCGTTGCTGTGTGGCAAAGTCAAATACGTTATTGGCGTGTTGTTTTATTTTCAGGCGCTGTTCCCAGTCAGTGCTGATCAGATGCTTCAGTTCAAAGCTGTCATTTGTGGTTGCCTGATGCTGCTTTTGTGCTGTGTTACCTTTAGCGAGTTGGTAGCAGAATTTACCTGGTTCCCATAGTTCTTTCTCTTTCAGATATTGGTACAGTAAATGGCTTACATTCTTTACCTGGTTATCAGACTTAGGCATCTTATCTTCTACCAACAGATCTTTGGCATTCCCGATCAGGTATAACCTGTCAACAGGGCGGGTGAGAGCCACATAGAGCATGTTCAGGTTTTCGATAAACGTCTTCTCGATCTCTGTTTTATATTGTTCGCCCAAGACAGTACTTTCCAGTTTAGATCCGACGTTTACAGCCACACTTCTCAGTTTACCGGTATAGGTTACGCTCTCAGGCAGCTGGCTCCACATCAGTGACCCACGTTTAGGTTCAGTGCTCCAGTCTGCAAACGGTATGATCACGATTGGGTAGGCCAGCCCCTTCGATTTATGGATACTGGTTATGGTAATGGCATTTCGGTTTTTTGGCGTGTTTATACTTAGCTTTTCCTTCTGCACATCCCAGTAAGCCAGGAAATTGTTCAGGTTGTTACTGTTCTTTAAGCTATACTCCAGCACCAGGTCCAGGAAGCGGAAAATGTACTCGCACTCGTTGTTATGCCCTAACAAATTAAAGATCCGGATGAGGCGTTCGGTCAGTTCATAAATAGATAAGTTACCCGTGTGGCGCTCATCCAGATCATAACCCAACTCACGTACATAGTTATAAAAAACGGCTGCATCAGGTGTATTGGCTACTTCTGCAATACGCTGTGTTACTTTTACATCTGGTACTTCATTTTTTGTAACCAAGCTTATCAGGTATAAAGCTTCTGATTTGGCCAGGGCATCATTAGGCCGGTTAAACACCCGGAACAGCGCAATGACCAGGTTTATTACTTCTGCAAACTGCAACGACAGCGAATCCTGTGATATGATGTCATAGCGGCGCTCTTTCAGGAAATTGGCTATGAGTTTACTGTTATAGTTGGTGCGGCAAAGTATAGCCATGTCGCGGAGGTCGTAGCCTTCGGCCAATGAGTTATCTACCAGGTGCTGCACCATGTTCAGCATACTTTCATCGTAGCTTATTTCCTGTGAGTGGGAATATTTAGGGTATAGTTCGTCGGTGCGGGTGCAGGTGTCAAAATTATACTTGGTGTTGGCATCGCCGTCGTAGGTAAAAAGTACCTGAATATGGCCACCTGTGTTATTCTTGTCCGGTACTTCCTGCACAAAATCAGCATCATAAATCGATCCGAACATATCAAAACCAGAGTGCGCTTTGCTGGCAAACGTAAAGATGTCGTTATTAAAAGCGATGATCTCGGCGCGGCTCCTATAGTTCTTGTTCAGGTTAGCAGGTGTTAAAACCTCATCATTTAGCGTCTGGTAACGTTCCCTGATCAGGTTGCTGTGGCGGCGGTTCTGGTATAGTTTGGCTGTGCTCTTTTTATATAAATGCAGAATCTGCTCCATTTCGCCACCACGCCAGCGGTAAATAGCCTGCTTCGCATCGCCTACCACCATACTGAAATGACCTGATGCCAGGGCGTTCTCTACCAGCGGCAACAGGTTGTTCCATTGCAGTATCGACGTATCCTGAAACTCATCGATCAGGATGTGGTTATACTTTTCGCCAAGGCGCTCATAAATAAACGGTACCGGTTCTTTCAGTACTATATCGATAATACGCTTGTTGAACTCCGAAATATGGACCGTGTTCTTATCCAGCTTGATTTCCTGCAGACACTTTTCCAACTCGTTCAGTACCGATAGTTTATACAAGTGTGGCACAATGGCATTGAGTAAAGTATAAATGCCGGCATACTGTACTTTGCGCGATTCAAGCTCCGTGTATAGTTCGGAAAGTTGCCCTTTTATACTATCGATCTGGCTAACTATAAAGCTGTTCTTTTTAGCTGATGCGCTATACCAGCTGTCGTTCTCAACTGTTTTCTGCGCGTTGCTATTGCTATAGTTCAGGTCTATAGTTTTAAGCCAGCGGTAGAAGTAGCCGTAAATGCCGTTTTTGCCATAGGAGAGGTCTGCCGCATCCAGGTTAGCCTGTTCTATTAACGCCACCGCCTGGCCGGCAGGCTCTGTTATAGCATCCTCAATCTGTTTTTTAGTTTGCCGTAGTTGCTGTTGCACTTCCCTGAAATCATCAAGGGTGAGGCCCTGCAGATCGGTAATGGCTTCGTATACCTGTTCGTTCAGCAGGTTTTTGGCGAAGTCGGCAAGTTCTTCATTTAATTTGCTCCAGCTGCGGCCTTCGCTGGCTTTCTCCAGTATAAACTGTTCCAGAGTTTCGGTCAGCAGGTCACCTTTTTCATCTTTTACTTTGTCCAGCAGCAGCGACACGGCCGTGTTTAGCAGCGTATTCGAGTCCAGGTCTACTTCAAAGTTGTGGGGTATTTTCAGCTCACGTGCAAAGGCCTGTACGATCTTGTTTACAAAACTGTCAATTGTACTTACACTAAAATCGGCATAGTTATAAAGTACCTGCCTGAAAACCAAGGCAGCCCGTTTCCTGATCTCTTCTTTATCCAGCCCTTGTTCCGGGTATTCTTCCTGCAGGTCTGTGGTAATATCTTCCAGCAGGTTTTCGCTTTTCGCTTTTGCTTTTTCAGAAAGTGTATCGTCATTAAAACCACGCAGGGCACCAAGTATACGCTCCTTCATTTCGGCAGCAGCATCATTGGTAAAAGTTATGGCAAGTATAGAGCGGTAATAATCCGGCGAAGGAGAATGCAGTGCCAGCTTAAGGTATTCTTTAGTTAGCGCATAAGTTTTGCCGGAGCCGGCAGAGGATGAGTAGATTTTAAAAACAGATGCCATCGGGTCTGAAGTATAGCCAAGCCTAAAGATACACTTTTGCCAGCCCGATTGCCAGTATTTGCAAGCTTGTATTGTAAACTTTACCGCTATACTACTGACTGTAAAAGGTATAAAATAAAACAGGCTGCCTATAGGGGAGGCAGCCTGTTCTTATACTTTATATGCGTAGACGTTTATGCAAAGGCAGGTTCTTCTATACGTTCTTCAGCTGTTTTTGCAGGTATGGCGCTGTTGGCACATACATGGAACATAATGCGGGCCATAGAAAGTACATAATCAGACATGATGCAGTGCTGCTGCTCCAGGCCGTTCAGTGCTTTGCTTCCACCCAAATTAAATTTGCTTAACTCCAGCACTTCGTCGAAGTTCTGGCGCAGCATTTTTAGCGCTTTAAAAGATGGTTCGTTGTAATACATAGGTATAACCTGGCAAACTGCATAACTGCCTTTCGTGCGTTCTTCTCTTATCATCTGGCAAAGCGATTCTGTATTTACTTTATCCAGGTCAGATATGATCACGAAGAAAACACTCTTGTTGTTAGAAGTTGCCTTGCGGGCCGGAACGCTGCCTACCAGCATGTTTCGGCTAACGGAGGAGCCATGCACAAACGCATCATCCTTCAGAATTTTGTTGTGGATTTTAAAAGCCAGTGCACCAGAAGCAATTAGATTGAAGTCTTTGCCTTGAGTTGAAATTTTGGTAAAATGTAACATAAGTAGAGGACTAAGGGGTTTAAGGTTTTGTTTAATTGATTTACTGTAAGCGATGCAGTATTAGCTGTAGCTGCACCTGCTCATTAGCTTCTGTTTCAATAAGGCTTAGTAGAAAATAGTGGCGTGTGTAATAGCAGTATATTATATACTGGGTAATTATGGCATAAGGGTTTTTATAGGTTTAGGTTCTGCGAATTTTTGTATACTACGGTTATTCGTTTAAAAGTTTTACCTGAATAGTTAAATTACTGGTGAAGTAGTAGTTATTTCGGGTGAATTAGGCCTTATAACGAGTGGAACATAAAAAGGTTATACATAGTAAATTTAAATAACAATAAAATTTGGAAGAATATTTATATATTATACTTCCTGTTACAAATTAAAGTTACACTATCTAATATAGTATAATATTAATATTCATATCTTCTGATGTTGTTCATGCTCAGTCAGATGTTATGGTGTAATTAGTTATTACCGATTAATAGTCGTACCTTTGCGGCCGATTTGGTATCAGTCTGATTTACTGTTTAACTGGCACGGCTTCTATATTTTGATAGGCTCACCTGGTTTATTTTAGTTTTCGACGCGTATAGGGATTAGTAATATCCAGGCTGTCACCAGACATGGTTAAATCAGTAAAATAAACAGATGAACAAAATCAGATTTGATGAGCTTCCACTATCACCGGAAGTTCAGCGAGCAATCGCAGACATGGGCTTTGAAGAAGCCTCTCCCATCCAAACCGAAGCAATTCCAGTAGTTTTAGAAGGACGCGACATTATCGGACAGGCACAGACCGGTACCGGTAAAACAGCTGCATTCGGTATTCCTACTATTGAAAGTATAGATGAGCGTGATCGTAGCGTACAGGCACTTATACTTTGCCCAACACGCGAACTGGCTATTCAGGTAGCCGGCGAGATCCAGAAACTTATCAAGTATAAGCCAGGCATCAGTATTGTGCCTATCTATGGCGGCCAGTCTTACGACCGCCAGCTGCGCGCGCTTAAGCAGGGTGTGCAGATCGTGATCGGTACGCCAGGCCGTGTAATGGACCACATTGAGCGCGGTACACTGAAGCTCGATAAGATCAAGAAAATTATACTTGACGAAGCAGACGAAATGCTGGACATGGGCTTCCGTGACGATATTGAATTCGTACTGAGCCATATGCCGGAAGAGCGCCAGACGATCTTCTTTTCGGCTACGATGTCTAAGCCTATCATGGACCTTACCAAACGTTATCAGAACGATCCGGTAATTGTAAAAGTGGTTCATAAAGAGCTTACCGTAACTAACATAGACCAGGTATACTTTGAAGTGCGTAACAGCATGAAGCAGGAAGTGCTTTCGCGCGTGCTGGATATGTATAACATGAAATCGGTAGTGATCTTCTGCAATACAAAGCGTATGGTGGATGAACTGGTAACCGGCCTGCAGAGCCGTGGTTATTTTGCCGATGGCTTGCACGGTGACCTGAACCAGAACCAGCGTTCGAACGTGATGGGCAAGTTCCGTAACGGCCAGCTGGAAGTTCTTGTAGCTACAGATGTGGCGGCACGTGGTATCGACGTGGAGAACGTAGAGGCGGTATTTAACTACGACCTGCCACAGGACGAAGAAGCATATGTGCACCGTATTGGCCGTACAGGTCGTGCCGGTAAATCAGGTAAGGCATTCTCGTTCGTATCGGGCCGTTCGGATATGTACAAGCTGAAAGACATTATGCGCTATACCAAAGCGAACATTATGTTGCAGCATGTACCAACTTACGAAGACGTAAATGAGATCCGTACCAACATGTTCCTGGAGAAGGTGCGTGAAGTACTGGAGAAAGGCAACCTGACCAAGCACATCACAACTATAGAAAAACTTGTAAACGAAGACTATACTTCGCTTGAAGTGGCTGCGGCACTGCTTAAAATGAGCCTGAAAGAAGCTAAAGTGAAGGAAGCTGGCAAAGAAGCTGAAAAAGGTCTTGGTTTCTCTAAAGAAGGTTTCGACCGTTTATTTATCACGATCGGTAAGAAAGACCGCGTGCACCCGAAAGACCTGATCGACCTGCTTGCTTCCAATGCTGATATTCCGGCTTCTAAAGTTGGCGATATAGATTTATATGACAAGTTCAGCTTTGTGGAAGTGCCTACCGAATATACTGCTAACATCCTTGAGAAAGCCGGCCGTATAGAAGTTGATGGCCGCATGGTTGTAATCGAGAAGTCTGATAAAAAAGGCGGCACTAAAGAAGGTGGCGACCGTGAAGAGCGCGGTGGCAGAAGCCGCTTTGGTGGCGGTGACCGCGACAGAGGTGGTGATCGTGGCGGTAGCCGTTTTGGCGGCCGTGGCGGCGACAGAGATCGTGGTGATCGTGGCGGTAGCCGATTTGGTGGTGATCGTGACAGAGGCGGCGACCGTGGAGGCAGCCGTTTCGGTGGTGACCGCGATAGGGGTGGCGACCGTGACCGTGGTGGTGAAAGCCGTGGTTTCCGCAGAAAAAGATTTTAATTACAGTAACTCTCTAAAAGAGCTGCCGTATAAATAATCATACAGCATTAGAAGCTTAAAAAACTTCATTAACTGTTAGAATAAGCCGACTTGAAACGTCGGCTTATTTGTTTTATAGGGTTTTTAAAATATTTATCAGCTTTTTTTCAGAAAAGTATAACCTTTCCGTAAAACGCGGCGTAAAAGGACTATCATAAAAAGGTTGGAAGATTAACTAATTGCTTATGCAATTAGATATGATAAGGGAAACATCAGACGGATGTTTCCCTTATTGTTTTTATACCTACCCGGTTCTGCCCTCACAATAATCTTAAGAAATAAGTTATATTAGTACTTCTCTATCTATGGAGGTACTACCTATAACCCAAAACAGAAAGTACACCTTCGTATATAGTGCTGATAAGCGTATGTTTTCGTTTATCTAGTAGTTGGGCAAAATGAAAGTTATGAAAGCATAATCAATGAGATGTAAACTTGTTTTCTTTCTGGTTATCTTATGCTTGGGTTGCAAAAGTCATCAATCAAGTAAAGTTGGGGCTTTTGGGGTTAAGTATGATTGTAGACTCGTTAGTGCTGATTTTGATGAACAACAATACATTAGTGGTAAAGCCATTGAACCTGCATATAGAATGTTTCAGGATAGTATAGAAGACGGAGTTTTTTATACCAGTACTTATTTTAATAACTCCAGCTCTACCAAGGCCATTGCACTGGATGCTATTGCTAAAGAACAATGGAGCTATAGCAATAGTGTGAATGACGCAAAGCGCTCCCCTTTAAGTGAAGAGAAAGTTTCAACTATAAAAGATCTGATAGCTCAGGTAGAGCAGGGGGCTTTTCGGCAGGTTTGCTATAATGGTCCAAGTGAAGGTTCTATGTCCATTCTGCTGGTAAAGTCAGACGGCATCATTGTAATGAAGTATGAGGCAAGTCAATACGACTATACCCAACTGAATGAATCAGAGAGAGCAAAAATAAAGAATGCCTTAGAGCTTATACAGCAATCGGAAAAGAATTAAATTAAAAGCACTTTGCCCAACCCTGTACATAAGCCAAGCTGCGGCTACGCCTTGTTCGCTTTATGTACTAACCGTTATCCATCATTTGTAATCATAAATTTGAAAAGTAAAGCACAATCAATAATAGGTGGCTTAATAAGCCTTTACATACTTCTTGAGTATGGTAAGAAAGCTATTTGTATTTTGTCAGAAGCAATTGGTTGTGAAAGTATAGATGGCTGGGGAGATTCAATGATTGTAATTTTTATTGCTCTTTTACTCCTTCCAACAACTTTGACAATCAAGAATAAAATAAAATCACCTACTTTTTGGACTTTGGCGATCTATACATTACTAATTGTCTTAAGCATTCCAGTTGGAAATAAGATTAAAATACCAATGATTTCCATAGCCAGTGCATTGTTACTAAATTACTTGGTGACTGCATTGATTAAAGCTATTAAAAGCAAAACAGTGGCTAACAAAGCACAGGCTTAAGCTTCAGCTTCAGCTGACGCCTTGCCTTAGCCTGTACGAGTACCGTTAAACAAAAAAAGGAGCCTAAGCTCCTTTTGATTTTTTAAAGTATAGTTTATACTTCACTTCTTGCTTTATCGCGTAGAGCCCTGATGTGGTCATGTGCATGTTTTACATCCATGTACTGCTGCTCCACAATTTGCTTCAGGTTTCCAGGGAGTTCTTTCTGGCGTGCTTCTTCAAACGCTTTTACGGCATAGTCTTCACCACGCTCGCACTCTTCCAGTATACGCTTTCTGTCTTTCGAGCTGATCGCTGATTTTATATCGATCCAGATACGGTGAACTGTACCTTCCAGAGAGCTCGACTCATCGTCGGTTTTGCCCATCTTATGAAGCTCATTCTGAAGTTCCGTGATCATGCTGTCGCGCTGTACGGCATATTTCATGAACAAATCTTTCAGATCTCTGTCTTCAACATCTTCGGCAGCAGTTTTATACCCTTTGGCGCCATCCTTGCATCTTTCGATCAGGTGATGCACCGTAGAGAATACTTCCTTGTTAATTTCCATAGTTTTAAAGGTTTAGTTACTATATGCGATATTACTCATATCAGTAGTCTAAGGTTACTATGGGGCAGTTATTGTTTTGGATGCCAACGATTTACCAGCTATAAAACCCGTAGTCCAGGCAGCCTGAAAATTAAATCCGCCGGTTATTCCATCTATATCTAAAACTTCACCGGCAAAGCATAAATTCGGGTGCAGACGACTTTCCATCGTCTTCATGTTTACCTGGCTCAGGTCTATGCCGCCACACGTTACAAACTCTTCTTTAAAAGTGGTTTTGCCTTTTACATCTACAGCCATCCGGAGCAGTGCTTCTACTAATTTATTGGTGTTTCTGGCGGGTAGTTCCGCCCATTTAATGTCAGCCTGTATTTCTGCAAGCGAGGTAAGAGCTTTCCAGAGGCGTTGCGGCAAACCAAATAAAGGATTAGTGGCTACCACTTTCTTCGGGTGTGTCTGCCGGTAATCCTGTAAATGTACACGCAGGCTCTCTTCTGTAAAAGCCGGTACCCAGTTAACCAGAGCTGTAAACGTATACTGCTGATCGTGGAAAATACGAGCCCCCCACGCTGATAACTTAAGAACTGCCGGCCCGCTATAGCCCCAGTGGGTTATAAGCAGTGGTCCTTCGTACTCCAGTTTCTGACCTGCAATGCGAACACGTGCATGCGGCACCGAAACACCCATTAGCTCCTTGAGCGGGTTCCCCGGAACATTGAATGTAAATAGGGAAGGCACCGGCTCCTGTATAGGGTGGCCTAGTTCGCGCAGCCAGTCGTAACCTGTTGTTTTAGGATTACCGCCTGTGCAGATCAAAACTTTATCGGCTTTCAGCTCCGACCCATTACTTAACTTAAGTATAAACTGGCGTTGATCTATAGTTGGATCCGGTGCAATAATATTAGTTACACCTAAGCCTGTTTTTATACTTACGCCAACTCTTCTGGCTTCCTGTAACAGGCAGTCGGCTATAGTTTGAGAGTTGTCCGTTACAGGAAACATGCGGCCATCGGCCTCAGTTTTAAGCTTTACGCCTCGCTGCTCAAACCAGGCAACCGTATCCTGAGCTCCGAAAGTTTTAAAAGCCTCTTTTAGTTGCCTGGCACCACGCGGGTAATGCTGAGACAGCGGCCCCGGAGCAAAGCAGTTATGGGTTACATTACAGCGTCCACCACCCGAAACCAGCACCTTAGACAGTAGCTTGTTCGTCTTCTCGAGAAGTATAACCTCTGCATCAGGATTGGCCTGTGCGCACGTAATAGCCCCGAAAAATCCGGCAGCACCGCCACCTATAACTATAACTTTATATTTCATTATTGATTGTTGATTGCTTTAAAGTTGTGATGCTTTTAACAATCAGCAATCAACAACCAGCAATCAGAAACAAAGATACTAAAAGAAGTGCATGGGGTTGGGGTGCCGGAACACATAAGGCAGATCATCTTTCAATTTCTGGCTGCTGATGAGCTTAAAATGTGTTTCATCCATTTCCTTAAAGGTTGGAGGCTCTAATTCCAGGGCAATAGCAGCAGCAGGATAGAAATCTTTGCGCATAGGATGTTCGTCGGAGCAGGCGTTGTACACTTCATTCCATTTCTCCTGTTCTATTATGCGCATGAGTATAGCTACACAATCATCCCGATGGATAAGGTTTACCGGAGCATCGCCGTTCGGAACATCTGTTTTACCTGCCATAAACCTCCCGGGGCTGCGGTCTTCACCTACAAGGCCTGCAAACCGAACTATAGTTGTCAGCCATTCCTCACGCTCCTGAAAGAGTTTTTCTGCCTGCAGCAACGTATAACCAGGGTCTTTTGCATTTGTCAGTTCGGTGTCTTCTTCAGTTACTACCCGGTTCAGGTCCTTATATACCGATGTTGAAGAAACAAATAATACTTTTTTAACTGGCGCATGAAGCAGAGCCTTTAAAAGCAGGTGTAATTGATCCAGGTAGGTTGCTCCGCCATCAGCGCGTAGTTTGGGAGGAATATTTATAACCAGTACGTCTACGTTCAGGAAATCAGCCAGCGTTTCAGTATCCAATGTCTCAGCCTGTAAGTTGATCAGGTATGGTGTCATACCTTGTTGTTCAAGTAAATCAAGCTTTGCAGGAGAGGTGGTGGAGCCTTTTATGCGTTTACCAGAATTTACCAGTGCTTCCGCAAGTGGTAAGCCCAGCCATCCACAACCTAGAATACTGATATCTGCTTTGTAGCTCATGTTTTCCGTTTTAAGATTCATAACAAAAGTAATGCAAACCTGTTACAGCTTCCCGATGGTTCGGTTGCAGGTTTAGGCACCACGCGGTAAAGTAACACATAAATGCAGTACGATGTTATTATAGTTGGTTCCGGATTTGGTTCGCTGTCAGCGGCTGCCTTGTTGTGTAAGCAAGGGTTAAAGGTCTGTATACTTGAGCAGGCAAAGTACCCGGGTGGTTGTGCTACATCTTATAAGCGCAAGGGTTACTGGTTCGAAACAGGTGCTACCACGTTGGTAGGCTTAGATAAGCATATGCCATTACGGTATCTTTTAGATGAAACAGGCATACAGATACCGAACCTGAGGAAACTGGAAACACCAATGCAGGTGCACCTGCCAAACGGCGAAGTAGTTACGCGCTACCAGGACCTGGAGCAGTGGATAGCAGAGGCAGAACGTGTGTTTGGCAAGCATAACCAGCGGGCCTTCTGGGAACATTGTTTTAAAATCAGCAGGCAGGTGTGGCAGGTTTCGTTGCAGCAGCTAAGTTTCCCGTTCTCTCATGTCCGTGATTTGATAAAGGCTATAGGTGCTTTCAGGCCGGAGCAGCTGCGTATGATTCCGGCAGCCTTCCGGACAACAGAAGAGTTATTGAGCCACTATAACCTGCTGAATAACCAGTTGTTTGTAGATTTTGTAAACGAGCAGCTCCTGATAACCGCCCAGAATTATATGGGAGAAGTAAATGAATTATTCGGAGCAACGGCTTTGTGCTATACTTTGTACAGTAATTACTACCTAGATGGCGGACTGATTAACCTGGTAAACCCTGTCTTGGACTTCTGTATGGGGAAGGGGGCTACTATAAAGTATAAACAGGAGGTAAGAAGTATAAAATTTGAGTCAGGAAAGTATAGGGTTGCCACAGCTAAAGATGAATTCAGCAGTAGATTCCTGATCAGTGGTATTCCGCTTAACAACACATTGGATCTGTATAACGTTGCGTCGGTAAAGAAGAAACTGAAAAAGTACATCCTGCCTCCACAAAAGCTGAACGGAGCATTTACTATGAGCCTAGTTGTCAGGAAAAACGAGCAGTTAGCTTCATTGCACCACCAGCTTCATGTGCCGGAAGGCATTCCGGTTATAGGCAGTAAAAGCATCTTTATCAGCTTCAGTCACCCGCAAGACAGTACCCGGGCACCTGAAGGGGAACAGGTAGCCAGCGTCAGTACACACGTTGCTAACCCAGCTGCCAGCTACATTACAGATAAGCAGGTAATAGAACAAACTATACTGGTAAAGTTAGCACAGGAGGGACTTGTACAACGGGAGAACATCATTTCTTATACTTCTGCTACGCCGGGCGCCTGGATCTTCTGGACCAAGCGTGCTTCCGGGGCAGTAGGAGGATATCCACAGTTCATCAATATCAAACCATGGCAAATGAAAGATGCCCGCCTCGACCATAAAGGAGCCTATGTTTGTGGCGATACAGTTTATCCGGGGCAGGGAATTGCAGGGGTTTGCCTGAGTGGCATAATTGCAGCTAAAAAGTTAATGGCAGACCATTACTAAAACTCAACTATACTTTATACTTTTTAAGTTTAGCACTGCATACTTCTTTACCCTTCTCTTGAAATGATAAATACTCAATTCCTTTCATCACAATGTACTCTGGTGCTAGTACAGGTATAAAAATTTGAAGTTGAATTTAATGTTGTAACACGCGTTGAGATTTGATAGTCAGTTAAATAGGTGATGTTTAATTATGGCTATACTTGTTTATAACTTAAGAAAGAACTTTGTATAATATGGCAAAAATTTAATATTCGGGTAATCTGTAATCCATTCCAATCTGCCATCTTTAATATATTAATCAACCCTAATATATTAAATGAAAAAATCTTTACACCGCGTACTGTACCTGGCCTTAGCGGGCCTGGTACTTGTGTCCTGTTCGAAGGACGATGTGCAACCCGATGGCGTAACAAAAGACCTTGGAGGTGTTGCGAAAGTAGCTAATGCTACAGCTACTAAAGACAATAACATGGCGATGGGTAACCCAAGCGGCGCCGGCACCAGTTACTCAAATTACCTGATCAACAAAGCCCAGTACTCTATGTCGTATAACAGCTACAGAGGAACCCCGAACTGGGTAAGCTGGCACTTAAGCAGCGCCTGGCTGGGCAGCACACCACGTCAGGACGATTTTCGTGCGGATAACTCGCTGCCTACTGCTTTTTACCGCGTAACTCCAACAGATTATACCGGCAGTGGTTTCGACCGTGGGCACAACTGTCCGTCAGCAGACCGTACCCTTACAGTTACCGATAATTCGGCTACGTTCCTGATGAGCAACATGATTCCGCAGGCTCCGACCAACAACCAGCAGACGTGGGCAAACCTGGAAAACTATTGCCGTACGCTTGTTAGCCAGGGCAACGAGTTGTATGTAATTATGGGGCAGTATGGCATTGGTGGTACTGGTAGTGCTGGTTATAAAGAAACACTGGCTGGCGGTAAAGTAACAGTTCCTAACCGCATCTGGAAAGTTATAGTTGTATTGCCAAATGGTACAGGCGACGCTGCCCGTGTTACAACCAGCACCCGTGTTATTGCCATCGATACGCCTAACTCTAACTCTATCAGCACCAGCTGGGGATCTTACCGCACAACTGTAGATGCCATTGAAGCGAAGATGGGCTATAACTTACTTTCAAATGTATCCTCTACGGTGCAAACTACTATCGAAGCACGCGTAGATACCGGCCCGACGCAATAACCAACCCATACCAGTTACATACTAAAGCAGCCCGGCTATATGGCCGGGCTGTTTTGTTTTCATGTCTCAACTACTACTGTTCTTATTCCGGCTATGTCACCTTCCGGGGTGGTTCCTAAAATGTAGGCGGTTATACTTATCTCGTCAGCTTTGTAAACCTGCACATCGCGTAACAGCTCCTGCAATTTTTGCTGTAGCAAAGCAAAGCGTTGCGCTTCCTGTTTCCTGTCTTCACCATCTTCCGGGTACAGCCGCACCATGTTCCTGAAAAAGTAATCAAGGGGCTCAGTTTTTATTTCAGTACTATTGGTTTTGCCTGTCAGCTTGGCGGCAGTTTCCGCATCAAGCGGTAGGTTCTGTGTGTTATCGAAGTAATAAAATTCAAACGGGCTGTCTGTTTCGCTACGCATCAGCAGGCCATCAATGAGGGGCATTAGTTCGCCTTGTAACTGTTCTTTAGTCATAGTTAAGGTATAGTGTTATCAAAAGAATCAGACTTTTTCGGTATTTACCAGTAAGGATACTTATATTGAGCCAGCATCTTACGTGCTGCTATTATACGAAGCAGATCAAACTAAAACTGAAAATTCCTTATGAAGGCAGAACCTATGCTGAAAGATGGTGCCCTGCAGGGTAAAACCATTATCGTAACAGGTGGAGGAACCGGGCTCGGACGCTCTATGGTAAAATACTTTCTGGAGCTTGGCGCTAATGTGGTAATATGTAGCCGCAAGCTGGATGTGCTGGAAAAAACAGCACAGGAACTGATGCAGGAAACCGGTGGGCAGGTGCTGCCAATAGCCTGTGATGTGCGGAAGTATAATGAGATTGAAGCCATGCTACAGGCTACGCTTGATAAATTTGGTGGTGTAGATGTGCTGGTAAATAATGCTGCCGGTAACTTTGTAAGCCCGACAGAACGCCTGAGCCATAAAGCCTTTGATGTAATAACCGATATTGTACTGAAAGGTAGCTATAACTGTACCTTAGCTCTGGGCAAACACTGGATTGAGCGTAAACAGCCGGCAACTATACTTAACATCGTTACTACGTATGCCTGGACTGGTTCTGGCTATGTGGTGCCATCGGCGTGTGCCAAAGCAGGTGTGCTGGCCATGACGCGTTCCCTTGCATCGGAGTGGGCTAAGTATGGCATCCGCTCCAATGCAATAGCTCCGGGGCCTTTCCCTACCGAGGGTGCCTGGACACGCCTGTTCCCGAAACAACTGGCTGATAAACTGGATCCGGTGAAGCGTATACCTGTAGGCCGTTTCGGGGAGCATCAGGAGCTCGCAAACCTTGCCGCTTACTTGGTTTCTGATTATGCTTCTTTTGTAAATGGCGAGGTGGTAACGATAGATGGTGGTGAGTGGCTGTATGGTGCCGGCGAGTTTAACAGCTTCGATATGATTCCGCAGGAAATGTGGGATGCTATGGAAAAGCAGATGCGCGGAAAAGGGCAGTAAGTATAGTTTATAGTTTTGTTTTTATAAAAGGAGCAGGGGCCATTAGTCTCTGCTCTTTTTCTTGAGATTATACTTGTTCAGCTAGCTTACATATGTACAACTATAAAGTCAGTTTTGAAAAATTATAGTTGAAATCAGGCCAAGATGGGAAATCCATATAAATTCAGGAAGACAGTATTTGTTTCCTGATAACAGGCGTGGGCTGGTGCTTTAGAGCTGGGTTGAAAATATCTGCAGCTTTGTCCCTGTTACCTGTCAGGATATAGAAAAGAGCAGGCAGATATTGTCTCAGGAACCTAGCCAAAACTATACTTACCAGAATGGCTATAACCGGTGCAAACAGGTAAACTAAAAAAGAAGTAAAACCCTGATTCGAGTGCAGCAGGTGCAGTAAACCTCTTTTAAGCATGGTGAGAAGAGGCTCGTGGAAAGCAAATATAAAGAAAGGAGATACTGAATTAAAAACCCACTTCCGGCTAAGGCTGCCTGTTTTCTCAGCTATGGTATTTATGGTTACCCACACGGCTATTATACCTGCCACTATAGCCAGCTTAT
Organism: Pontibacter deserti; assembly: GCF_023630255.1. NCBI lineage: Bacteria > Pseudomonadati > Bacteroidota > Cytophagia > Cytophagales > Hymenobacteraceae > Pontibacter > Pontibacter deserti. The sequence goes on along the minus strand of NZ_JALPRS010000001.1, from coordinate 1,323,637 downwards.
GTAGTAGCATAAGCAGTATTTCAGGGCCTATACCGAGGTATATAAGTTCTGTTTTAAAGATGAGCAAACCAAGCCAGCCAAGCAGCGGTGGGAGGTAGTTATAAGCTGATGTAAGCTTTTTTACCAGCTTTGGTTTTATTGTAATGTAGCAGCCAACCGAGAAAAATAACAATGCCTCTGTTGTGCAAAGTATAATGTCTGCTTCAGCAAGCCAGAGCACCAGCATCAGCAACAAAATGCCTTCCTTAAAATATTTTATAAGCAGCCAAAGGGCAGAGGAAAGCAGTGCAAGAACGATAAGATCTCGCAGGAACCACAACTGGTAAGGGATAGGATCAACCACTAACGTATAAAGTAGCTCTTCTGGTGTTAGGTTCTGGATAATCCGGTTTGAAAAGAAGGGTGCTGTAAATGGTATTAGCTGTAAAGCATAATATAACCCGATACCAAATGAAGACCAGCATATGAAAGGAATAAGCAACGATTTAACACGGCTTTTATACTTATGCAGCACTACCGTCCCTTGTAATTTATAACCTGCAAAAAACAGGAAACCAGAAAGTATAAAGAAGATGGGAGTGGCTACCCGGGCTAACCCCTGAGAGATAAAATCCTGGATAAAGATATTGAAATTTTTTTCTGCAGTTAAGGCACCATTATAACCGTCTAACTCGAACGTATAGGCATGTACATAAACTACCAATAACATGGCGATCAGTGATAGTAACCTTATTTTAAAGCGTAACTGGAAGTCAATGTTTTCCATACTTTAAAGTTTAGGAGAAGGATTTTAATATATACTTCTTATTACGAAGTATGTTATAAGTATGATGAATTTGTAATTATCATAGAAGGTGTATGCAAAACCTATTTTACAGGCAAATAAAGTCCTTAAAGGCTCAAAATTATATGCATTACATTATATAAATCCTATTTTAAATATTTTAACTAAATACTTTATAACATTCTATACTTAGTATATATAATTATATTATTTTTAAGCTGAACAAAAACAACTTCGGTGTATCGGCTTACTTTTACTTGGCTTTTGTTTTTACTTGGCTTTCATTTGCAGGCCCAGCAGGTTATTACAGGTAAAGTAACAGATGCTGCTACTGGTGAAGCATTGCCTTTTGTGAGCGTATTTATAAAGAAAGCCGGCACAGGTGCACCTACCAACGACGAAGGAAAGTATAGCATTAAGATCAACCAGCCCGCCGATTCCATAACTGTTTCTTTTATCGGATATAAAACCAAAAGCAAAGCGATAACCCGTGGTGTTGCCAGGCAGGTAATCGATTTTGAACTGGAACTCAACTCTATCGGTCTGCAGGAGATTGTTGTAAGGCCGGGCGAGAATCCTGCCTTCCGGGTGATGCGGCAGGTGATGGCACATAAAGAGCAGAACGATAAACGCCAGTTGCAGGCTTACCAGTACGAGGCTTATAGTATTATGCAGCTAAGCGTGGAGAATATGCCGGGGAAAAAGAAAGCTGCCAGTCTGCCTATACTTTCTGATAGCTCCGCAACCAGCCGCAAAGGCAAAAAAGTATACCCGTTCTTTATGTCAGAAACGTTATCTGACTTTTATTATAACCGAGACCCTGAACGTACAAAAGAGATCGTTAAAGCCACTAAAGTAGCAGGTGTTGGCCTGCAGGATAGCGACATTTTTGCTGAATTACTTGGGGTATCTTACAAGAACCATAACTTTTACCAGAACTGGGTAACCATACTGAGCAAGAGCTTTATAAGCCCTATTGCCGATGGCTGGAAAGTATACTATAACTATGACCTGGAAGACAGTTTATATATAGGCAATACCTGGTGCTACAAAATTAAAGTCGCACCTAAGCGCCCGCAGGATCTGGCATTTAAAGGGTATATATGGATATCTGAAGGTGATTTTGCTTTGCGTAAAATTGATGTGGCGGTAAGTAAGTCTGCGAACATTAATTATGTGGAAGGTATAAACCTGACGCAGGAGCTGGAGAAGACAAAGGCAGGAGCATGGCTGCCATCCCGCACCGAAATGACCATGCACGTAGCCAAACTCAACAAAGCGTTACCGAATATACTGGCCCGTATCAATGTATCTAACAAAAATATTAGCGTTACTGAACCACACGATGCTGCATTTTTTGATAAGCCTACAGCCTATGTAAGTAAAGCCAAGGCGCCTGAATTTTGGGTGCAGAACCGCCACGATAGCCTGAGTACTTCTGACTTGCAGGTGTATGCGCAGATAGATTCATTAAACAACACACCTGAAATTAAACGCTACACCGAACTGATGACCATACTGGTAGGTGGCTATAAAAAAGCAGGAAAGGTAAGTATAGGCCCCATTCCTTATGCTTATGCTTATAACAATATAGAAGGGCACCGCATACAACTGGGAGCAAAGACAAATATCAATTTCAGTGATAAATGGGAGTTCAGTGGGTTTGCTGCCTATGGCACCCGCGACGAAAAGGTTAAGTATAATACACAGGTAAGGTATATCCTGAACCGTGAGAAATGGTCTGAACTAGGTATTTCTTATGAAGAAGACCTGCAGCAGGTAGGTTTAACCGCCGATAAAACAGATGCTACCAAATTATTCATGGCCTCTGCCCGGTTCGGAAAACTTGATAAACCTGTATTTATAAAAGAAGCCAGTGCTTATTTTCAGTCTGATCTGTTCAGGGGAGTTACACAGCGCATTACGTTCAGCAACCGCACTTACCTGCCACAATACGATTTTGCATACTACACTGGCGAAGCAGGAGAAGTGGCTAAAAGCTTTACTACATCATCCGTGAGCTATGCGTTGCAGATAGCCCGAAAAGAAGTGTTTGTAGAGAACGGTAACGACCGTATTAGTCTAAGCAAAGGGAAATGGCCTGTTATATCGTTACGCTATACCTTAGGGTTGGATGATGTGATGGGTTCTACATTAAATTACCAGCGATTGGATGGCGGTATCAGGCAACGGTTACGCACCGGTAGCTTAGGTACTGCTATTTATGAAGTAAAGGCCGGTAAAGTATTCTCGCCGGTGCCATATCCGCTCCTGGAAGTACACCTGGGCAACGAAACTCCTTTCTACTCTAAATCGGCTTATAGTTTAATGCAGTCATTTGAGTTTGCCAGCGATACTTATGCGGCTTTGTCGTATGAGCAGCATTTCGAAGGGTTGTTTCTGAACAGCCTGCCTTTGGTGCGTAAACTGAAGTGGCGTTTATTTGCAGCCGGTGATATATTATATGGTACCATAAGCCAGCAGAACCTGGACCTGATACCTGCCACGAATACGGATGGCACCCCATACCAGACTTTTAAATCGCTCTCCAAAGAACCTTATGTAGAACTGGGGTATGGTGTAGACAATATCTTTAAATTTCTAAGAATACATTTTATACACCGAGTAACGCACCTGGATACCGCGGATGTAAAGAACTTCGGCGTTAAAGCATCAGTGCATTTCAAACTATAGTTTAGATTATACTTCATCCCGGCGCTCACCTTCTGTTCAGTTCACTTTTATAGTTGTACCTTTACAGGTATAAATCAAGGTATACTGCATGTCATTTTCAACTCTCGGTCTGTCTCAGGCACTTCTTAAAGCTATTAAAGAGCAAGGTTATACTGCTGCTTACCCTATACAGGAGCAGGCGATACCTGCTGTACTAAAGGGGAGCGACGTGCTCGGCATTGCGCAGACAGGATCTGGTAAAACGGCTGCGTTTGCTTTGCCAATACTGGATCTGCTGCAAAAGAAAGCCGCCTCCCGAAATCGTTTTGTAAAAGCGCTGGTGCTGGTACCAACCCGCGAACTGGCTGTGCAGGTAGAGGAGACCTTCTATAACCTGAGTATCCATCTGCCTCAGAAGGTGAAGACAATGGCTGTTTACGGTGGCGTGTCTATAAACCCGCAGATGATGAAACTGAGCGGTACGGATGTACTGGTGGCAACGCCTGGCCGCTTACTGGACCTGATAGACCACAATGCAGTAAAGTTATCGGAAGTAGAGATTTTAGTACTGGACGAAGCTGACAAAATGCTGAACTTGGGCTTTAAAGAGGAGATGGATCGAATCTTTGCTTTATTGCCTGCCAAACGCCAGAACCTTTTGTTTTCGGCTACATTGGGTGGCGACGTAAAAACTATAGTTGATACCCAATTGCACAACCCTTTAACTATAGAGGTAGAGGCTGAAGCCTCGGTACCTGAACTGATTGACCAGGTAGCCTACCAGGTATCAACGGAAAAGAAAGGTCCATTACTGCGCTACCTGATAAACCAGGAAAACATGCAGCAGGTACTGGTATTTGCCTCATCCATCCGTACGGCAGATAATATAGTTGGCAAATTGAAGAAAAATGGGATAGAAGCAGCTGCCCTGCATGGCGATAAAAGCCAGGGAGCACGCACCGAAGCACTAAAGCAGTTTAAAGCCGGTAAGATTCGCGTGCTGGTGGCTACCGACCTTGCTTCCCGCGGTATTGATATTAAGTTCTTGCCTTATGTAATAAACTATGAGTTGCCACGCTCTCCTAAAGATTACGTGCACCGCATTGGCCGCACCGGCAGGGCAGAAGCTTCGGGTAAAGCCGTTTCGTTGATCACTCCCGAAGATGCGCATCACTTCAAGATCATACAGAAGAAAATGGGCAAACAGGTAACTATACTTCCAACCGATGAGATTGATCTGCAAGGAGTATGATGAATTATAACTTTTATTAAGTATAAAAATTGGATAGACAGGCTATTCTAATGAATTTTTTCTTGTAGTTGCTTTATCTATCGCTTCCGAGATTGTTTTATTTAATGTGTCTTTACCGAATTTTTCTGTTGTTAACACTCTCATCGTGCTGTCATAACTGGCCATAATATCACTTCGAATACAACCACCATAGATAGTTTGAATGTTGAATCTTTCTTTCAGTAACTCAGCCTGAGTGATAATGGGAGACTCGCTATCCATAAGCCCCCAAGAAATAATTCTATAGTTACTATTGTTAAAATCTTCTTGTGCTTTAAGTATAGCTTGTTGATGGGATTTCAATTTAAGAAGCTCAAGCCTAGCCATTTCGTTAGGGTACATCCAAGGAGAGAGAATGTATATATAAATCACTGCTATAGTTAGCAGTAATACGGCACAGATAGCTAAGTATTGTAGTTGTCTAATTTTTATATTTGACTTTAGCATGAGTTAAGCAAAATCATAGCGTAAAGTATAACTATACCTTTTATAGTCAAAATTTATACTTTAAAATTTTAGGTATGGAATATTAATGGTAAAGCGGTGGAGGAGCATCAGCAAATTTTCTGTGTTTGCCGGTTAGGTTGCCAAAGAACAAAACAACCGGAAATAAAACCTTTCGAACAAACCCTGGAATACCTAGCATGTCGAATTCAGATCTATACCTGTGAAGTAAAAAAGCGACGTCGTACATGCCGGGCCTGCTACCATTCTGATCTATCGATTTGTACATCTCTGATAGAAAATAGACGACGTTATCGGGTGGCGTGATATAGCCCTTACAGAATAATACATCGGTGCCTGCATTCCAGAACCTGTGGGGTGTTCCTGCTTTAAAAAGCGCTGATTCTCCAGGCCCGGCATACTTTGCCTCACCACCAGGTTCTTGGTAACCCATTCTACCGGAAACAACAGTTAAGCTTTCATCCTGCCTGTAATGCACATGCATGGGCGGACCTGCTCCAGGTTGTACTTCATTTTCAGCTTCCAGGTATTCAATGCCATCTTTAACAGTAATTCCTGTAAAAGTCAGTTTCTCACCGGCTTTGTTTTTAATAGTGTAAGGTAAAGTAATTTTCATAACAGTGCGCAGCTTGGTTTTATATAAACATATTGTGAAATAGTATACGTAAAACAACTTGATAAAATAAAAAGCCCCACCTAAAGTATAGGCGGGGCTTCTGGTGACTATAAGTATAGTTGTGCTTAGTTAACTTCAACAGCTTCTTTCTTTTTAGCTTTTTTAGCGGCTTTTTCTGCTTTGCGTTTCTCTTTTTTAGAAAGCTCTTTTTCTGGAGTTGCTTTGCGGGCATCAACCTGTGGCAGACCTGATGTGTTGTCTGTTACCAGTGTCATCTCTTTTACCAGGTGACCGGCACCGGCAAATTTATCAACTATAAACAGCATGTAACGGGCATCCACAGCAATGTTACGTACCTGGTCAGGGTTGTAAGCGATGTCGCTCATGGTGCCTTCCCAGTTACGGTCGAAGTTGGTACCGATCAGCTGGCCATTAGCATTTATAACCGGAGAACCAGAGTTACCACCTGTTGTGTGATTAGAAGCAATGAAGGCAACTGGTAATTCACCATTCACGCCGTACGGACCGTAGTCTTTCTTCTCGTATAGTTCACGCAGTTTGGCAGGTATCACATAATCAGGTACATCTGTCATGGCAGCTTTCTCCATAATGCCTTCCAGAGTAGTATAGTAGTTATACTGCACGCCATCCAGTGGCTCATAAGGCTCCACTTTACCGTAAGCTACGCGTAGCGTTGAGTTAGCATCCGGGTAAAACTTCTTGTCCTGTTGCATGGCACGCAGGCCAGTCATATAAGTTCTGTACAGCAGGTTCAGGTTGTCGTTTACCGAAGTATAAGTTGGCAATACCTGTGTTTTATAGTGGCTGTCAATAGCGTTGGCAAGTGCAAAAGCCGGATCGTTTTTAAGGCCTGAAGTTTTACCAGCTTTAACATCAGCCAGTAGTTTTTTAGCACCGGCTTCCGAGGTCAGGTTTGATTTGCTGTAAATATCATCAGCCATTTTAGCGAAGTCGCCTTTATACTTTGTACCTGCAGTTCTTACTGCTTCAGGCAGCAGCTTTTTGTCAAGGTCGTTATAGTATAAGCCCATCAGCGCAGCAAATACCTTTTTATCAGTAGGGGCGTTGTAGTCTTTAAAGAAGCCGGCAGCTGATTTCTCCAGTTTTTCAACCTCAGCGTTTATCTCGGCCTGAGATGCTTTGGTATCAATCAGTTGCTGTAGTTTTGCGTAGCCTGTAGCATAACGAATAAGCTCAATACCGTTGGCAGCTTCCATAATGTAATCGCGGGATATCGTAATGCCATCCAATGCTTTATAGTTCTTTTCAAACTCGGTCATCAGGTCGCCATACTGTTGCTTGCGAGCAGGGTCAGCGTTTACCCAGGTATTAAACTGGCGCTCCAGCTCTTTTTTCTTTTCTATTGTATTGGCTTTGCGCAAGCCACGGTTCTCACCTATCCACTTCTTCCATGCATTGGCTATACTTGCATGCTTAGCTGCATACTGAATACGAACCGCATCCGAAGCTTTCATGTCCTTGTCCAGGATGTTGAGCTTTGTATCGCGAATCTTGATCTTAGCAGGGTTAGAAACCTTGTATATCTCTTCGATAGCATGCGAGGTCAGGTACTCGTTGGTACGGCCCGGGAATCCAAAAACCAGCGTAAAGTCATTTTCTTTCACACCGCTCAGCGAGATAGGCAGGTGGTGCTTTGGCTTGTATGGTTTGTTGTTAGGAGAGTACTCAGCAGGTTCGTTGTTTGGTCCTGCATAAATACGGAACAGTGAAAAGTCACCGGTATGGCGTGGCCACATCCAGTTATCCGTGTCGCCACCAAATTTACCGATTGATGATGGCGGCGCACCCACTAAACGCACATCCTTGAAAGTTTCGGTGATGTACATGTAGTACTCATTGCCATAAAAGTATGGCTTTATTACAGCATCGTAATGCGTGCCGGCTGTAGAAGCCTGACGAACTTTAGCAATGTTCTTCTGTATGATGGCTTCGCGGTCTGCTTCGGTTTTAGCAACATCAGCGCCAGCCAAGATCTGTTTGGTCACGTCTTCCATGCGCACAATAAATGTGGCAGTAAGGCCCGGGTTTGGTAATTCCTGAGACTTGTTCATCGCCCAGAAACCGTTGGTCAGGTAGTCATTTTCTACAGAACTATGTTGTTGCACCTGGCCGTAACCGCAGTGGTGGTTCGTAAGCAAAAGACCCTCAGAAGAGATCATTTCGCCGGTACAGAATCCGCCAAACGATACGATAGCATCTTTCAGGCTGGACTGGTTTACACTATAAATGTCTTCGGCAGAGAGCTTAAGGCCCTTTTTCTGCATGTCAGACTCGTTTAGCTGCTTTAGTAGCATAGGTAACCACATACCTTCGTCGGGGCGTGCGGAGCTTATACCTATACTTAACCAGGCAGCTGCTATAAAAGCAAAAATGCGTTTGCTGATCATGGGTGAATGTATAGTTGTTTAAAATTTGATTGCCTGAAATTACTTTAAAAGTTAGAAAGTTAAAAAGTTAGAGAGGTAAGAGTTTGGGAGTTAAAGATGGATGAGTTAAGAAGTTGGGAGGGATGAGTTTAGGAGTTAGGGAAGTATGAGTTGAGGAAGTTAAGAAGTTGGGAGGTTAGAAAGTTAGAAGATTAAAAAGTTTAGGTGGGAGGGGAGTAACAATAATTCAAATAGAAAAAGCCATTGCATCTTACTGCAACGGCTTTTATACTTTCTCAAGTAACGTAGTAAGTATAGGTTCTTATTTCTTACTTCTCTAACTCTTAATCTCTTCCTTCTCTAACTCCCCTAAAGTACTCCCATTGTTGGTTCAACGTTTCGGTTTTGTTCCCAGGCTCTGAAATTGGAAATTTCTTTCTGGAAGGCATCTACAAACCAAGCCATAAGGCTGATATCATCGAGCAAGCCTAATACGGGTATAAAGTCTGGTATCACATCTAACGGTGTAACCAGGTATAGAAGTACACCGACACCAACAAGTAAGGATCTGTTAGACACTGCACGGTAGCTGCCATTAATATATGCCTTTACCAACCTGATGAAAGTCTGCATGATCTCTTTTACCTGTGTAAATCCGCTTTCGGTACTTTTGGTGTCAATTAGTTTGTCGTAGGCGGAGGTAAGCAGCATGGCCAGTTTTGCTGGTTTCCCTAAAAAGCCACCTGCTTTACTTATAAATCTCCTGAATATAGCATGTTGCGACAAGCGCAATCCTTTTTGTATTAAATCCTGTAACATGGTTCTCTCTTATATTTATTAAATGCTTTACTCTACGGATTAGCAGCTTATAAAGCTGCTTTAATTGCTTTTGAACCCAATGTATAACAGGTATAATGCTGGTTAAAAATATATATGCATACCCTATTGATTTGTACTCATTAGTTCTTTTAAATTGGTAGTTGAAATCAGCCCAAAGTACAAGGCTGTTATACCCTTATTTCTAAAACCTTATGAAGCTGTTGCTAAGAATGTCTGTGGTACTGGTAATGCTGGCGGCCGGTTTATTTTGGTTTTCCACCACGTTACCCGGCGAAATAAAGATCAGGCAAAGTATAAAGATCAATGCTACACCAGAGCAGATTTTTCCTTACCTGAACAACCCTACTGACTGGAAAAACTGGAGCGCCTGGAATAAAAACTACGATCCAACGGTTATTTATATGTATGGCGGACCACACCGCGGAGTAGGAGCAAGGCAGAGCTGGATAGGAGACAAAACAGGTAACTGGCAGATGGTTTTAACACAAAGTGTTGCTCCCGATAGCTTAGGTTATGTATTAACCGAGCAAGGCAAATCTGTTAGAACTATAGGTAGCTTTATACTGGAAGAGCAGGAGAACGGAACACTAGTAACATGGCAGCAAACCACTCCGCTGGAAGATAACCCCCTGGCGCTTTATAAAGGTGTATGGCAGAAAAATAAAACCGAAGAAGAATTGCAGCAAGGATTACAAAACCTGCAAACATTGCTTGCAACCACACTGAATACAAACGCATCTAACCAATAAAACTATGGCATTAACCATCACAAGACCACAAGCATCTGAATACCCTGCTTATTACCATGTTTATATAGATCAGCTTCCGGAGCAGGGAGAGGTGCTGGATATACTGGAAGAACAGGCAAAGGACCTGCGCCAGCTGTTGCATAATTTAGATGACACCCGTGCAGAGGAGGCTTATGCCGAAGGAAAGTGGAGTATAAAAGAGCTGTTTCAGCACATGCTGGATTCTGAACGTATTTTTGCTTACCGTGCCTTATGTATTGCCCGCGGAGAACAAGCGTCGTTGCCTGGCTTTGATGAAAATGGCTATGCAGAGAACTCTAATGCAGATAATCGTAAGTTAACCGATATGCTGGAAGAGTATGAGTTGGTACGGAAGTCTAATTTATACCTGTTCCGTAGTTTTACCAATGAAATGCTGGATAATGTAGGTATAGCTAACAGCAAAGAAATTACGCTCCGGGGTATTATACACGTAATTGCAGCCCACGAACGGCACCACATGAATATCCTGAAGTCGCGCTACCTGAATGCATAAAAAGTAACGTTTCAGCAGTATAAACTATACTTCACAGCTATAACACAAAAGCCGCGGCTATATTTAGCCGCGGCTTTAACTTTCTAACTTTCTAACTTTCTAATTCATACTTCTTACTTCCCAAATTCTCTAACTATAGTAGTTCGTTTGCCAGGTTTGCTAGTTCGGAGCGTTCGCCTTTCATGAGGGTAACGTGCGCATAAAGCGGGTGATTTTTAGCACGATCTATTAAATAAGATAAACCATTACTTTGAGAGTCGAGGTATGGTGTGTCGATCTGGTAAATGTCTCCGGTAAAGATGATCTTAGTGTTTTCGCCAGCCCGCGAAATAATGGTTTTAACCTCGTGCGGGGTCAGGTTCTGGGCTTCATCAACTATAAAAATAATATTCGATAAGCTGCGGCCACGGATGTAAGCCAAAGGTGTAATCACCAGTTTCTCCAGGTCCACCATATCCCGTATCTTCTGGTACTCTTTGCTGTTCTCCGGGAACTGGTTCTGTATATACTTCAGGTTATCCCATAGCGGCTCCATATACGGGTTAAGCTTGGATTTAATGTCTCCGGGCAGGTAACCAATGTCTTTGTTGCTGAGCGGCACGATAGGGCGGGCCAGGTAGATCTGTTTATAGTCGCGGCGCTGCTCCAGTGCGCTTGCCAAAGCCAACAGGGTTTTACCTGTGCCTGCCACACCTTGTATCGACACCAGTTTTATGTTCGGGTTCAGCAGGGCATGCAGAGCAAAGGTTTGCTCTGCATTACGAGGCTTTATACCAAATGCCGATTGCTTGTCTACCCGCTCCAGCAGTTTCTCTCGGGAGTTATAAAAGGAAAGTATAGAATTTTTGAAGCTTTTGAGTACAAAAAAGTGGTTATCGGCAGGTGGTGTTGGCATTACCTTTTCTACTTCACTTACCCCTTTTTCATATAAATCATTTATCAGGTTGGCCGGTATGTCTTCTAGTGTATCGTTACCAGTATACAAACCTGCTACATCCTGTATTTTGCCGGTTTCATAATCCTCTGATATTAGGTTAAGCGCACGGGCCTTGAGGCGTAGGTTAATGTCTTTTGTAACCAGTACTACTTTGCGGTCGGGTTGTTCCTGCTGTATCTGAAGTGCTGAGTTAAGTATACGATGGTCATTTTTATCACCAAACACTTTAACAGCATCCAGGTTGGTGCTTTCGTTCATGATCACCCGGAAGTTGCCCTTGGTTTTTCCGTTTAGTGGCAGCCATTCCTGCAATTTGTGCTCCGCAGATAGTTTATCTATGAACCTGATAAATTCACGGGCTTCGAAGTTTTTAATGTCATTGCCTTTCTTGAAGTTATCAAGTTCTTCCAGCACTGTGATAGGTATAGCCACGTCGTGCTCCTGAAAATTCTGGATAGCACTATGGTCGTAAAGTATAACAGAGGTATCCAGCACAAAAACCTTGCGTTCTGTATCAGTTAGTGCTTTTATAGCTGTTTTTGGTACACGTACACTGCTTGTTTTTTCTCTGGATGCGGTTTTGGCTTTGACAGGTTTATTATTCTCGGGTAATGGGTTTGCTTTTGGCATAAAATCTTGGTTAAGGGTGAAAACCAATAAGCTGCGTGAAGATGCAGCAAGTATAGCTCAGGGTATAATAGGTGGTTATGAGCTTTATGCTGTTGTACGTTAAACCATTACCGGTGGTGATGCCATTTATATAAATTTTACTATAGATCAGAAATAAAATTTATGATACCAGTTGTTATACTTTAGAAGCCTGCTGAAGATGAGCGGGTTAGCTTTGAATAAGGTGTTTAATCAAATCATTAAATTTCTTATCTTAGTTATATAAATCCATACTACCCAAAAACTATGAACCGAAAATGCCTTTACATCCTGTTTTTGATGTTACTGCCAACTATTTGTACAGCTCAGATTGCGGTACCCTATAAGATAAAAAGGTGGTACAACCCGTTTCAGGTAAATGCTTTTGATAAGAACAAAGAATACCATGGCCGCTGGAAGATCTATATAAATGATGATAAGGACCTGATCAGGAACGGGCGGTTTAAGCATGGCAAAGAAGTAGGTACATGGCGCTATTATTACCCTGGTGGCGGATTGTACATGAAAGAAAAGTATACCCGTAACTCACCTGTAATACAGGTCTGGCGGTACCACGAGAATGGCAACTTGGCTAAATCGGGCAACGCAAAGTTATACCGCGACAGTACCATGGCTCATTATTATTGGGAGGGAGAGTGGCAGGTATTTGATGAACAAGGGAACTTAACCCATACCGAAACCTACCTGAAAGGTAACCTGCTGAGGTATAAAGATTAGCTTAACGTATAATAGTCTTCCTTTTCTTTATCGTGCAGGCGCAGGTAACCATGTATTACAAGCTTTATAAGTATCCGATGGGCACGCCGCTCCGATAGGTTAGCTGCTTTCATATACTGCTTCAGGGTTAGGCGGGGCTGCTTCTGTAATATTTCAAGGGCTGCGTTTTCGTGGCGGTCCAGCGGAATCCGTTCAAAAACAGGGCTTTCGTGCTGCAACACTTTGTCTACCATTTTGCTGGTTTGTACGCTGGTATCCTTTACACGCACATAGCCACGCCAGTCGTCTTCTTTTACCTTAGCAAAGTGTGGTTTATGCCGGCTCTCCGGTATGGTTACCTTCAGTACGGTATGGTGGTCAACTTCCAGTTCGTCGTAGGTGAGCGCAACTGGCGGATCGCAGTAAAAATTGGCAGCCAGGTGCAGGGTATGTTTTTCTTCTTCCGGGTCTATGCCACAAATGATACCATTATCTTTAACTCCGATCAGTATTACGCCCCCGCGTGTATTTGCAAAAGACACCATGGTACGGGCAATTTTTTCAGGTTGGGTAACCCGTTGTTTAAAATCCACCTGGTCATTCTCGCCCTGCCAGATAAGGCGCTGGAGTTCATCCATAGTATAGCTCTGTTAACGCTTTAGTAAAGTATAACCTTACGGAGCGTGTTTTTTACTACAGTTTACGTGAAAGGTTGGCTCAGGTAGCCATAAAAAAAGCGAGCCTTAAGCTCGCTTTTCTGCATTCTGTATATGATACCTATACTTAGAAAGGTAAATCGTTATCTGCATCAGAAGAATAGAACGTAGGTGCCTGCGCAGGTGCCGAAGCAGGAGCTCCGCCGAAGTTACCGCCACCATTTGCAGCTTCAAGTCTCCAGGCCTGCAGGTTAGTAAAGTATAAGGTTTCACCGTTCTTCACAAATGGCTTACCCGATAAATTAAAAGTTACCTTTACTTCCTGTCCTTTCTGGAACTGGTCTAGCAGGTTGCACTTATCCTGAGTTAGCTGAAACTTAGCGTACTGGGTATAAGATCCATCCGGAATCTCGAGCACAAACTCGCGCTTTCTGAATTTATCACTTACCTGGTTTTCCGCAAAAATTTCGTGCAGTTTTCCTTGGATATCAAACGACATAATTTCTGTATTTTTTATTTATTAACTAAAAACAAAGATACTAAATTTTAATGTGGTTTAAGTGTTTTGCTACGGTTTAAGTGTACTTTTTTTGCAAACTTTAACCCCGGATGAACTGTGGCTGCATAGCACCGTAAAGTATGATGAGTTGTACCAAAAATTAATGCAAATGGGTAATTTCTCTATTGCCATTCATGGAGGAGCCGGAACTATTACACCGTCTTCGATGACCCCGGCACTTGAAGTAAAGTATAAAACAGCCTTGAACAAGGCGTTGGAAATTGGTAGCAAAATTCTGGCTGATGGCGGTACTGCACTCGATGCTGTTCAGAAAACAGTAGAAGATCTGGAAGATACGCCTCTGTTTAATGCAGGAAAGGGATCTGTGTTTACAAAACATGGCAAACACGAAATGGATGCAGCTATTATGTGTGGTAAAACACTACAGGCCGGGGCTGTAGCCGGGGTGTATAGCCTTAAAAATCCTGTTTCATTGGCAAGAGCTATACTGGAGTATTCAGACCATGTATTTATGAGTGGCTATGGCGCCGAAGAATTTGCCCGTAAACAGCATCTGGTTTTCGAACCGGAAGAATACTTTTTTGATGCCCTTCGCTACAAACAATGGAGTGAGGTACGTGATTCTGATATGTTTATGCTGGACCACACAGCCGGAGATGAGAAATTTGGTACTGTAGGGGCTGTGGCATTAGACCAACATGGAAATGTAGCAGCTGCAACATCAACAGGAGGCATGACCAATAAGAACTATAACCGAATAGGCGATACACCGGTAATAGGCGCTGGTACTTATGCTAATAACTATACCTGTGCCATTTCCTGCACCGGTCACGGTGAGTTTTTTCTGAGAGCTGTGGTGGCTTACGATGTTTCCTGCTTAATGGAATATAAAGGCTATACTTTACAGCAGGCCTGCGACAAGGTAGTAATGGATAAACTGGTGAAACTAGGCGGGGAAGGTGGCTTAATAGCCGTTGATAACGCAGGTAATGTTGCCATGCCATTTAATTCTGCAGGAATGTACCGTGCCTGCAAGATCAATAACCTGGAACCGCTGGTAGCAATTTACAGAGAGGAAGTAGCGGTGGCAAGTCAAAAGCTATAAGCGATGCTATACTTGCGGGTTGCCACCTTAGGCGGATTAGCGTTGGGAGGCCTGTAGCAAACTGTGCTGCAGTGCCTCTTCATCTTTAAAGAACTCCCGGGTATCTATATTATAAATGTTACCCTTAGCCAGAACGTGCATCAACAGACCTTCGATAGAGATTGGGCGACCCGGAGAAACATGGTGCACATTGGTATAGCCTACATTATGTCCATCAATAATTACCACCAGGTTTGATCCTATTGTTTCGATCAGGTCACCGTCTGTAATAAGTACGCCTGTGTCTTCGCCGAGACCTATTCCTATTGTTTTAGGGTGTATCACAACAGCTTCCATTAAGCGCCCAAACCTGCCACGGGCTACAAAGTGTGAGTCAATGATAACACCTTCAATAAAACCAAGTCCATGTGCTATTTTAACGGAGTCCCGTAACAGTGAATCAGAAATATTGCCGCCCTTGATCATGATTTTAGACATAGCCATAGCCCCGGCACTGGTGCCGGCTACTACAAACGGATCTTCATAATATTTCTTTTTAAGAATGTCCAAGAACGCTGTTCCCCCGAATATTTGAGTCAGCCGGGACTGGTTTCCTCCGCTCATCATAATGCCATCGGCATTTTTAATACGCTCCAGGTATTCAGGTTTTAGAGCGTCTTCTTCAGTTTTAATGTGCATCAGCCTAGCATTTTCTGCACCTAAAATTCCAAAGGCGCTCATGTAGCGTTCTCCTACTTCTTCGGGTATAAGCGATGCGGTTGTAATTATTTCTACCTGTGGTGATTTGGCCGGTATTTCCTGTAAAAAACGTTTTAATATACCTAGTTCAAAAAAGTCCAGGTAGTATTTCTTTTTAGACTTAGGATTAGGGTAAGTGCCTTTGTCTTCGTTACCGCCGATGGCAATCAGTTTTCCTTTTGGTTTTTCCACAGGTTATAGTTTTTATACTTTGTTTGTCGCCTCTCTCAACTGCTACACCAGTAAACTTTACTACAAGCAACCGGATTACTTTCAAACTTTACCGTTCTTATACTTTTTCGTTGCAAAACCGTGCCAAAAAAATTGCATCAGTTCCGGTTAACAGCTTTGCAATAAGTGAGATTTATATAATATAGGTAATGTTATATGGTTTATTGTTTTATCTGTGATTTAGGGTATGTTGGTTAAATAAATTACTATTTTATTTAACCATCGGCAAGGGCTCACGTATAGAATGCCACAAGCTCTTTATGAGAATTTGTTAGACGCTAAACCTTTCCAAGCTATGAAATTAAACAACTTAAAGGATCTGATGATCCACGAACTAAAAGACATTTACAGCGCTGAACATCAAATTACAAAAGCGTTACCAAAAATGATCAAGGCTGCATCTTCAGAAAAACTGAAAGCTGCTTTTGAAGAACATTTAATGGTAACAGAGCAGCAGATAAAGCGACTAGACAATGTTTTTAACATGATTGGTGAGAAAGCCAGTTCAGAACACTGCAAGGCCATGGAAGGCATTATTAAAGAATGCGAATCCATGATGAGCGAGCGTGCTGACCAAAGCGTGATGGATGCTGCGCTTATTGCATGTGCCCAGAGAGTAGAACATTATGAGATTGCTGCTTATGGTACTGTTTGCACTTATGCTAAACAACTAGGCATGCAAGATGTGGAGAAAGAGCTAGGCATTACACTTGACGAAGAAAAAACAACTGACCAGAAGCTGACCATGATCGCAGAACAGTCTGTGAACATTAAAGCCGAACGTTAATCAAGAAAAAAACTCTGTTGTTTCGCCTGGCTACCCAAGCAGGTAAGAAAGCCACAGAGTATACATAAAAGAAGCCCAACCATTTTTGGTTGGGCTTCTTCTTTTTCTATACTTTATAGTTGTTACTTCAGCAGTTCATCCAAGGTAACAGTTGAAACCGCATGGTAATTTGGTCTGGCCTTGGCATAAATGGCCAACGCCTTCTTTTTACCTTCCGGAGATGCTACAAGCGCTTTATAGATTGGCACCAGGAATTTGCGTCTTCCTACGTTTGTCAGGAAAGTCTCCAGTGCTTTATCGGCAGTTACATAGTTGTTACGGATAGCATGTAGGAACCAGGCTGCCAGCACTTCTGAATTACCGGAATTGGTGAAGTTAAAGGCTTTATCTAAATCTGCCATTTGCTGCTGGCTCATCTGCTCTGGCAGCATACGTATAAAATGCAGCCATTCATGACTAGACCAGTCTTTGGTTACTAACTGATTTGCTGGTTGGCCATTTTTCCAGGCTTTATAGGTTTCTTCAACTTGTGTAAAACGTTCGGAGGTAGGCTTGATATGGTTTTCTGGTAAACCGGCTGTGTATACCCACCCTTCTATGTCAATTTTATCGGCAAGCTCAGTGTCACCTTTGATCAGCTCTTTTCGAAGGAAATCAAGGAATTTATCGGTGGTAGTACTCTGGAAGGCGAACGTGTTGAAGTACTTGTTTACAAATTCATCAAACTTTTCGCGGCCAACTGCCATCTCGATGTGGCGCAGGAACAGATTTCCTTTTTCGTAGGCAATATCAGTTAAACCTTCATCCGGATCACGGCCTTCCAGGTCCAGTTTCAGGCGCGTGTCTTCGCTATCTGCACCAAGTTCTTTTATAGTGTTGTTCAGGTCCTGATAGCCGAGCACAGCTAACATATCAGCATAAGATTTACCATAAAGCTCTTCCATAATGCGGCGCTCAAAGTATACGGTAAAGCCTTCGTTCAGCCAGAAATCGTTCCAGGTAGCATTTGTTACCAGGTTACCGCTCCAACTATGGGCAAGTTCGTGCGCAATCAGGCTGGTAAGTGAGCGGTCTTTTGCCAGTACAGTTGGCGTTACAAAGGTCAGGCGTGGGTTCTCCATGCCACCGAACGGGAAAGAAGGAGGTAGCACCAGTAAGTCATAGCGGTCCCATCTGTACTTGCCGTAGATCTTTTCAGCAGCTACCAGCATTTTATCCATTTCTGCAAACTCATAGGCTGCGGCTTCTATAGTTGCCGGCTCCGCATAAATACCTGTTTGCGGGCCAACTTTCCGGAAAGTCATATCACCAACCGAGAGCGCCATCAGGTAAGACGGGATCTGCTGCTTCATCTGGAAAGTATAAACCCCGGTGTTATTTTTCTCCATTGGGTTTTCGGCGCTCATTACTGCCATCAGTTCTTTTGGTACCTGCACTTTGGCATTGTAAGTGATGCGCACGCCCGGGCTGTCCTGTATCGGAATCCAGGTGCGGGCAAGTATAGCCTGCGATTGTGTGAACAAGAACGGGTATTTTTTACCTGCGGTTTGCTGTGGGTTTAACCATTGCAGTGCGGCGGCATCCGGAGATGTTTTATATTGTATGGTAACGCGTTTGGTCTCAGGCTTTATAGTTACATAAAGTGGCTGACCTAAAAACTTATCAGCTTCTCCTAAACGGAACGTTGTTTCTTCTTTATCATCGCCCAGGTATACTTTCTCTATCTGCAGGCCCCGGGTATCAAAAATGATCTCATTGCCTTTAGCAACATTGTCAATAGTATAGCTGGCAGTGCCGCTTATAGTTTTAGCGTCGAAGTTAACGGCAATGTCTAGGTCGAGGTGACGGGCAATGGCTTTGCCTGGTTCAGCATAGCTATGCACATCTTCTGATACCTGTTCCTGGGTCTTCTGTTCTGTGGTCATAGTTTCGGAGTTAGTGGTAGTTTGAGTGGTGCAAGCGGAGAGGTGCAGGCTTCCGGCCATCCCCAATCCTAGTAAATATTTCTGATAAGGCTTCATACGTAGCTGATTACTTTATTGGGTAAGTTAAGGATTTAGGTTTAACCATAAAAACTTTGCCAATGCTGCTCTGTTACATTTTCAGGTAGTATTTATACTTGGTGGGAGCTTCAGATTGTTTTAATGAATCATGAATAACTTTTTGTATAAAGTTGAAGTACATAAAGGTGAAATGCTTATTAGTAAGTCTATATAGAGATATAATTTGTATTAAACGCAGATTGGTGTTGAACTTGATCAGCTTATGACGTCAGATTCAGGCAACAATTCACTAAATAAAATGACATGAACCCTTATCAGAATAAAATATACTACATATACCTGCTTTTTATTGTTGCTGCTTTAGCATCCTGTAATAAATCAGACGGCAGCGGGCAGGGGAAAGAGATTGGAGAAATACTTGGCATAAAAGAATTGCCTCAGGCCACTACAGACAGTCTATATATAAAGAGTTACATCAGCAAGCAGCCTGAGTTTAAACAGCATGCTGACCTGATGTACCTGTTTTATGGCGAGCGCGACTATAAACTTGCCTGGTTCCGCGATAATGAACTGGTACCCGAAGCTGAGAAATTCTTGGCTACGATTGATAATGCTACCAAAGAAGGATTGGACCCGAAGAAGTATAAACTGGTTGAGTTTAAAAGCTTATTCAAGCAATATGAAGATATGGGCAGACAAGACTCTGCCCGGCTGGAACTGCAGCAACAGATAGATGTAGGCCTTACTGCTTCCTATTTTAATTATGCTTCAGATTTTTACCGTGGCAGGGTTAATCCTGGTGAGGTTGGTTCTATAGACTGGAATGTAAAGAAGAACAAGATAAAGCTGCATAAGGCCCTGCAAACTATACTTCAGGAACGTGAAAGTACTTACCCTTACTATGAGTTTGAAGCGTTACATAAAGGCTATATAGACCTGCGCGAGACCCTGCACAAGTATAGAGCACTACAGGCAAAAGGCGGTTGGGAGAAGGTAGATATCGGTAAAACGAAAATGCTGCAAAAAGGCGATACCTCCGCTGCTGTTATACAGTTGCGCAAGCGCCTAAATCCGGGGCAACCGATAAATGTGAATGACCCTAACATGCGCAAATTTGATGATACACTGGTGCAGCAGGTGAAAGAGTTTCAGCGCTTGCACGGGCTGGACCAGGATGGGAAAGTTGGTGGTAATACACTGCGTATGATGAACGTACCTGTCGAAGACCGCATTCAGCAGATCATGATGAATATGGAGCGCTGGCGCTGGATACCGAAGCGCCTGGTTCCAAAGAGCCTGGATCAGAAGTATATCTGGGTAAATATACCGGAATATAAGCTGTATATCTACGAAGATCCTGAAAACGACCCTGAAGCTGAGCGGTCTTATAAGAAGGTATTCGAGATGAAGGTAATCGTAGGAAAAGAGCTAAACTCAACACCTATATTTAGTGATAAGCTGGAGTTTGTAGTACTGGCGCCTTACTGGAATGTACCTAATACCATCGTAGAAAAAGAGATAAAGCCTGCCATGCTGAGAAACCCGGGCTACCTGGAAAGCCAGGATATGGAAATTGTAACAAAGGAGAAAGATCCGAAGCCAATTTCAGCATATAGTATAGACTGGGCCAGTGTTACTGAAAAGAACTTTCCATACATGGTGCGTCAGCGCCCGGGGCCTAAGAACTCGTTAGGAGATTTAAAATTCTTATTCCCGAACTCTTATAACGTATACCTGCACGATACGCCTGCAGATGCGTTGTTTAACCAAACAGAAAGAGGGTTTAGCCATGGGTGTGTTCGCCTTGAAAAGCCTGTTGAACTTGCAAAATACTTATTGCAGGACATGCCGGAGTGGGATGAACAAAGAATAAGAGAAACGATTGATACCGGCGAGGAAGAATGGGTAACATTGCCTAAGAAGATGCAGGTATACCTGGTGTACTTTACAAGCTGGGTTGATGAGCAGGGGAAAGTGCACTTCAGAGACGACATCTATGGGCACGATAAAAAGCTTGCTAAAGAGTTCTTTGGGTAATATCCCGGAAAGGAGCGAAGCATGAGAAGAGAAGTTTTTTTTATTGCAATGGTGCTTGGTTATAGTTTAACAGCTTGTGACGGTATTAAGCAGGAAACAGGTACCCTGGAAGAAAATTTAGAAGACACTACTGCAGGAGCTAGTAAGCTGCCAGGGGATACAACTCTACAGCCTAAAGTAGAGATTATACTTCGCGCGACAGGTAACACTGCAGAAGAAATGGCTTTTGACCAGGATACAGTACAGGTAGCTAAAGATGCGCTCATAACGCTATCCTTAGTCAACGAAGGCACCGACCTTACCATGATCCATAACTTTGTGCTTACTACCAGTGGCAAGTATAAAGAAGTGGCACTGGCAGGGAATAAAACAGGTGCTTCCGGAAATTATATCCCTGATAGCAAACATATAATTGCCTGGACTCCATTGGCAAAACCCGGCCAGACAGTAACGCATGAGTTTAAAGCGCCGACGCCTGGTACTTACGATTTTGTTTGTACTTACCCTGACCACTGGAAAAGGATGCATGGGAAACTGATCGTAAAATAAGAAGCAACCAGAATAATAAAAAACACCATCTCCTGCCATTCGGCAGGAGATGGTGTTTTTTATTATTCCTTTTTTGGATTTAAAGTTAGGATCTTTGCGAAGTACAAATTCGCTGTGGTATATATTTTACATTAAACAGTAAATTTAATTGCACTCATTCAGAGTTAACACACTTTCAAAACCAAGAGTTAAATCATCAATTTATAGTTACTTCGTAACTGATTAGACTTGAATGATTTACCCTTTTGTGGATAACTCGAATTATCCACAAAAGGGTAAAAGTAAAGTGACATACTGTCAGTTCTATAATTTAGTTAAAATATCAGTCACAACGGGTTATGTTTTCTTACATCACTTGTCTATATCTTATAAATACTGTCTAATACAATTATTCAATAGGGACTTAAGTAATTAACATTTGTATATACATTTGTAAATTGATTCTTAAATAAACAATTGAAGTTTGATAAATTATTGTAAATTAATCTGTTGTACTGTATCTGTTAGAGCTTTATTGAGCCTCATTTTGTAGTTTAACAGATAGTGATAGTTGCATGGTATATAGAAGTCTTATACATTTGTTTGTGAAGTTTTAGCTCTTTATATGATAGATAGAATACAGCACTTAATGGAATACTATAAGCTAACCAACTCTCAGTTTGCTGATAGTATAGAAGTGCCAAGAGCCATCCTTAGTCATATTATGAGCGGGCGTAACAAGCCTAGTCTTGATGTGATTATCAAAGTGATAGGCAAATATAGGCAGATCAACCTGAACTGGCTGCTCTTAGGCGAAGGAGAAATGCTAAAAGAAATAGTAAAAGCAGATGTACAACCTGAAGCAAAAATAGCAGACCAAACTCACACTTTAAGTCCGCTGTTTGAACCAGCTGATAAGGAAACAGAGCCTGTTAAAATACAAAATCCGAAACTGCCTGTTTTCCCGGATTTAACAAGTCTTAATTCAAATAAGCAAGTGAAGCAGATTGTGTTCTTCTATACAGATAATTCCTTTTCCGTTTTCAACCCGGAAGTATAAATAATAAAGAGACTTTATTGGATATTGGTTATTTGTTTTGCTATAGGTGCTTGATTTATAGTTGCTTACTATAGTGTTTCAGGAACAATTGAATTAGAAAGGCTGTTGCTGTCATTAGGAAATATGGTGCTAATGCTTACATTTACGGCACTATTTGAAATTGTATGATAAGATTCACAGCGCCAGACTGTCGTAATTGCGTTTCCCGGAAGAACTCCCTTCTTGGTTGCTGTAAGGGCAATGAGTTGGAAGATGTTAGTGCTGCCAAGTCTTGCTTTACCTTTAAAAAAGGCCAGGTAATCTTTCATGAAGGTACTCGCCCTGCCGGCTTGCATTGTATCAATTCCGGTAAGGTTAAGGTTACCAAAATGGGTAGCGATGGAAAAGAGCAGATTATACGGCTGGCAAAACCCGGAGATGTAGTAGGATACAGGGCATTAATGGCTGACTCGAACTATTCTGCGTCGGCGGTAGCGCTTGATGATGCTGTAGTTTGCTTTATACCTAAATCGCAGTTCATGGACCTTATTGCAACAAATGTTGATTTTTCCAGCGGGTTGATGAAGCTTTTTTCGAGAGCACTGGGCGAAGCCGAAGAACGCATGGTGCAGATGGCGTACAAGCCTGTACGTGAGCGCTTGGCAGAAGCCCTTTTGTTGTTACAGAAGACCTACCAGCAGCAGGAAGGCGATAATAAATTTACGATTTCTATTTCCAGGGAAGACCTAGCTTCTATAGTTGGTACAGCCAAGGAAACAACTATACGGTTACTATCGGAATTCAAAGATGAAAACATCATCACAACAAAAGGCAGCAGCATTACCATACTAGCCCCGGACAAACTATTTAAGATCTGCCATCTTTACGATTAAGGAAAGGCATTGAAGTATAAAAAACAAAAGGCAGGCTCATTGTAGCCTGCCTTTTCTGTTTCAGTATGTCTTACCATACTTTGTTCACCTATACTAAACTTAAAAACAAAACACCTTTTTTCTCTGGTTGGCCTTCAAGTATAAATCTATACCTGTACGGCCTGTTATCTGCTTACAAAATTTCCCGGGCTTATACTTGTCTGAAACTCTTCCTGAGGCTTCCTTCCAGCAGCTTTAACAATACAAATGTCTTTAGCTTTATAGTACTAATCAGTGATATCAATCACCACTTAAAATGACACTCGTCATCATTTAGGGAAGGGCGGCATTTTACCTTTGTAAAAGACCATAATTAGAAATTGAGATGGAAGCCGCACTCCAAACCAATGTCCATACATGCTACCATTGCGGGGACTCCTGCGTGGATGAATTAATTATAGCCGACGATAAAGCTTTTTGCTGCTCCGGCTGCAAGACCGTTTACGAACTTTTAGAGGAAAATAATCTCTGCAACTATTATAACCTGGAGGAAAACCCGGGCATAACAGGCAAAAAACCAGTTTCAGAAGCACGTTTTGCTTACCTCGACGATGCCGGTGTAGAAGCCCAACTGATCAGTTTTAAAGACGATAATATCTGCAAGATCACGTTTTATGCCCCACAGATGCACTGCAGCTCCTGTATCTGGTTGTTGGAAAATCTGTTCAAGCTAAATCCGGGCATTTCTGAATCTACTGTAAATTTCCTGCGCAAAGAAGTATCGCTGACCTATTTTCATCAGAAGACAAACCTGCGTGAGGTGGTTACCTTGTTAGCCCGGATCGGCTACGAGCCTGAAATTACGCTGGCTGACACTGACGGAAAAAAAACTTCCAAGCCAAACCGTGCGATCATTTACAAACTAGGTATTGCGGGTTTTTGCTTTGGTAATGTCATGCTGCTGGCTTTCCCGGATTACCTGGCTATAACAGGCGGTTTGCAGCGCACTTTTGGTTCTTTCTTCGGATACCTGAGCTTTCTGCTGGCAATTCCGGTTTTTGTATACAGCGCGCGTGGGTTCTTTACTTCGGCTTTAGAAGGTATAAAGCAGCGCATGGTCAACATCGATTTGCCAATTGCTACAGGTTTGCTTGCATTGTTCTTGGTTAGTATCTACCAGGTTACAACCGGCACTGGCCCGGGCTACTTCGATTCGTTTACCGGGCTGGTTTTCTTTATGCTGATCGGTAAATACTTCCAGCAGAAAACCTACGACACCCTTTCCTTCGACAGAGATTATACTTCCTATTTCCCGGTATCGGTAACAGTGCTGAAAGAGAATAGCGAGGAAGAAGCTGTAGCTGTTCGTAACCTGAAAGTTGGGGATCGCATCCGTATCCGTAACCAGGAGCTCATACCAGCCGATGCTATACTATTGCGTGGTCAGGCTATGATAGACTATAGTTTCGTGAGTGGGGAATCTGAACCGGTAGAGAAGGTGATGGGCGAAGTGATCTATGCCGGTGGCCGCCAGGTTGGTGAAAGTATAGAACTGGAAGTGGTAAAAGAAGTATCGCAGGGTTACCTGACCCAGCTCTGGAACGACAGTGTTTTCTCGAAGAACGAAGAGCAGAGTGTAGGCACCTATGCCAACGTTGCAGGTAAATGGTTCATTATAGTTACACTAATAGTTGCTGCAGGTGCGCTTATTTACTGGGTGCCCCGCGACATGGATATGGCCATGAAAGCCTTCATATCGGTACTGATCATCGCCTGCCCATGTGCACTTTCTCTGGCTACACCATTTGTGCATGGCCATACCTTAAGGATATTTGGGAAGAACAAGTTTTACCTTAAAAATACGGCTGTAGTAGAAACGCTGGCCAAAATAGATACCGTTGTTTTCGATAAGACCGGTACACTTACGGAGCCAAGCGCTGCTGAACTTACCTATAAGGGAAAAGCACTGACAGCAGCGCAGGAGCAAAGTATAAAATCTGTTTTAAGCCACTCTACGCACCCACTTAGCCAGCGCATTTTCCTGAGCCTGAAAGGTGAAACGACAGAGATACTCAACTTTCAGGAGTTTACCGGGAAAGGATTGATTGGAGAAGTAAACGGAAGTATAGTTCGGGTCGGATCTGCCTCATATATAGGAGTTAATGTGGATGCTGTTAAAGATACACTTAAGACAACAGTTTATGTATCCATTAATGGAGTTATACTTGGCTACTATACTTTCTATAACGTGTACCGCCAGGGCTTGAAAGATATTCTGAAAGAGCTGAATGATAAAAAACTGGCAGTACTTTCAGGGGACAACAACCACGAAGAAGCTAGGCTGAAAGAACTATTGGGTACTTCTGCTGAACTTAATTTTAACCAAAGCCCGGTTCAGAAACTGGAATATATACAACAGCTTAAAAACCAGCACCATCAGGTAATGATGGTGGGTGACGGCCTGAACGATGCCGGTGCCCTGCGCCAAAGTGATGCTGGGATAGCCCTTACAAACAGTATTACCAACTTTTCACCATCCTGCGATGCCATTTTGGATGCTACTGCTTTCAATAAACTGAGCAAATTTCTGAAGTTCTCTAAAACGACCATGAGAATCATTCTGGCTACGTTCGCTGTGTCGCTGGTTTATAACGTGATCGGGCTGACACTTGCCGTACAGGGGCTTTTCTCGCCAATTGTGTCGGCTATACTTATGCCGATAAGCTCACTCAGCGTGATCGTGTTCGCAACTATATCTGTGAATATCGCCGCCAAACGAGCGGGATTGTAATGACTAATGTATAATGAGTTTTCTCCTTAACTCATACTTCGCTAACTCTTTAATTCTTTACTAAAATGTATATCATCTTTTTAATGATAGCTATAAGCGTGACAGTAGCAGCTGCATTCCTGGGAGCTTTCCTGTGGGCAGTTCGCTCGGGGCAGTATGATGACGACTACACACCAGCCGTTCGCATGTTATTCGATAATGAGATCCCTGCAAAGAATAGGAAGAAACCGAAAGAATAAAGAGCTGCTTAGCAATGCCCCTAAAATAGGTTTAGCGTTAACCAAGGCAGTAAATTATAGCTGAGAACTATAGTTCTGTACACTCTTTAACTCCTAAACTCATACCTCTCTAACTCCCTTGGCTGATATCAATCACCAATAGGAATGATATTAATCATCTTTTCCCGAGGCGCTCTTGCGGAAATTTGTAGCCATAGTTAAAGACTAGAATTCAAAACAAATACAACACTTAAACAAAACGGAGGACACCGCACATGTCAACTAATGTAGCTGAAGTCTTAAAAAATGCACCTGACAAGGTAGTACCAAAAGGTACGGACCGGGGTGTGACCGACACGTTCTTTTATGACAATAAGATCGTTCGGGATTTTGGTATAGCCACCGTGTTCTGGGGCATTGCCGGTATGCTGATAGGGGTGATCATCGCCTTCCAGCTGGCAAACCCAGACATGAACATGGGAACACAGTATACCACCTTTGGTCGTGTAAGGCCTTTGCACACAAACGCGGTTATTTTTGCTTTTGTGGGTAACGCCATCTTTATGGGGGTTTATTACTCGCTGCAGCGTCTTTGCAAGACCCGTATGTATTCTGACCTGCTCAGTAAAATTAACTTCTGGGGCTGGCAGCTTATCATCGTTTCTGCCGTTATCACGCTTCCGCTGGGTATGACAACCTCAAAAGAGTATGCCGAGTTGGAGTGGCCAATTGATATTGCCATTACGCTGATCTGGGTGGTATTTGGCTGGAACATGTTTGGTACACTTGCCAAGCGCCGTGAAAAGCACATGTATGTTGCCATCTGGTTCTATATCGCTACTTTCCTGACAGTTGCGGTGCTGCACATCGTAAACTCTTATGAGATGCCGGTTAACCTGTTCAAGAGCTACTCTGGTTATGCAGGGGTGCAGGATGCGCTGGTACAGTGGTGGTATGGCCACAATGCGGTTGCGTTCTTCTTAACAACGCCATTCCTAGGCCTGATGTACTACTTCCTGCCTAAAGCTGCTAACCGTCCGGTTTACTCTTATAGATTATCTATCATCCACTTCTGGTCGCTGATCTTCATTTATATCTGGGCTGGTCCGCACCACTTACTTTATACTTCATTACCAGACTGGGCACAGTCACTGGGTGTGGTTTTCTCTGTGATGCTGCTTGCACCAAGCTGGGGTGGTATGATCAACGGTTTGCTTACACTGCGTGGCGCCTGGGATAAAGTTCGCGAAGAGCCTATCCTGAAGTTTATGGTTGTTGCTATCACTGCATATGGTATGGCAACGTTCGAAGGCCCGATGCTTTCTCTGAAAAACGTAAACGCTATAGCTCACTTTACTGACTGGATAGTAGCTCACGTGCACGTGGGCGCTCTTGGCTGGAACGGCTTCCTTACTTTTGCGATGCTTTACTGGTTATTTCCTCGCATCTATAAAACACAACTATACTCTAAGAAGCTTGCCAATGCGCACTTCTGGTTAGGTACGCTGGGTATACTTTTCTATGCCATACCAATGTACTGGGCAGGCTTTACACAAGGCTTAATGTGGAAACAGTTCACAGCAGAAGGTACACTACAGTATTCTAACTTCCTGGAGACAGTGCTTCAGATCGTGCCGATGTACTACATGCGTGGTATAGGTGGTGTGCTATACCTGAGTGGCGTGTTCCTGATGGTTTACAACCTGGTTAAAACAGTTAAGTCTGGCTCGCTGGAGGCTAATGAAAGAACTGAAGCACCGGTAATTGTACCAACTGTATCAAACAATGCGGGCCACTGGCACTCTTGGATCGAGAAGCGTCCAACACAAATGGCGATCTGGGCAACAGTAGCTATACTTATCGGTGGTCTGGTTGAGTTTATACCTGCTTTTGTGATTAAGTCTAACGTGCCAACTATAGCTAGTGTTAAACCATATACTTCGCTGGAGCTGCAAGGTCGTGACTTATACATAAAAGAAGGTTGCGTTAACTGCCACACACAAATGGTTCGTCCATTCAGGTCAGAAACTGAACGCTACGGAGAGTACTCTAAAGCAGGTGAGTTTGTGTATGATCACAACTTCCTGTGGGGCTCTAAGCGTACCGGTCCGGATCTGCACAGAGTGGGAGGCAAGTATCCTAATTCATGGCACTACCACCACATGATGGACCCAACTTCTATGTCGCCAGGCTCTATTATGCCATCTTACCCATGGTTGTTTGAGCAGGATATAGACCAGAGCACAACAGAAGATAAATTGCGCGTGCTGAAACAACTGGGCGTTCCTTACGAGGATGAATACATCGCTAACTCTAACGACGAGCTGATGAAGCAGGCGAAAGGTATCACAGCTGACCTTGCAAAAGAAGGCATCGAAGTGAAACCTGAGAAGGAAATTGTAGCATTGATTGCTTACCTGCAACGCCTGGGTACAGATATCAAGGTAAAAGAAGAAGTAACAGAATAGATTTTAGACGCTGGATTTTAGGCAATAGGCTTCAAAATCTGCTGTAGAAAATCTGGCATCTAAGTACTAACATCTAAAGTCTAAAATTATGTACAAGAATGTTTTGCAAGCCATAGACGGCATCGAAATATACCCGCTTATCTCGTTCAGTATCTTTTTTGTGTTCTTTCTGGGCCTTATAGTATACGTTGCCCTGATGGACAAAAAGTATGCGCACACGATGAGCGCTATCGCATGCGACGAAGAAACTGAAGACACCACTTTTGATAGCGTAAGACAATGAACTCTTTAACAAAAATAATGGCTAAAAGCAGCCTAGGCCTGGTGGCTGGTCTGCTTTTGTTGGGCACACCGGCTGTGCAGGCACAGGATGCCGTAGCAGGTAAAGCCATTTTTGATGGCAATTGTACTGCCTGCCACAGTATAGATACTGATGTCGTAGGACCGGCTTTAAAAGACGCACACAAACGTCGTGGCGAGGAGTGGCTGGTTAAGTTTATCAAAAACTCACAGGAACTGGTGCAGGCAGGTGACAAAGATGCGGTAGCGCTGTTCGAGAAGTTCAACAAGGTGCCGATGCCTGCTTTTGGTACGTCGTTGTCAGATGATGATATCAAAAATGTAATTGCCTTTATTCAGCAGGAAAGTGAGAAGCCAGCTGAAGTAGTAGCTGAAGCGCCTGCAACACCAACTACTGACCCGAAAGCTGCAGAAGCAGCTGCCGCAGAAAAGGATGTTGCCTTCATGGATCTTCCTCCAGTGCTACTATTCACGTTTGGTCTGGCTACTGTAATTATCCTGCTAACTATACTGGTATTGGTGATGATGTTCCGGTTGTTTATACCAATGCTGGGCGATTCTATCCATGATGAAGATTTTAGAAGCTCTTTAGCGGGTAGAGTATTGTTCCTGATGCGTGGTGATGCAACACTGGTAACTGGTAAGGCTAAAAACGAGATCCACTCGCACCATGACTTTGATGGCATACAGGAATATGACAACGACCTGCCACCTTGGTGGAAAATGATGTTCTATGTAAGTATAGTTTTCGCAGTTGGTTATATGCTTCACTACCATGTGTTTAAGATAGGCTCGCTGCAGACAGAAGAATACGAGATGGAGATGGAGCAGGCTGCTTTACTAGCCGCTGCCACACCAGACGACCCGAATGCGGTTACTGACTATAAGCCACTTACAGATGCTACAGCACTAGAGTCTGGTAAGAAGTTATTCAGTACAAACTGTGCTGCCTGCCATGGCCCTGAAGGACAGGGTACTGTTGGCCCGAATTTAACTGATGAATACTGGCTGCACGGTGGAGATGTGAACGAGATCTTTAAGACCGTGAAGTATGGCGTACCGGCCAAAGGTATGGTGCCTTGGCAGGGCAAGCTTACCAAAGACCAGATCCTGGAAGTATCCAGTTACATCCTGAGCCTGAAAGGCTCTAACCCGGCTAATGCGAAAGAGCCACAGGGCGAGAAAGAGTAAAGTATAGTTTTGAAAACGAGAATGTTAAGGTTGCAGGTGCTTATACTTAGGTGCCTGCAACTTTTATTTTATATCTGCACCAACTATAGCTGTTCAGTCGGGCAGCTGTTGTAACTATAACTGACCACAATCACCTCATTCTATGACGTAAGTCATCTTTTATAACTGCCATAATGGGGAATTTTGTAACACTAGATTTTGGGAACATAGTGATGAATTGAGGGTGGTTCGCTCCAATAGTATTCACTCATTCAAAATTCAGTCATTCATAATTATAAATCAGGCAGGACTAATATCCGCACAAATTACCACTGCCATGGCAACAAAAATAAAACCAACCGATGAGTTTCGGGACCACATCTCCACAGTAGATGACCAGGGTAAGCGCGTTTGGGTTTACCCCCGTAAGCCAAAAGGTAAACTATACAACTACCGCAAATATGTTAGCTATTTATTGCTGGCGCTTTTATTTGCAGGACCTTTCATAAAGGTCAACGGCTTGCCGCTGCTCATGCTTAACATCGTAGAGCGCAAGTTTGTCATTTTCGGGGTGCTGTTCTGGCCCCAGGACTTTTTTATACTTGTAGTAGCTTTCCTAACTCTGGTCGTATTCATCATTCTTTTCACGGTCGTATACGGACGCATCTTTTGTGGCTGGGTATGCCCCCAGACCATTTTCCTGGAGATGGTCTTCCGTAGAATAGAGTATGCCATTGAAGGAGATTATACCAAACAGAAGGCGCTTGACAAGATGCCCTGGAATACGGAGAAGATACTTAAAAAAGGGTCTAAAACCGCTGTTTTCCTTCTTATCTCTTTCATTATCTCAAATCTGTTTCTGGCTTATGTTATAGGTATAGACGAACTGCAGAAAGTCATTACGGAAGGTCCTTTCAACCACATGATCGGTTTCGGGTCTCTACTGGGTTTTACAGGTGTTTTCTACTGGGTATTTGCTTCGTTCCGGGAGCAGGTTTGTACTATAGTTTGTCCGTACGGGCGCCTGCAAGGCGTAATGCAGGATAAGAAAACGGTAGTAGTAGCCTATGATTATGGCCGGGGCGAACCACGAGGCAAGCTGCGCAAGAACCAGGAACGTACCGAAGGCGATTGTATTGATTGTAACCAGTGCGTGCAGGTTTGCCCGACAGGTATAGATATCAGAAATGGCGCGCAGCAGCTGGAGTGTATCAACTGTACCGCTTGCATAGATGCCTGCAACGACATTATGCGCATGATCGATAAGCCGGAAGGTTTGATCCGTTATGAATCGGAAGAAGCAATTGAAAAGGGTACGAAGTGGACATTCTTCACAAACCGGGTAATGGGCTATACTGCTGTGCTGGTTATACTTTTAACAGCACTTACTACACTACTGCTAACCCGTGACGAAGCCGAAGCAACTATACTACGCACGCCTGGTCAGTTGTATCAGAAAACAGAGCAGGGGCACATCAAGAACCTGTATAACATCTCTGTTATAAATAAGACCAACCATGACATGCCGCTTACTTTAAAGCTGATAGGTAAAGATGGTTCTATAAAAGTGGTGGGTAATGAGCTGGTGCTTCCGGCTCAGGGAATTGTGGAAGGAGTATTCTTTACAGAGCTAGCGAAAGAAGAATTAACAGGCATGAACTCCGAAATAGAAATAGGAGTGTACCACGGCAATGAGTTGATCACAACCACAGAAACAAAATTCCTGGGTCCAGCCAGCTAATTCGTCGAAGAGGAATAAGGACTTCTCCAGTAACTATAGTTAAGGTACTCAGGTAGAAGTGACAAAAGAAGTACAAAAGAGAAATTAAAATGAAAGCTTCAGATATAAACAAAAGTTTCACGCTTTGGCCATATATGATTGTGGGCGCAATGGTTTGTTTTATGGGCTATATCGCCATGTTCGTGTATAAAGCAATGAACCAGGATGTAGATCTTGTTAGCAAAAACTATTACGAGCAGGAGATTCAGTACCAGGATCAGATTGAAAAAGTAAAACGCACGCAGGCATTGGGAGATGTGATGCTTAGCTATAATGCAGAGGCAAAATCTATACTTCTGCAGTTGCCTGCTACTTACAAAGACAAAAGCCTGACAGGTACCATTACACTCTTCAGGCCATCAAATGATGAAATGGACGAGCAGCTACCATTGCAGCTAGGGCGGGACCAAAGCCAGTTACTTGAAACAGGTAATCTGGAGAGTGGCCTGTGGAAAGTACGCGTTGACTTTAGTGATGGCGAAGAGACTTATTATACTGAGAAAACCATACAAATAAAGTAGCCATGATCTGGGCAGGTTTTATTTTCGGATTAGTTGGTAGTTTCCATTGTGTCGGGATGTGCGGCCCTATAGCAATGGCGCTACCCTTTGTCGGGAGCACCGGCTGGCGATACTATGCCGGCCGGCTCCTGTACAATAGCGGCAGGATTGTAACTTATGCATCGCTTGGTGCACTGGCCGGAGCCTTTGGTGAGTCACTCCAGATGGCAGGTTTGCAACAGACAGTTTCTATAGTATCCGGTGTGCTTATACTTCTACTATTAGTTTTGCCAGCTGCTATTAAAGGTAAGTCATCCAGTGTGTTAGGAACTGATAAACTGATGATGTGGGTGCGCCAGAAGTTGGGATATTATTTCCAGAAGAACTCACTGGGTTCACTGTTTATGGTTGGCCTCCTGAACGGATTACTGCCTTGCGGATTTGTATACATTGCACTTGCTGGTGCTATTAGTGCGCCGGGCGTTGGAGGAGCCATGCTATATATGGCACTGTTTGGTTTAGGTACATTCCCGCTGATATTCCTTGTATCGCTTTCCGGTAAACTGATCAGCCTTAAAGTGCGGGGTATGTTTAACAGAGCCGTACCTTACATAGGCATGACGCTGGCTATACTTTTTATAGTTCGCGGACTTGGTTTAGGTATACCTTACTTAAGCCCGAAAGTAGTTGAAACGACTGCACATAAAACGGAGATGAGTTGCTGCACTAAGCCAGTTGTTGCAAAGGCCGAATAAGGTAAAAGCTGTAAGTATAACGCTTACAGCTTTTTTATTACCCATCTGTTGGTTTGTCATAAACTGACTTAAGTCATTTTTACCGGTGACCTTGCTCACTGCATATACTTGGTTCCTGCAGTATTTTTACAGTAAACAAAACACGGAAACTATGGCAATAAATCAGGTAAAACGCATACTGGTACCAGTTAATTTTGATCAGGTAAGCGAGAAGCTCTTAAAATATGCCGGGCAGCTTGCAAAAGCTTTTGGCGCGGAACTGCTTCTGGTTCATACTACACAAGTGCCAGAGCTTACATTTACACAACAAAGCAGGCTGATCCAAACCCTTCGCTCATTTGGGGAACGCGTTTTACTACGCCAGCATGAGGCTGGAACCGGTTTCACTCGTTTTGAATGCCTGGTTCGCCCTGATACGTTGCGTAAAAGTATAAAAGCTATTGTTCAGGATTACTTTGTGGACCTGGTGCTGATGGAAGCAAGCCCGGCACCTACAGATGAACAACTAAGAGCAAATCATGCATCTGCCGTAATAGAAGTGCTCGAATGTCCTGTCATAACTATTCCGTTGAATGTTCCTTTTCAGAAATTAAAGCATCTTGTTTTTGCAACTGACTTTACAGACCACGATGTGCAGGTGCTGAGAAGAATCGCAGATTTTGCTAACCAGGCAGGTGCCGGACTTACGTTAGTGCAGGTTTATAGTTCCGCAGAGCGATCTCACAGAAGCCGTATTAAGGCTGCCATGCGTGAAGTGCAGGAACTACTTTCTGCTTATACTTTATCCTACAAATTACTTGAAGAAGAAGATATGCTGGAAGGCATAAGTGATTTTGCCGGTCACGAAGAAGCTGATATGCTTATACTTGCTACACAGGATAATTACCTGATGGAGCGCTTATTCAGTAATGCTTATGTTAAAACAATGGCGTATCATACGCAGATACCTTTGGTTACATTCAGGCAGTTAAAAACAAAGCCTTGTTCAGGTTGCTGCGCTAATTGCAAAAATAAGCAGGATAACCAGCAGGATATGCAAAAAGAGCTTATACTTTTAAAGTAAACTGTTCTTGCATCAGTGCAGGCCATGCAGCTAATTATTTGAAAACTTAGAGTTACCTGAGTATGATTTTCAGGAAAATGATAGAGGAGGGGCAGGTAAAGGGTAATTTAAAAACCATTGCTCCGGATACTTGCCTGATTGCTTCGGGTAATCCTAACCTGGCTCTTTATTATCTTGTTAAGGGTAGTGCAAGCGTAATACCCTCGGGTGGTGAGCCATGTGTAGTGCAGGCAGGTGCACTAATCGGGCTCCCTGACCTAATGCATAAAACCTATAGCCAGACAGTTATTGCTATCGAGCAGCTTGAAGTTTTATGTATTTCAAAAGAAGAACTGCAACAAATGCTTCAAGTAAATGCTCCATTAAGATTATACCTGATACAGCAATTAAGTAAACAAACTATGTTAACTTCAGCATCATACGAATAACCTGATTTATGTAAAAACAGAAAAGCCACTTATTACGAGTGGCTTTTCTGTTTTTACACGAATACAACACTATAAACTTTATACAGAAATGTATTCCTATTTTAAAAACAGTATAGCATCTGATGGCATGTAACGTATAATCCCGTATGCCTCCAGAATCTATGACTTTAAAGCAAAAGCTATACACAGTTGTGTTTGAGTCTGAAACACCAGCCGGAAAAACATTTGATATACTTCTGCTTATCCTTATTCTGGTAAGTGTCACCACCGTATCCCTGGAAACCGTTACCTATCTCAGGAAGCTATACCTACCATATTTTCAAAGGCTGGAGTGGGCATTTACCATACTGTTTACACTTGAGTACCTGCTCCGTATTTACAGTTCACCGAAGCCATTTAAGTATATTTTCTCCTTTTTCGGGCTGGTAGATCTCATCTCGATCATACCTACTTATCTAAGCTTATTTATAGTTGGTGCCCAGTATTTTCTAGTGGTAAGAGTGTTAAGGCTACTTAGGTTAGCGCGTATATTTAAGCTTACACATTTTATAAATGAAGGCCAGGTTCTGACGCGTGCACTGCGGGCAAGTTTTACCAAAATAGCCGTCTTTATAGGAACAGTTTTATTACTGGTAGTAATTATTGGCTCTATGATGTACGTGATAGAAGGAGCTGCAAGCGGCTTTACAAGTATACCAAAGAGTATCTACTGGGCAATTGTAACACTAACTACTGTAGGTTACGGAGATATTGCTCCGGCAACTCCGCTGGGGCAAATACTGGCTAGTTGTGTTATGATTTTAGGATATGGCATAATAGCTGTACCGACTGGTATAGTTACAGTAGAGTTATCGAGAACAGAAAAGAGTATGATCAATACTAATCTTTGCCCGAACTGCCATACAGAAGGGCACTTGCCAGACGCAAGGTATTGCTATAATTGTGGCTATCTGTTAAATGGAACACGAAAATAAAATAGCTACTTAAGTTAAAGTAAACTATTTTATTTCCTGTGCTATTTGGTTTATAACCAGTTGAATATGATTGTTTATAAACTCTACTTGGTCGTATACTTCCTTCAGATTAGTACCTTGTTTTGCGTTTAACTCGATCTGCCTTACTACTGGTCTTAGCTGCTCTATTCGGAGCGTATCTATAGTTGATTTTAATTTATGGGCTGTGGCACTAACCTGTTGGTAATTATTTGTTTCTGCCGCATCCAGCATTGCCGTTACAGTTTGTGGTGCCGTCTGCATAAATAGCTCAATGGTTCGGTTGATAAATGCCTGGTTACCGCGCGCCATTTTAGTGACCATTTCCAGGTCATAAAGTTTCTGACCTGAATGTATAGCTTCTTTCTCTGCTGGTGAGTTAGCTGCTACATTTATTTTATGGGGTAGAAGCGAGGCAATTTTAGTATACAGTAATTCTTCTTCAAAAGGCTTGGAGATATAATCATTCATTCCGGCGTTCAGGTATTTTTCGGCATCGCCTTTCAACGCATTAGCTGTAAGAGCAATGATTGGTACATTTGCCTTTGCCTTATCTGAATTGGAACGGATTTTTTGGGTTGCATCAAGTCCGCTTAACTCTGGCATCTGTATATCCATCAAAATGATGTCGTATGAATTTGCCTCTGCCAGTTCAACTGCTTCCCGACCATTATGGGCAACATCTACCTTAAATTTCCAATCTTCCAGGATAGACTGTGCCAGGAAAATGTTCACTTCATTGTCTTCAGCTATAAGTACATGTAAGCGGCTTAAGCTGTTATAGTTAATTTCTGTTTTAGTTAAACCGGTTTGCTCCGTTAGCTCCGATTTAGGATAAGTAATTGTAAACTTGAAAACACTTCCCTGGCCTTCATTGCTCTCAACCCAGATACGGCCGCTCTGCATCTCTATCAAGTTTTTACAAATGCTCAGACCAAGCCCACTGCCACCGTACTTACGCGTTGTGCTGGAATAAGCCTGCGTAAAACCTTCAAAAATGATCTGCTGCTTTGCTTCCGGTATCCCTATACCTGTATCCTGCACAGCAAACTCTAAGCTTATATCTGAATCTGACTCCTGTAGTACCTGGCAGGTTAGTTTTACACAACCTTCGTCGGTAAATTTAATGGCATTGTTAAGTAAATTAAGCAGAACCTGGTTTAGCCGGTAAGGGTCGCCTAGTAACATTGGCTGCGATAGCTCAAGCTGGTCTAACGTATAGCTGATCTCTTTTTCTTCGGCCTTATAATTCAGGGTCTGGAAAGAATTACGGATGGTATCGGACAGGTTAAACGGAATCTGTTCTAACTCCATTTTACCAGCTTCTATTTTAGCTATGTCCAATATATCATTTATTACAACCAACAGGTTGTCTGCTGATTGTTTAATAATCTTTAGGTAGTTTGACTGAACATCATCAAGTTTGGTTTTTTGTAGCAGACCTGCCATCCCCAGAATACCGTTCATTGGGGTACGTATTTCATGGCTCATGTTGGCCAGGAAATTTTCTTTAACCCTGGCTGTTTCCTCTGCTGCTTCCTTGGCGTTTTTAAGCTCCTGCTCAGTAAGCATACGGTCAGTTATGTCCTGGGCTATACCTATAATATAAGGAGCCATACCTGGTTCTTCTACCTTATAGTTCTGGTAATAGAGGTAACGTTCCTGATTTTCTTTGTTCAGGATACATAATACGCCATCTACAATGTTAGATTCCTGGAACCGCGCCACATAATCTCCAAAATTATCCCGGTGAGCTTCCGGGAAAAAGCAGTTAAGGGGCTTACCCACCATCTCATCTTCTGAATAACCCAGCATGTTTATCAGGTAAGGGTTAACAGATAATACAATGCCGTCCAAGTCGTGCGTGCAGATGTAGGCTTGGCTATAGTTGATCAGGTCTCTGTATTTCTTCTCACTGGTCTTAAGCGCTTCAGCATTTTTACGGCGCAATGTAATATCACGGGCTGATGACTGTATTTTTACTACATTACCTTCACTGTCAAGTATAGGTTTCAGGTTTGTTTCTACCCAGAAGTTGGTTCCGTTTTTGCGTGCAAGCCTGTGCTCAACAGTTATGTTGCGTTTATACTTTAATACCTCATCAAAGGCTTTGTACAGTTGCTTCAGGTCGGCGTGATAAATAAGATGCTTGGGTACATTTCCGATCACTTCAGAAACAGTATAACCTAGCATCTCTTCAACTCCTTTAGAGATATAAATGTAACGGCCATCCAATTCATGTAAACTGATAACATCTTTAGAGTTTTCGGAAAGCAGCCGGTGAAGTTCTTCGCTTTTTTCTAACTGTTTGCTGGCCAGATGCTGTGCTGTAATGTCCGTTGAAATGCCCAACACATGAACCTGGCCATCTGATGTTACCAATGGTCGCTTAATGGTTTTGAACCAAAACAATTGACCATCCGGCTTCGTAAATCGTTCTTCCGTTACAAATTCACGGTTTTCCAGAATTACCCGTTTATCATTTTGAATGAACAGGTCTCTGTCTTCAGGATTAACATACAGATGATCACCCTGTTCCACCATCAAGCGGTCTAAAGGTATTTCAAAAAGATCAGCAACTGCTTTATTAGCAAGTATAAACCGGCCTTCCCCATCTTTTACATAAATAAGGCTTGGGCTGGAGTCCATCACTAACCTGATGAAGTCATTTTGTTCTTTTGCTGCCTGTGCGGCTTTGCGTTCTTCGGTAGTGTCACGGATAATTGCCAGCACCTCCTGATCACTATACTTTATGATCCTGCCTTCATAATGATGCAGACCATCCTCCAGGGTCAGTTCATAATCTGTGCGTTCGGGAATTCCGGTTTCAATTACCTTATGTATTAAGGCAAGTATAGGTTTATACACCTGCTCAGGTAGCATGCTTTTTATGTGTGCACCTATTACTTCTGATTTTGGTACAAGTAAATGTTCCTGCTCCACATTTTTCATGTCCAGGTATATCCCATCCTTGTTAATGATAAACATAAGATCGGGAATAGCAGCCAGAATGGCTCTGTTCTTGGCTTCGCTGAGCGTAATCTCTTCCTGTGCGCGTCTCAGGTCTGTAATGTTCAGACCATATCCAATGATCATCTGTAAGTCGCCTTGCTGATCAACAACCGGGCTTAACTTTCGAAGGTAATAGCCTTTTTCGCCTTCTTTATTAATGATTACTTCTTCAAACTCAGTATGTTTTTTACTGGTTCGGGTAAGATCCAGGTACTGACTCCTGTTTTTGATGCGGTCCAGGGGTACATTTCTGTAGCTGCAGTATTCTTCGTTTGTTTTACCAATGATCCATGTACGAAGCGCAGGGTCAGAAACTGCAGTAGGATTAACGTATTTGTATCTCAGCTCAGCATCATATACCGCTATATCTGATGCTATATTATCAAAGATAGATTCGTAGAATTCTTTCTGTTCTTTCAGCTCGATGCTGTTTCTTCGGAGGGTAGTAACATCTTCAGCTGAGCCAATTACCTGCTGTACCTGCCCGTTCTCTTTTCGCTTAAACACGCTTTCTCGGCAGAGCAGGTTTTTATGTTCGCCGGTTTTGCTTTTTACCAGGTATTCTATCTCATGCACCTCACCATCCAGGGCACTGAACATCCCGTAAGTATGGCTGTACATTTTAGGCAGCTGATCAGGCAGTAACAGTGATCCAAAAACATGGCCTTCCATGTCAGCTATATCCTGATCAGTATAACCTAATACTGAATGCAGGTGCTCGTTAACATAAATGCTGTGGTCCTGCTCCAGATCATAGATGTAAATGATGTTGGGTATGGTATGGGCTATATTACGGACGAAGTTCTGGCTTTCTTCGAGTGCTAGTTCGGCCTTCCGGCGTTCCGTAATATTATTCATGTAGATATTTACATAGCCTTTGTCTGGGAGTGAAACCAGGAATAATAAGTAATAGCTACCCAGCAGATTTGTTTCAAGAGTGATCGGTTTAGCGGCCTTTTGCGCTTTAAAGACTTTTGCTTGAAAAAAACGCTTTAAACTTTGTAAGCGTTTTGCTGAAAGTAAATTTAATAACTGCTGTCCGACAGTATTTACATAAAGTATATTGCCAGATGTATTAACCCTGAAGATAGGGTCCGGGTATTCTTCCTGAAACTCTGACTGTACTTGCGGGTGGTTTTCAAAACCGGGGAAATTTAACTTTTGCTGTAATTCAAATAGCTCATTTGCCTTTTGTTTGGCTAACTCTTCTGCCGCTACACGTGCTCTGCGCTCTTCTGCCAATTGTTGCTGCAGTGCTGCTACATCTAGTGAAACTCCCATTAATGTCAAAATTTAATGCAAGTTACAGCTTTTTGATATTAATATTTTCTATTTCTATACTTTAAGGTGAAGTTGTTGAAGGAGGAATTATTTTTATTGTTAAAGTATAATTGCAGCTATGAGTAACTACTGATTATAAGCCGGATAATGTATTTTGCAGTGAATTAAAAAGAAATTCGAACAAACTGCTTGTACTGACTGAGGGGGTGGTGGCTATATAAGATTCGTGCTATTTATGCACTAGGATTGATAAGTCTTTGAAACTTACTTTACTTTAAGTTCATTGCTTTGTATCATACGGTAGATGGTTGATTTTCCAATGTCTAGTTTATCTGCAACCAGCAAAACGTTAGAGTCATACTTGTCCAGGAAGTATTGGATGATTTTAGTAGTATAAGTCTTTAACGATTGTTCTTTAGCTAGAAAGTCTTTTTCATGGCTTGTCGCCGTAAAGTTGATATCCTGCTCCTGTATCACATCTTCATCAGCAAGCACCATGGCCAGCTCTACTAAGGCACGTAATTCGCGCACGTTACCCGGGAAAGAATAGGAGAGCAGCTTTGCCTGTGCCCCGGTGGAGAGACTTTTTCGAGGTAAACTGTTCTCTTTTGCAAAACCATCCATAAAATATCTGGCAAGAACCAGAATATCGCTGCCACGCTCGCGAAGTGGTGGTAACTGGATAGGTAGGCCAAGTAAACGATAATATAAGTCTTCCCT
Organism: Pontibacter deserti; assembly: GCF_023630255.1. Taxonomy (NCBI): domain Bacteria; kingdom Pseudomonadati; phylum Bacteroidota; class Cytophagia; order Cytophagales; family Hymenobacteraceae; genus Pontibacter; species Pontibacter deserti. The sequence goes on along the minus strand of NZ_JALPRS010000001.1, from coordinate 1,282,980 downwards.
GAAAGTACCTTTTTTAACTTCTTCTGCCAGGTTTTTATGAGTAGCAACTATAATCCGGACATCAATAGGAACCACCGCATTTCCTCCGACTCTTGTTATTTCTTTTTCCTGGAGTACGCGCAGAAGTTTGGCTTGCAGGCTTATGTCTAATTCGCCAATCTCATCCAGGAAAATAGTGCCTTTGTTGGCTTCTTCAAACTTACCGATCCTGCGGGCAGTAGCACCTGTAAATGCCCCTTTTTCATGGCCAAATAGTTCACTCTCTATAAGTTCTTTAGGAATTGCAGCCACGTTTACAGCTACATAAGGTTGTTTTTTGCGTGTGCTGTTGTAATGTATAGCTTTGGCAACCAATTCTTTACCAGTGCCTGTTTCGCCGTTTATAGATACAGTGATGTTTGTTTTGGTAGCTTTATCCATCAGCGAGAATACTCTTTTAATGGCCTCGCTATTACCAATGATCACTTTGCTGAAGTCATACTTCTGGCCTATCTCTTCGCGCAGGTAATTTATTTCTTTGCGTAAAGAGATGTTTTCCCGGACTTTGTTTATGGTATTCCAAAGACGTTCGGGAGTTTCTTCGTCTTTTACAATGTAATCGTAAGCACCCTGTTTAAGTAAAGACACTGCTGTTGCCACATCTTCCTGTCCTGAAATGATGATGACCTGAATATCAGGGTTGCGCTCTTTTATAAGCTTCAGTACCTCGCCACCATTTTTATCAGGAAGAGAATAGTCTACGGTAACAACATCAGGTTTCTCATGCAGACCTTCAAATAAGTCTTTCGCAGAATGAAACTTCTTGATCTCATAGTCAGGGTTTAGAGAAAGATGATACTCCAGCAATTCGCTGTACCACACATCATCATCCAGAATGAAGATTTTAAAAGGGGTATTCTTCATGTATTATTCACGCACAGAAACACTTTGTATTCAAATATACTACAACAATTTTTTCATTAAAATTTATCTGATGCTCATTGGTACCCAAAGCGTACTATTCCAGATCAGATTAAAGGTTATTTAAAACTATAGTTGATATTATTATGTGCTTAAACCGAAGTATAAACTACTGCCTTAGGCTGCTTATTGTAAACCCGGGACTAGTTTATACTTCAGTTTATAGTTTAGCTGACGTTGATTACCTGGTGTCGGGCCCTCATGAACATAAAGATGCCGTAACATATAAGACCAACGGCAACAGCACCTAATAAAAATGATCCATAAGAAGAGTTCTCCAAGAATGAGAAAGCGCTGCCGCTGCCACCAGCTTGGCTGGGGTTAGACTGCATGGCTGCTTTTAAAAATAGATAGCCTATAATGATCCAGACTATACCCCGGGCTACATAGCCTATTTTCCCAGCCTTAATCATCATGCTTTCTACTTCATGTTTCAGGCCTGCACCCTGTACATTCTTTTTATACTTCTCTGATAGCCCCAGGTAGATCTGGTAAAAGCCAGCAATAGCAGTACCTACGGCAACTAAACCTACCAGCCACTGCCCGAAAGGCTGCTCTAAAAGCTCACGAAAAGCGTTTGACGTGAATCGCCGCCTGAGCCACCACCATTGCCAAGAACAAGTTGTGCAGCGTAAAAAGCCAGTGCCCCATAAATTAAACCGCTAAATGCATACCGGATGCGCTTGCCTATACCTTTGGCCGAGTCGCCTTTATGTTCCGTATCCCGAAATGCCTGGATAAAACGCCAGATAGTATAACACAAAAGACCCAGTGCAATTATAGCCAGAAGTATTCGACCAAAAGATTGTTCCAGCACAAACTGGAAAACACCCGTTTTATCAGAAGACTGTGCAGATTTTCCGCCCAGTTCGAAAGCTGCCATAAAAGCAAGTATACCAACCAGGCAGTAGACAACTCCTTTTGCGGTTAGCCCGAACCTGGCCATACGCTGCACCCACGCTGGAGGTGGAGACGGTATGTGTTGAGATATATCGACCATATATAGTGTTTAAGTTATACCTATACACGTATATCTCAACTATATGTTTTAGATGTTACAGGTTTTTAAAACGTTTAGCTGCTTCTTCTGTAAGCCTTTCGCGATGACTTGGGTGCGCAATCTCGATGAGTGCTTTTGCTCGTTGTCGCAGGTTCTTGCCATACAAGTAAGCTACGCCATATTCGGTAACTACATAATGTACATGTGCCCGGGTAGTAACCACACCACCACCCGGATTAAGAAATGGCGTAATGCGCGATACACCTTTATGTGTTACCGAAGGAAGTGCGATTATAGGCTTGCCTCCCTTAGATAAAGCAGCTCCACGGATAAAGTCCATCTGGCCACCAACTCCTGAAAACTGGTACGTACCGATTGAATCTGAAACTACCTGTCCGGTAAGGTCAATCTCAATAGCGCTGTTAATGGCTGTGACTTTGTTATTCGTTTTAATTACCGATACATCATTTGCAAAATCGGTGCTGCACATGGTTATAAGTGGGTTGTCATCTACATAATCATAGAGGGCACGGTTACCGGCAATAAAAGCAGTGGCAATGCGGCCGCGTAATACTTTTTTATGCTCATTTGTTATCACACCACTTTCAATAAGCGGGAGTATACCATTAGAAAACATCTCTGTATGAATACCCAAGCCTTTATGGTTGGTAAGACTTTTAAGTACTGCATCAGGTATAGCTCCGATCCCCATTTGTAAGGTAGCTTTATCTTCTACCATTTCTGCAACATAGCGGCCGATTGCCTCTTCTGTTTCAGTAATTCGTTGGCTATAGTCTACTTCCGGTAAAGGCTCGTTTACTTCGACTAAAGCATCAAAACGACGGATGTGGATCAAGGCATCGCCATGGGTGCGAGGCATCTGGGGATTTACCTGGGCAATAACGTGCTTAGCGCTTTTAACGGCTTCGCGGGCGATATCAACAGAAACTCCTAATGAACAGAATCCATGCCTGTCGGGTGGCGAAACATGAACGATGGCGACATCAAGCGGCATAATTCCTAGCCTGAAAAGCTGAGGGATCTCACTTAAAAAGATTGGCACGTAATCGCCACGGCCACTGTTTACAGCATCGCGCACGTTAGCCGAAACAAACAACGAGTTTATATAAAAAGAATCTGCGTAGCGTTCTTCAGCGCAGGGCATATCCCCGAATGTACTTATACTTACCAGTTCTACATTACGCAGTTCGTCTGCCCGTTCTGCCAGCTTCCGGATCATGTATTGTGGTGTTGCGGCACTTCCATGTAAAAAGACCCTGTCGCCAGATTTGATAACTGATAAGGCTTCTTCAGCGGAAGTATACGTAGGAGTAGTGTTTGCCATGGTTCTATTGTTTATCCAAACTATACTTTATAGTTATGGTAGTTGTTATGTTTTTATGATGCCGGCAAGCTACTTCCGATGCTAATTTTTTAAAATGATAATCATCACCTATCAGAGGAGTTTACTAAATTGGCTGCATAAACAGCAGGTATAAACTTTTAGTAGCACAATCTGCGTACTAGTTCCTTATACTTTATACTATGAAAAAGCACACGTTACTCTTCTTCCTATACTTTCCAACTCTTTGTTTTATCGCTTTTAGCTGCGTTACGAGCAACGTAGCATCCAGACCCAATGCGGTGGCTGCTACCGGTGCTAATACGGCAAAGCTTCGAACTTATGCATGGCTTCAGGACCAGCCAGTTGCGCCAGTTGCTTATGATAAAGACTATAATGCTACCCTAAATCAGCATCTAAGAAAAGCAATAGAGGAGGAGCTACAGCAAAAAGGTTTTACAAAAGCTACTTCCGGTAAACCTGATGTGCTGCTGGCTTATGATGTGAGTGTATCAGTGCCTGTTGAGAAGGATAATCCTGCTAATTTTTCAGATGGTTTTGGTTATAGTTATGCTTACATGTCGGGGTACAGGTATAGCTATGGACACGCAACATTACCTGGCTATCGTGCAGTAGACCTTTACCGAAGTGGCACGTTAATAATTGATTTTGTAAATCCGGCAACAAATGAGCTGATGTGGCGTGGCTGGTCTGAAGGCGCTATTTCAAATTTCAAAGCAAATTACGGTACAGTGCACGGTGAAGTAGAAAAAGTGCTGGAAACTCTAACGAAACGGTAAGTATAAACAAACTTATCAGCGTGCAGTAAGAAGTCACTACTCTGCTTTCAGGAAATTTCCGAAGCGGAAGACATCGTCTGGTTTACCTACTACATATACTATATCACCCTGTTTTAGTATTGTTTTGGCATTGATATCAAGTATAGTGTTGCCTTCGCGTTTAATTGCTACTATAGTGATGCCAAACCGTAGGCGCAGGTTGATCTCACTTAAAGGAAGATTTATAATAGAAGCATCGTTGGTAAATACGCGTAAACTTGCCACTTCTATATCAGGGAGATCTGCGCTTAAGTTTGAGATTACACCCCCGGAACCTTGCATGCTCCGCAGCATATCGTAATTATCAGACCTGATCTGCTGGGTAAACCGCTCTATTTCATCGCGTGGCATCAGATACTTTGAGAGCACCCGGGTAAATATCTCGATAGATGTTTCGAACTCTTCAGGTATAACTTCGTCGGCACCAACCATAAAGTTTTCTTTCATCTCTTCTACAAATCTGGTCCTGACTATTATATGTACTTTATCACTTATTTGTCGGATGGCTGCGATAATACGTTTGGTGGCATCCGGATCTGAAATGGCAATAACGACCACGCGTGCTTTGTGTACATTTACATGGGAGAGTATCATGGCGTGTACAGCATCTCCGAAAAGTATAGGCTCACCATGTTGACGCTCCTTTTTTACGGTTACTGCATTCATTTCAATTATAGTATAGGGTATGTGTGCATAGCGGGCAGCTTTAGCCACATTTCTGCCATTTATACCAAATCCAATGATAACAATGTGGTCATCTAGCTCCGGCAAATCATCATTGGTTTGCTGGTTTAGTGTTTCGAAAGGGATGGCTTCATGTTTACCTACTAATTTTAAGCTGACAAAAGAAGCAATGCGCTGTGCATATTGAAAGACAAAAGGAGTAAGCGCCATTGTAAGCAGTGACACCGAAAGAAAATACTGGTAGGTAGTAGGGGTGAGCAAACCATAAGTAATGCCAGCCTTGGAAAGTATAAATGCAAACTCACCAACCTGGAACAATGAAATGCCTGTAAGTATAGCTGTACGGAGTGGATATTGAAGTATACGTGCCGCAAAAGTTGCAACAAGTGCCTTTATCAGGAAGGTGAAAAATGTAAAAACTACTATAAGTGGTAAATGCCGTAACAAAAAGTTAAAATCTAAAAGCATCCCGATAGAGACGAAGAAGAAACTGGTAAAAATCTCGCGAAAGGGGAGGATATTGCTTGTAGCCTGGTAGCTATACTCCGACTCTGAAATAATTAAGCCAGCCATAAAAGCCCCTAGCGCCAGCGATAGCCCCAGACTAGAAGTTAGCCAAGCTACAATAAAACAAATAGCAATGATAGAGAGTATGAAGAGCTCTTTACTTTTGGTTTGCGCAACCATATATAGCAACCGAGGCACAAAATACCTGGCGCTAATAAGTACTACAGCTATTACAAGTAAGCCTTTTAAAAGCATCAGCAGCAACTGAAACCCGACATCATCAACTTTACCTGTCAGCAGCGGGGCAAGCAGCATCATGGGTACTACCACAATATCCTGAAAGATAAGTATACCCAAAGCCACCTTACCATGCGGACTGTATATCTCACCCTTATCCTGCAGTAGTTTTAAAACAATGGCTGTGCTGCTAAGTGCTATCAGAAAACCTACAAATACAGATTCACCGAAAGTATCATTAACCATTCGCATTATGGCCGCTATCAAAACAATAGAGCCGAAAACCTGCATAGCCCCACCCACAAGTATTGTGCGTTTGATTAACGCCAGCCTTCGCAACGAAAACTCAATGCCAATTATAAAAAGCAAAAGTATAACACCAATTTCGGCCAGCATCTCAATGTTATGGATGTCGTTTATCAGGCTGAACCCATAGGGACCGGCAATAACACCTGTAATCAAAAAACCAAGTATAGTTGGTAGTTTAAGCCGCTGAAAAAGGAGGATCACAACTACAGCTAACCCAAGAATGATCACTACATCTTCTAAAATTGGTAAATCCATAGAGTAGTACGAATTTGGGCTTCTGATTTAATTTATATGCTTAGGTACGTAATTGCAAGATTAAAAGCGTATTATAAATAAGCGTTTAAAGTATTGATTTAGAGTTTTCCTTCCCACTCAGCATAAAATTGTTCCAGGTAAACTTCCATAAATTTATGACGCTGTTCGGCCAGAGCTCTGGCTGTTTTAGTGTGCATACGGTCTTTTAGCAGCAAAAGCTTTTCATAGAAATGGTTTATTGTGGGAGCTGTGCTGCTTTTGTAAGCTTCGAAAGAATTATGTAGTTCCGGAGAAATATGAGGGTTATATATTTCACGGTTCTTATGTCCGCCATAGGCAAAAGTGCGGGCTATACCTATTGCCCCAATCGCGTCGAGTCGGTCAGCATCCTGAACTATGCAGCCTTCCAGACTGCTCATATCTGAAGTTGTACCGGCTCCTTTAAAAGATAACTCTTTGATAATAGCTACTATGGTAGCAATAATGTTGTCTTCTACTTTAAGTTGTGTAAGCCATTCAGTAGCCATGCGAGGACCTATCGTTTCGTCTCCATTATGAAATTTATGGTCGCCGATATCATGTAGCAACGCTGCCAATTCCACTATAAATAAGTCTGCTTTTTCGGTGGCAGCTATTGTCTTAGCGTTATTCCATACCCGAAGTATGTGCCACCAATCGTGCCCGGAACCTTCTCCGGATAAAAGCGCCTGTACATGGGTAGCAGTTTGATCTATGATTTCCTGTTGTGTCAGCATTGTTTTATAGTTGCTCAAAACTGCTTATTTAAAGTTTAATCTACAAGTCTGCTAACTGCAGTAACTGAACAAACCCTGAATTCTAAAACATTTTGGTGTTTTATGAAATATGCTGTAGACTTGAAACATGTTTTCGATAATGTATATTCCAACACTGGTAAAAATAGTAGCACATAAATTTATACTTGAGCAAAGGCGAAAGTTTAATGTTAAGTCTTTCTTTATAATATGTGTTTTCTTGACAAGTATAATAACACAAGTTGAAGCGCAGATTTTAAATATTGAACGTGCACGGGTAGAGCAGGACTCCAGTAATTATATAACGGGCAAAGCAGGACTAAACTTTTCAATGTTTAATCGCAATGCCGGAAAAGATAATCCGAATAATTTTCTGCAGTTCACTTTTAACAGCGACGCGGCGTATATTTCGGCTAAACATAGCTATTTGGTTCTTGGTTATTACAACTACCTGCTTATAAACTACGACAATAAAGAGCAACGCAATACTATAGCGAGTAACGGGTATGCGCATTTCAGAGTAAATCTTCATCGCCGCCGCCGCCTGTCTTATGAAATTTTTACTCAACTTCAGGCTGACAAAGCACGCGGAATGGAATTGCGTAACCTGGCAGGGTTGGGTGGAAGGTTTGCTATACTTAGAAAGGAAAAAACGAATTTATACATTGGGTCAGGTATAATGCATGAATATGAGAAGTGGCTATCACCTGAAATAGAAGCTGGAATCCTTGAATCAAATCTGGTAAAGCTCACAAATTATATCAGCAATAAAGTAGTTCTGAATGACCATGTAGCAACCGAAGCTATAGTTTATTATCAAACAGGCTACGATGATAAGATTGATTCTTTTCGTAACAGGGTAAGTGGGGATGCTAATCTTCTTGTGAAGCTGAATAATACATTAAGCTTTAAAACTGCTTTTAACTGCACCTTTGAGGATAAGCCAATTGTGCCAGTCACTAAATTCGTTTATGCTATTTCAAACGGAGTTCAATTAAACTTTTAGTTTAGTTAATTAGTAAAGTACTGAGAGATAAATCAGAGTTTTTTTGTAATTTCACAAGCTAGAATAAGTATAAACCATCTTGTATGGTGTTTTAAGATCTAAAACCTATAGTGTAGAAGCACTTTAAAATGCGAAACACCCTTTCTATATGCTGGATACTTTTATGTATCCTTATATTTGCCTCCTGTATACCTCAAAAGAGACTAGTTCTACTCCAGGATAAACCTGACTCCAGAAATCAGGCAAAAGCAGATGAGCTGTTAAAAACTTTTGACTTGCAGCGCCCTATCTATACTTTAAAACCAGGAGATGTTATCTCGCTTAAAGTTCAAACTACTACTCCTGCCGAATATAATTTTTTGGGTGCAGCTTCTACAGCAACAACTACTTCTGATCCTGTATTAGAAGGATATACTTTAGATGCAGAAGGCAATATATTAATTCCAACAGTCGGGAAAGTCAATTTACAAGGGTTAACTATGGCTGAAGCCAGGGTAAAACTTACTGAAGCACTAAAGCCTTTCTTAACTGATCCTACTGTAAACCTACGCTTCTTAACTTTTCGATTTTCAGTTTTAGGGGAAGTAGGTAGCCAGGGCCAGTTTACAACATATCAAGATAATATAAACTTGATGGAGGCTATTGCTACTGCAGGTGGATTTAGCCCTTATGCCGACAGAGGTAGGATAAAGTTAGTTAGATATGAAGCTGGTACAGCAAAGCTATATACTTTCAGCTTATTAGATGATAATACTATAGCTCAAAAGAATTTTTACTTACAACCCAACGACATGATAGTAGTGGATCCACTACCAGCTAAAAATGTCAGAGAAAATCTGATTGCCAATGTGAGTCTGACACTATCATTAATTACAACAATTAGTTTATTGCTATCCAGATTACTGTAGCAACTCCTAATTATTTTTCAGGAAATTGACTTTGGAAAATACATTGAATAAGCAAAATAACGGGTTTGATTTTCAGAATCTGCTCTTAAAAGTACTAAGATACTGGTATTGGGTAGTAGCTTCGGTGCTTATAGCACTCATAGCTGCTTTCCTGATTAATAGATATACAATTCCATTATATGAAGTAAAATCTTCTGTAATGATCGTAAAGCCGGTGGAGCAGGGGGCATCTGCAGCAGCATTGCTTTATGGGGATGAGGTCTTTGAAGGTTCCCGTGACCTAACAAATGAATCTGTACTTTTAAAAACTAAAAGTCTTGTCAAGCAAACTTTAAATAAGTTAGAATTTGAGGTTAGTTATTATCAGCAGGGAAATGTAAAATTAACTGAGGTGTATAAAGCACTATCACCTTTTGTTGTACATTTTGATTCTTCTTCGTTAAACATACCATATGGTATACTTTTTAAGGTTACACCCATTAGTTCTACAGAGTACACATTAAGTACTGAGAACTCCCACTGGAATAATCTTGTCATTGGTAAAAGGTATAAGTCAGGAAGAAACTACAGTATTGACAAGTTTACCTTTTCAATATCCCTTAAAAACTCGGGAGTTACAGATGTTCCCAATGAACTATTGTTTAGCATTAATAAAACAGAAGACCTGGCCGGAGCATATGCTTCAAGGCTCGATATCTCACAAATGCCCGGTGGCGCTTCTGCATTAGTTCTAAAAATTAGTGGTACCACACCCGAGAAAGAAAAAGAGTTTCTTAATGCGCACATGGAGACATACAGGTTAAATAACCTGTACATTAAAAACTCAAATGCTATAAATACCCTTGATTTTATTGATGAGCAGCTCCAGCAAATTAGTGATTCACTTTACTTTATTGAAAGTAGATTAGAATCTTTTAAGAAAGATAATTCACGATTAGATGTAAGCAGCGAGGGAAATAAATTTGCACAACAGATTCAGACATTAGAAGAAGAGAAAGCGTTACTTCTAGTAAATGATAAATACTATAATTACCTGCGCAACTACTTACAACAAGGCAAAACTTTAGATCAATTAGTCATTCCATCTAATTTAGGTATAAATGATCCCATTCTAAATGGGTTGATAAGTAACATCGTACAATTGCAAGGTGAGATAGAAGTAATAAATAAAAATGACATTGGTTCTAATCCCATTGTAGCAAACGAGTTAAAAGTTAAAAGACAGCAGGTTGCCGAGTTAACACGAAGTATACTTGAAAATCTTAAAAGTATAGAGGCTGCCAATAATATTGCCCTTCGGGATTTAAATAGACGCATAGGTGAAGCATCAAGCCAATTGCAGCGCTTACCAACTGCTGAACGAAAGCTGATTAATATTCAGCGCCTCTATAGCCTCAGTGAGAATCTTTATGTGTTCCTGATGGAAAAGCGTGCAGAAGCAGGTATAGCTAAAGCTGCCAATACATCTGATGTTACTATACTTAGTGAAGCAGCTGTTTCTGCTCAAACCGCCCCCAATACATCCAAGAACTACATCACTGCATTATTGTTAGGTTTAGCAATACCTGTAGGCTTCATTTTTGGGAAAGATTTTTTTAATAATAAAGTTAACAGTCTTGAAGACATCAACCGTAACACAACATTGCCTGTTCTTGGTATGGTTGGGCATAACAAAAAAGGAAGCGCTAGCCTGATAGATCAAAGTCCTAAATCTGCTTTAGCGGAGGCCTTCAGAACTGTTCGCTCCAACTTACGATTCATGTCTAATGCAGAGAATGGATCAGGGAAGATTTTTGTTGTTACATCTTCAATTAGTGGAGAAGGGAAAACTTTTTCTGCTAAAAATCTAGCTTATATTATTTCAATTTCAGGCGAAAGAACTCTTCTGGTCAACGCAGACATGCGAAAACCGAATAATAATACTGATTATGGTGTTAGCAGCACTATAGGCTTAAGTAATTATTTAGCAGGTTATGCCAAACTAGAAGATGTAATTCATCAGTCAATTCAGGAACATTTACACATACTACCTTCTGGTGACATCCCACCTAATCCTTCTGAATTACTTCTGAATAAGCGAATGGAAGACTTAATAAATAAGCTTAGAAACTCTTATGATTACATTATCTTGGATACCCCGCCAGTTGGTATTCTTTCCGATGGTTTAGAGCTTATGCAGATTGCAGATGCTAATATCTATATGGTGCGACAAGATTATACGATGAAGTCGTTCCTTGCAAATATTCAGCAACAGTATGAATCTGGCAAAATTAGAAATACTGCAATTTTATTTAATGATGTAGATTACCGTAAGCTTAATTATGGTTATGGGTATGGATATGGTTATGGGTACGGTTACTATGCAGATGACTTAGAGCACCAACCGTGGTGGAAAAAGTTTAAATTTTAAGCCTTCGTAATGCACCAAAAGTATAGTACCAACGTAAGGTACTGCTAAACCTTACTTTTATAAATATTAGTCTTTATAACTTACATTATTTTTCTACACCCTTCACTATGGAAATTAATTCAAAAATATATGTTGCAGGACATAGAGGAATGGTCGGTTCCGCAATATGCCGTAAACTTCAGGCAAATGGTTTTAATCATATTATAACACGCACTTCCTCAGAGCTTGATCTTCGTAATCAACAACAAGTACAAGAGTTCTTTGCAACTGAACAACCAGATTATGTATTTCTGGCTGCCGCTAAAGTAGGTGGTATTCATGCTAATAATACTTTTAGAGCTGAGTTCCTGTACGATAACTTAATGATAGAAGCTAACATAATTGATGCTGCTTTTAAGAGCAGTGTTAAAAAAATGATGTTCCTTGGCTCATCCTGTATCTATCCGAAGATGGCTCCTCAGCCACTAAAAGAAGAGTATCTATTAACTGGAGCATTAGAACAGACAAACGAACCATATGCTATTGCGAAAATTGCAGGTATTAAATTATGTGAAGCCTACAGAGACCAATATGGCTGCAATTTTATTAGTGTTATGCCAACTAACTTGTATGGCTATAACGATAATTATGATCTAAACAATTCGCATGTCTTACCTGCCCTTATTCGTAAGTTTCATGAAGCTAAGGAAAATGGAGCCTCTGAAGTTGTAGTTTGGGGAACTGGTAGCCCAATGCGTGAATTTTTGTTTGCAGATGACCTGGCTGAGGCTTGTCTTTACCTTATGGAGCATTACAATGAGCGTGAACTTGTTAATATTGGCACCGGCGAAGACATCTCGATTAAAGATCTCGCACTCCTGGTAAAAGACGTTATTGGTTTTGAGGGGGAATTGGTTTTCGATACTACAAAGCCAGATGGTACTCCACGTAAACTAATGGATGTAAGCAAGTTGCATAACACAGGGTTTATGCATAAAATTAATTTGCGTGAAGGGATCGCACTGGCATATGCTGACTTTAAACAAAAACTTACTATGCCTGCACTTTCTTAATGGTAGAAAGTATAAAATTTCTGAAACTATTCTCTGAAGTATAAGTATAGAGCATCTGAAATATACTTATCTCTATTTTACAAATCGAATATAATGAAGACAGCCCTTATAACCGGTGTTACTGGCCAGGACGGTGCATATCTAGCCGAACTATTATTAAGTAAAGGATATAAAGTACATGGTGTAAAACGTAGAAGTTCTATGTTTAATACCGATCGTATCGATCACCTGTACCAGGATCCGCACGAGAAGAACATCAACTTCAAGTTACATTACGGTGATCTTACAGATTCTACTAACCTGATCAGGATTATTCAGGAAACACAACCTGATGAGATCTATAACCTTGCAGCGATGAGCCACGTGAAGGTTAGCTTTGATACGCCTGAATATACTGCAAACGCCGATGGTTTAGGTACATTACGTATTCTTGAAGCAATCCGTATTCTAGGATTAACTGAAAAAACCAGAGTTTATCAGGCATCAACTTCGGAACTATATGGTTTAGTTCAGGCAGTACCACAAACTGAAACTACACCTTTTTATCCACGCTCTCCTTATGCAGTAGCTAAGCTTTATGCTTACTGGATTACAGTGAACTACCGTGAGGCTTACAACATGTTTGCCTGCAACGGTATTCTGTTCAACCACGAGTCTCCGCTGCGTGGTGAGACCTTTGTAACCCGCAAGATAACAAGAGCTGCATCACGTATCGCTTTAGGTTTGCAGGACAAACTATACTTAGGTAATATGGATGCCAAGCGTGACTGGGGACATGCTAAGGATTATGTTGAAGCTATGTGGCTGATTCTACAGCAGGACACGCCTGAAGACTTCGTTATTGCAACAGGTGTAACAACAACTGTTCGTGATTTTGTGAAGATGTCTTTTGCTGAAGTAGGCATTGATATTGCCTTTAAAGGTGAAGGTGTAGACGAAAAAGGATATGTTGCTGCCTGCAATAATCCAGAATATCAGATTGAGTTAGGCAAGGAAGTGGTATGTGTAGATCCAAATTACTTCCGTCCTACAGAAGTAGAACTGCTAATCGGTGATGCTACCAAATCTAAAACCAAGCTAGGATGGGAGCCTAAATATGACCTTCCTGCATTAGTTAAAGATATGATGCAGGCAGATATAGAGCTATTTAAGCGTGATACTTATTTGATGGAGGGTGGGCACCGCGTGCTGAACTATCACGAATAGGGCTATGTAAATTAAAAAAATAGCTTCACTTATTAATATACCTCAAAAGGATTCACTATTTTTATAGTTCCTTTTGAGGTATTTTTTATGGAACACCTTACTAACAAAACTTTCATGAAAGAAGAGGAGGAAGACTGGACACTGGTTATTAAGCCAAGTTCCGGTCTTTTTGATTTACAGCTAAAGGAAGTCTGGCGCTACCGCGATCTGTTGCAGATGTTTGTTCGTCGCGATTTTGTAGCTGTTTATAAGCAAACTATTCTTGGTCCCATATGGTTTTTTCTGCAGCCAATTTTTACAACTATAACTTTTACTATTGTTTTCGGCAACATAGCAGGTATCTCAACCGAAGGTATACCTGGACCTTTATTCTACCTAGCTGGTATAGTTGGTTGGAATTATTTTTCCGAATGCCTTACCTCAACTTCAAGTACTTTTATCCAAAATGCCAATATCTTTGGTAAGGTATATTTCCCGAGGTTAATTATGCCACTATCTATAGTAGTATCCAACCTTCTCAAATTTGGAGTTCAGTTTGTCCTGTTCCTGGTATTGCTGGGGTATTTTATAGTTATAGGTGCGCAGGTGCAGCCCAACTGGGCATTAGTGCTGGTTCCGTTCCTGATTGTACTAATGGCTGCATTAGGCTTAGGGTTCGGAATGCTGATATCAGCTATGACCACCAAATACAGGGACCTTAAATTTCTAATAACATTCGGTATGCAGTTGGCCATGTATGCCTCACCGGTTATTTACCCTCTTTCCACTTTGCCTGAAAAATATAAACCTTATATACTCGCTAATCCAATGACAAGTATTATTGAAACTTTCCGGTATGCGTTTTTAGGAGAAGGTTCGTTTAGCTGGATGTACTTAGGTTATTCTACATTATTCGCAGTTACCATTATTTCATTGGGCATTTTGGTTTTCAATAAAGTAGAGAAATCATTTATGGATACGGTATAGGCTATGAGTGATATAGTTATAAAGGTAGAGAACCTGTCGAAACAGTATAGGCTGGGCGAGCTGGGAACTGGTACGCTTTCGCATGACCTGAACCGTTGGTGGCATAAAATACGGGGTAAAGAAGATCCATATCTTAAAATAGGCGAAACTAATGACCGAAGTATCAAAGGCAATAGCGAATACGTTTGGGCCCTACATGATATTAATTTTGAAGTGAAGCAAGGTGAAGTGCTTGGTATTATTGGTAAAAATGGTGCTGGTAAATCTACTTTACTTAAACTTCTTTCAAGAGTAACATCTCCAACCACTGGAAGTATTAAAGCTAAAGGGCGTATTGCTTCGTTACTTGAGGTAGGCACTGGCTTCCATGAAGAACTTACCGGTCGTGAGAATATTTTTCTGAATGGTGCTATTTTGGGTATGACTAAAGCCGAGATTAGAAGTAAACTGGACGAGATCGTTGCTTTTTCTGGTACAGAGCGTTACATTGACACTCCTGTAAAACGCTATTCATCGGGCATGCGAGTGCGTCTGGCTTTTGCAGTTGCTGCGCATCTTGATCCTGAGATTTTAATAGTAGATGAGGTATTGGCAGTAGGAGATGCTGAGTTTCAGAAAAAGGCTATCGGAAAGATGCAGGAAGTAAGTCAGGGGCAAGGGAGAACAGTGTTGTTTGTTAGTCATAATCTTAACTCAGTTATTACATTATGCAATAATGGCTTAGTTCTTAAAAATGGACAATTTGATTTTGTAGGTAATGTAAATAATGCGGTTGACCATTATTTAGTGCAGAATAAGGAACAAACTAAGATTTATACCTCTGATAAGAACCTTGAATCACAAATTAATAAAATTGAATTTGCTCATTCCGATTCATCTGATACTTCTAATATTTATTCTTTTAATGAAGATGTTTTAATAAAAATTGAAGTTCTCAGTAGAGTACTATTTATTGATGGGACCCATATAGGATTAGCTATCCTGGATAAGTGGCAAAAGAAAGTTTTTTCAAGTACATATGAATTGAAACAATCTTTTTTCAAGAATAGCATATCTTCGATAGCTGTGACTATACCAAAACGCACCTTATTAGCAGGGAATTATAAAATAGATGTTGCTTTATTTATACCTAATGGACATAATTTTGATTATGTTAATGAAGGGTGTAGCTTTGATATTATTGATTTCGAGTCCGATCTTTCTAAATACAGCAGTAATGATCTAGGTAGTGTTTATGTAGAATGTGATTGGAAAGTAATATAATGTTAGGTTTTAGCAGGTCATTATTTTCAAAAGTATTTCGAAGGATTTTTAGAAGTTCTTTTATACCGCCTATAGAAACAAAGGTTGAACTGGGAAACAATAACTCATTCATTAATAAGAATTGTATTGATACTTCTAAAGGAGGTTCAGTTAAGATTGGGAGCAACTGTGAGTTTTTAAATGGTGTATTATTAATGCCTTATGGGGGTAGTATCACTGTAGGAAACTCATGTAGCATTAACCCTTATACTGTTATCTATGGGCATGATAGAGGGGTAATAATAGGGGATAATGTTTTGATTGCAGCACATTGCGTTGTTATACCCTCTAACCATAAGTTTGAAAGAATCGATATTCCTATTAATCAGCAAGGAGAGCAGTCAAAAGGTATCATCATTAAAGATGATGTATGGATCGGGTCTGGATGTAGAATATTAGACGGTGTTACAATAGGTAGGGGTGCAATAGTAGGTGCTGGAAGTGTAGTAACAGCATCTGTACCTGACTTTGCTATATATGCCGGTGTTCCAGCTAAACTTATTAGAATGAGAAATAAGCAGCTGTAACCTTTTTTCTACTCCATTATTTTTTACGGTATGCTATCTAATTATCAACGTTATTTTAATAAATATGAGTTTATGCTGCTCAGGTTTGGGTATAGGTGCAGATTTATATCTAAATTGAAGAAGTGGCAGGATTTAAGTAATAGGCTTGAAGATTATAAGCTGTTGCACCAGTGCAATATAACTGCCAGGCATATTAGTGATGAAAAAGTTATTCTCGAGAATATTTCCCTTGGAAACTTTCAGGTTGTAGTAACCTGCCGAACAGGGGATAGTGACATTCGGGTTTTAAAGCAACAATTAATTGATTTCGAGTACAGGCCTGTTGTAGAATTGCTAACCAAGCATATTGGTAGTAGTAACGTAAAAAAAATAATTGATTGTGGGAGTAATATTGGACTATCAGCAATAATATGGGGACTATACTTCCCAAATGCTAATATAACTTGTATTGAGCCTGAACCGCATAGTTATGCTCTTCTTAAACATAATTTAGCCAGTAACTTCGGAGACGCTAGCAGATTTAAATTACTAAGAAGTGGGCTTTGGCATACGAATGAAGTTTTGCATATCGTCAATAGTTTCCGTGATTCTAATTCTTGGGCAGTAACTCTACAAAAGCAAGATAATCAGTTATCTCGAACAACTGGTGATGGTGTTTCAACCATTACTTTAACTGATTTGACATTAAATTCTCAGTTTTCTGAAGTGGACCTTCTCAAAATAGATATTGAAGGAGGAGAAGCTTTTTTACTTGAAGATGAGGTTTCTTTAGAGCTTATTAAGCAGAAGGTGAAAATAGTTGCCATTGAACTACATCCTGATGCAGGCGTAGATGTTAGCCTTTTCGAACATAAATTTCTCGATATGAATTTTTTAACAGCTACAAGTGGTGAATATCATATCTTTTTAAACAAGAACCTTATAACTATATTTTAATTTTTAACTTAATATGGTATCAGGTTTTTCAATCATTGTTTGCTCATATAACCCAGATTTAGTCGTCTTCAAGAGACTTCTTAATTCTTTATCTTCTTTACTTGTTCCCGAAAATATACCTGTAGAATTTATCATAGTTGATAATAATTCAACTTCTGAAATTAGTGGGCTCCCTGAAGTTAAAGCTTGGGTACAACGAATGGAGAATAAACAGCTAAGCTTTATAAAAGAGCAAAGCCCAGGTTTAACTCAAGCAAGAGTTGCAGGTATTTGTTCGGCTAAATATGACTGGATTGTTTTTTTTGATGATGATAACGAACCTATATTTAATTACTTAACAAATGCATTAGATATTATAAATCTTTATCCTAAAGTTGGCCTTTGGGGACCTGGAGTAGTTGAAGTAGAGTATGTTGGTATGAAAGAAACAAAATTTTTGTCTTCTATTCGACATATTCATCAAGAGAAGTTTATTGAAGGTACCCATTACGATAACAATAACAAAGAGGGAAGTTTATATTTTCCTTATGGTACCGGAATGGTTGTTAGAAAGAACATTCTAATAGAATACATTGCTGCTGTAAAAGCACGGAAATATTCAATGATAGATAGAAATGGAACTATACTTAGCAGTGCTGGCGATACACAAATTCTATACACAGGTTTAAAGTTAGGGTATTATGCAGGTTCAAGTAGTCTTTTAAGTTTGAAACACCTTATAACACGTAAAAAGGTAACTGTTAATTATATTTTAAGACTAATATATGCACTTAATTCTTCTCAAATTAAAGCTTATAATGAAGTTTTCAATCACAACGCAATTCCAGTTAGAAAGATATCTAATATCGATGTAATACTTCTTGTTTATTACTTTTTTAGGAAAAATTTTCTAACAAACATGTTTTCTCAAAATTTATTAGATTTTTCTGCAAAATTGGGTCAATTGAATGCATCATTAGTTGCAGGAAATTTCAAAAAACCATTCTTTTTGAAGGTACTAGAAAGGATACTCTGCTTATATTAATATGGATTTTCAAATGGGTGTAAATAGACTGGGAAAACTACTTTATAGAATTCTAGGCCTTAATAAAGAATCTATTCTATATTCAAATTCAGGTAGTACTCATTACAGCTTATTAAGAAGTAATGAGATTATAAAGGATGCGATATTGGCTTATAAGCCCTTTGCTATAAGCCGACTCGGTATGGTAGAGTCTACGTGTCTTTTAAACTATATAGAGATCAATAAAATAAATTCTGATACTTATTTGAAAAAATCGCATCATAAATTTCAGAATTACAAAACAGAGTGGAATGAAAACGTTAAACAAAATCTGTGTATTAATGCTGGCTTTTTTCCCAATTCTGATTTAATGATTAGTAGGTTTTCAGATTTTTTCATAAACCAACTTTCACAAATTGATGCATTTGGAATTTGGAAGTTCATACCCGGCGAAGACTATTTAATAAATAATTATGGTACTAACCCGTTTAGATTAGATCCAATTGCCCTAGAACCTTATTTATTTAAAGACCCTTGGTCTTGTGCTCTGTTAGGTAAAAAAGTGTTAGTTGTACATCCCTTTGTTGACACCATTATTAATCAATATCATAACAAAAGGGAAAAAATTTTTTCCAACTCTTTAGTATTACCTGAATTTGAGATCAAAGGAGTTAAGGCTGTTCAATCTATCGCGGGAAACAGAACTGATTTCAAAAGCTGGTTTGAGGCTCTTGATTTTATGCTAAATCAAATAAGTCAGCATGATTTTGATGTAGCTATTATTGGTGCTGGAGCTTATGGTTTACCAATTTCTTCTTATGTAAAATCCCTAGGGAAAGTAGCTGTTCATATAGGTGGTGCCACTCAAATTTTATTCGGAATTAAAGGAAAGAGGTGGGATAACCATCCTGAAATATCAAAGATGTATAACTCTTACTGGGTAAGACCTAATTCAAATGAAGTTGTTAATGGTTCAGAAAAGGTAGAGGGAGGTTGCTATTGGTAAGATATGGTTAATTCCCCAATTTTATTCCTAGCTTTTAATCGACCTGAAGAAACCGCTGTAGTTTTTGAGGCAATAAGAATAGCTTCTCCGCAGAAACTTTATATTGCTTTAGATGGACCTCGTGAATCCAACTGTAATGATATAACGAATTATGCATTAGTAAAAAATATTGTATCCGAAGTTAGCTGGAACTGTGAAGTTAAATATTTGATACGTGAGAAGAATCTTGGCTGCTTTAGAGCTGTAAGTAGTGCCATAAAATGGTTTTTTGATCAGGAAGAACAGGGTATCATTTTGGAAGATGATTGTTTGCCTTCTCAGGATTTTTTCATTTTTTGTGATGAAATGCTACGGAAGTACAAGAATGATTATAATGTTATATCAATAAATGGTAGCAACTTTGGATTTGATGACGACAGAAAACACAGCTACTTTTTTACCAATTATATGAACATGTGGGGCTGGGCAACTTGGCGTAGAAGTGTAGATTTGGTTGATTATGAGCTAAAACATTGGAAGCAAATGAAGCATAAAAATCTTTACTTGTTCCTTAAGTTGTTTAAACAATTTAAATCTTTTGATTGGGACTGGGTACAGTATCTTAGGTTCCAATTTGACAGAATTATAAACAATGACATTGATACTTGGGATTATCAATGGCTCTTTGCGCAGATAGATAATGAAAAACTGTCTGTAGTGCCTTCAAGAAACCTTGTAACTAATATTGGTTTCGGAGTAAATGCTAACCATACAGTCGATGTAAATAGTCCTGCAAATAATTTACCTGCTAAGAAGCTAAACTTCCCACTAAAACATCCAAAAAAATATTATAAGATTAAGCTTTTTGAGAGAGACTATGTTAAAGGTGTGTGGGCTAACCGAAAAAGAAAGTCGACGTTCCTGCAATTTAAAACTATGCTGAAGTATTACCTTAATAAGATATAAAGGTAAATTATATATTAACTTATATAACAACCTAATATGCAAAAACAAATAAAATGGTCTGGACTAGGAGTTAATATTAAATAAATACTTCCTGAAAGTTTACTATTTTAATGAACTATAGTCTGAAAGATCTTTTATTAAATAGTTAAGAAAACTAAAAGATATGTTCCTTTCAAAATTTAACAACCTATCAACTCATAGTTGCTAAAGCAAATGATTCGAATGCTTAAGTACATAAACCTAAATACTTTAAGGTTTAATTTTCATTATTTTCCATTTAAAATTGCTATTAAACTTCCTGTTCTAGTTTCATCGAATGTATACCTACATACATTAAAAGGGCAAGTTCAATTACTTAGTGATGTTTCTTTTGGAATGATAAAGATTGGCTTTGGCAATGTAGGTATATTTGATAAAAAAAAATCTCGTACAATTTGGGAGGTTAATGGACTTATAAAATTTAAAAAATCAATTTTTATTGGTCACGGAGCTAGAATCTCAGTTGGTAAAAATGGAGTTATTATATTCGGTAATAGATTTAACTTAACTGCTGAAAGTAGTATTGTCGCGTTTTTAGAAGTATCCTTCGGAGATGATTGCTTGATATCTTGGGATTGCCTTATAATGGACACTGATTTTCATAGTATCACAAAAGAAAATCAAAAGATTAATGAAGATAAACCTATAGTTATCTTAGATAAAGTATGGATTTCAGCTAGATGTACAATATTGAAAGGATCTATAATTCCTTATGGAAGTGTAATAGCAGCTGGTAGTATTGTACACCAAAAGTTATCAATAAATAGATGTATCTATGCTGGAAATCCATTGCGAGTTGTAAAAGAGTTAGTTGATTGGAGTATTTAATAAATAGATTGCTTTTGATATGCACGAATATTTAGATAAGCTATATGCTTATAGAAATTTTCTTATAAATAGCACTCTATTAACTTTAGCAAATCTTGTAGATGCTAGAGCTTTTGAATAATTAATTTAAAATAGTTTGTTTCAGGAAAGAAGATGCAAAACAAATTTATGCGGCTTCAATATGTCTTTACTTGATTATATTTAAAGATTATTATCTATCCTAGTCAAAAGCTTTGCGTCTCTAAACTGCTAATATATAAAAGATTATGTATATTTATAGCTTGCTGAAACACCACTTTAAGCGACTTATCAAGACTATTTTAGCACCTATCAAATTTGACTTCATTATAAATGCAAGAGGAGTTGTTAGTATCAAAGAAGAGCTTTCTAAGCTTAATTCCCTTACTAATTATCTAATTCTATATAATTCAGAGTCAATAAAGAGAAAGCCAGCTAAGTCATTATTCTGTTCTCATTGGAAATTTGAAAAAGGAGCTCCAGGGTTAGTTTATGATTCGGAAGAAGTTTTTATTGCTAATCTACAAGATGTGAAAATTGTTGGACGTAATGGAGCCGTCTTAACAAATAAGAATGAGATTATTAAGGATGTGACTGTTGAAATAGGAAGAAATATTTATGATCATAGTTTATTACATCAAGTAGTATTCAAAAAGCCAATATATATTAAATATGTTTCTACTGTGGTTGCTGCAGCTGATGCGAGTAATAATTATTTTCATTGGATGTTTGATGTTATTCCAAGAATAGGATGGGTTTTGCATTCTAAATCTAAACTACAAGATATTAAGGTATGGTTTATCAATAGCAGGAAGCAGCCATTTCAAAACGAAACTCTCAATCATATAGGCATTGAAAAAACTTCTACAATTGAATTGGATGTTCACGACTACTATGTTTGCGATAATTTGGTGATTCCTTCACTCAGTGGGTTGTCTGGCAATGCATCTATAAGAGTTGTTAACATGATAAGATATCTTTTTAAAGAATGGATGATTGAAAGCGAAAACAATAGCCAAGAACCAATATTCATTTCACGTAATAATGCATCAAAAAGGAAAATATCAAATTTTAAAGAATTACGCCCAGTTCTTCAAGATCTAGGAGTAAAAGTAATTGAATTGGAATCAATGTCTGTGTCTGAACAAGTTAAATTGTTTTACAATACAAATTTAATAATTGGTGTTCATGGTGCTGGTTTATCAAATCTTGTTTTCTGTAAACCGGGTTCAACTGTTGTTGAAATATTTAGCCCAAATTATGTTAACCAGTGCTACTGGACAATTGCCTCTCATGTTGACCTGAACTATCATTATTTAGTTGGTGAGGGTAGTATTGTAAAAGATACTTTAAATCATCTTCTTGATGAAGATATAGTTTTGGATATTCATAAATTTCAAGCATTAGTTGAACAAATCTTAAATAGAGAAAATGCCTGATATGATAATAGTTGATAGTAAAATTTCTATAGTAACCCTAATTTCATTTAAGTTTATTACTTTGATCAATCAGTTATTTTTGATTTGATAGTGGTAGTACAGATAATAATTGTTTTGAATATTAGGAAGTATTATAAATAAATTAGGAACTGGATTTGTAAAAATATAGAATTAATAAGACTTCATAATAAAAGTTAAAAGTAATAAACTAGAGAAATTTTTAACTGGTTATACTTATATAAATACTTAAAGACTTTTATGTTGTAAACTATTGTTGAGAATTTTTTATTATAGCGTTAGTGTAATTTCTGACAATGTAAAAAGTTCTAAGGCAACCATACTATCGGGAAACACTTCATGTTAATTTTCAGCTAAAGGTTTATTGTTATGGGAGCCAAAGTGATGGTTGGTGCAGAAAATGTTAAAAGAGAATTTATTGATAAGTGATAAGTAATTGATTCTATATTCCATTATGTATTTATTCGGGTCATTATCTTTCTATATTTAATTAAATCCCAGATCAATAGGGTCAAAATTTAATCTATAAGATATTAAATGAATATATTTAATAAAATTAATATTACTACTTAAATTATTGATTTTCTTTTCACTAGAGAAGGTAAAATTAATATCACACTTTTTAACTAATTCGATGAAGCAGGTTATTAAATCTAGTTTAAAAAGAATTGTAAGGACTTCTTTCGGTTGGAAAATTCTTTATCCATTTGCTGTGCTTGGAAGATTTGCTTACGCTATGAGAAATACTACTGAAGCTAGAGAAAACTTAGATGAGAATAATAAGTTTGATCGGCTTTTTCATTCTAAAAAAGTTCTTAATGGTCATTTTAAGAATATGGTCTACCCTTCAATGCGATCAGTTGGTAGTTCCTTATATCCTAAATTGTTAGGTAGTTATGAGAAAGAGTTAGAGGAAGCTTTGGGTAACCTTCTAAATAATTCTTATTCGTCAATCATTGATATTGGTTGTGCTGAAGGTTATTATGCTGTAGGGTTAGGGCTCAAATTCAAAGAGTCGAATATAATAGCATATGATATAGATGATAAGGCAAGGAAATTGTGCCTTGAGATGGCAAAAATGAATGGGTTAAGTGATAGATTTGAGATAAGAGGAGAATGCACACCTTTTGAATTGTCCAAACTTGTATCTGGGAAAAGATGTTTAATAATTTGTGACTGCGAAGGCTATGAAAAGTATTTATTCAACGAATTGAATCTAAATTCATTATCAAAAAGTGACTTGATTATTGAAACACATGATTTTATCGATATTTCTATTTCAAATCTCTTATTTACTTTGATTTCTGAAACTCATAATATTGAATTAATAAAGAGTATAGATGATATACAAAAAGTTAAAACTTATTCTTACAAAGAATTGAACAGTTTTAGTCTATATGATAAATTTTTGATTCTAAAAGAAGAGAGGCCTGCTATAATGGAATGGCTTATATGTACTCCTAAGAATATAATAATCTAATTTTATTGTACTTGAATGATAAATGGAAGATGTAAAACCATAAACCTTGCAATTTCTTGCGATGATCGGTATTTTAAGCCATTTTGTGTCTTAATAACTTCTATTCTTTTAAACAATAAACAAAGTTATTTTCATTTTCATGTAATTATAACTGGTATAGAAGAGCAAATAAAAGAAAAAATCAAGAATTTTGTCCTAACTAACAATTCTAAAATAACATTCTATACAATTGACTTATTTCAACCTGAAACACTAAATCTGCCTGATCATCCTTGGTTTACGTCAGCTATCTACTATAGAATCTTCTTTCCGCTTATAGTTCCCGCTAACGTTGATACTTTAATTTATCTTGATACTGATATAGTAGTAGTAAACAAATTAGATGAAATGTTAGAAGTTCCTATAACTGATGTTCCATTGGCAGCAGTCGTAGATTCAAACGTTTCAATAAGAGAAGACTTAAGAATTTTTGAGCCTGGAAATTACTTTAATTCTGGAGTTTTACTCATTAATTTAAATGTTTGGAATAAATTACAAATTAGTCAGAAAGCAATTGACTTTATTAAG
The DNA here is from genome assembly GCF_023630255.1 of Pontibacter deserti. Classification (NCBI taxonomy): domain Bacteria; kingdom Pseudomonadati; phylum Bacteroidota; class Cytophagia; order Cytophagales; family Hymenobacteraceae; genus Pontibacter; species Pontibacter deserti. Next base: position 1,258,418 of record NZ_JALPRS010000001.1, on the reverse strand, counting down.
TTAAATCCCGATAAGATCCCTTATGGTGATCAGTGTGCTTTAAATGCAGTATTGGTTAATAATTGGAAAAAAATAGATAATAAATTTAATGTAATGTTTCAAGATGTCCCAAGGTTTGTTAGTAAAAGTGAAGTGGTTAAATCAATTACAGATAAAGTTATAATTCACTTTACTACTAAACATAAACCTTGGACAGTTTCCTGTGTCAATCCATACAGGTTCTTATATTCATATTATTTCTACAGATGCCCACTTTTGTTCAAGGCTTCTCTTTACTCTGATCTAAATTATTCCTTTTACTCTTTAAGTTCCTACTTAAAACTTAGACTAATTGAGCTATATTATGAATTTCCAGTTATTAAGAAATTTTGGAAGATGATAAAACATAAATCAAGTAGAATTGTGTAAAAGTTTTATACCTCTTTTTTAATTGAATTGCTACTTTTTAATCTTTATCTGTTTCACTGATGTCTGAAAAAAATAAGTTAATTTCAATAGTAACTCCTAGTTTCAACCAAGGAAATTATATTGAACAAACAATTGATTCAGTTCTTAGTCAAAACTACGCAAATTTTGAGTACATAATAATAGATGGGGGAAGTAATGACAATACAGTCGAAATTATAAAGAAATATCGCAACTACTTAACGTATTGGGTAAGCGAAAAGGATGAAGGGCAAGCTAATGCTATTAACAAAGGATTAAAACTATGCAGAGGTGACATTTTTAATTGGATTAACTCTGATGATTATTTAGAGACTGGTGCTCTTAAAGCTGTTGCTAAAGGTTTTGATGAAGGTGCTGATATTGTAGCTGGAAAGGTACGCATTTTTAGAGATAGTGAAATTTTAGAAGACGTTAAGCATTCTAAACTTTCAGCGAAAGGCTTATTACTTTGGGAGCCAGGGGTTCAGTTTGTACAGCCAGGTGTTTGGTTAAAAAGACAATTAATCGAAAAGTGTGGTGGAATTGATGATTCTTTCCATTATGCATTTGATTGGGATCTATACATACGTTATTTGAGCAAATTTTCGAACATCAAGGTACTCGATGATTTGCTAGTGCATTTTAGGTACCATGAGAATTCTAAAACGGTTTCTACGTTTCAAAATTTTAAGCAGGAAGAACAAGAAATTATCAAGAAGTTATCATTAATTAAAGAATTAAGTCCCATAAATAAATTCGCTGGCTTTAAGTTGAAACTAAATGAGTGGATGCCTTATTATAAAAGTATAGTAAATGACGACACAAAATCAAGATTGTTAAAGGCAAGTGAAATATTAAGGTCGATCGATATGGAAAATCTTGTGCTTTGGAGGGTAGCTGCTGGCGCTCTAAAAATGGCTTTACAAAAGAAGAAATATTCGGATGAGTAAAATCCGGATTCTATGGCTTGCTCATGAAGCGTCGATAAGCGGTGCTAATATATGCCTGCTGGAGCATTTCCAAATACTTGTTCAGAATGGTGGTTTTGAAATTTATCTTATTGTTCCCAAAGTTGGGTCACTTAATAAAAGAGCAGGGTTATTAGGAATACCAAGTTTTGTTGTTCCTTATTATTCCTGGACTGTTCCTCTAAAAATTAATCAGAAAACTAGCTTCAAGTCTCAAGTAAAGAGAAAGATTAGAAATATTATTGCTTTTGGGCAGCTAGGAAAATTAATAGCTGAAATTAAACCTGATTTTGTAACAACAAATACAATAACTATAAATATTGGAGCATTAGTAGCCAAAAGTGCTAAAATAAAGCATGTTTGGTTTGTACATGAGTTTGGTGAGGAAGATCATGGGTTCTCACTACCTGGAGGTATGGCTAAAGCTAAAATGTGGATAGGAGATATGTCTGATAAGGTTGCTGTCAATTCGCTTTCAATGGCTAAGTTTTATAAAAACTCTATTCCTGAAGAAAAATTGAAGCTAGTTTATAACCCTGTTCTAACAATGGGGGGATTAAGGCCTAGAAGGGAAGCTGATAAACTGCATCTCGTTATGCTGGGACAAATATCACCTGCTAAAAATCAACTAGATGCTATCAAAGCTGTTATTCTTAGCAGGGAATTAGGGCTAAATTGTTCACTTACAATTGCAGGTCCTATAGTAAGTTCTGCATATAAAGAAATTTTAGATAATTATATTGCACTCTACAATGCGACCGATCATATAAAGTTTATGGGGCCAATACAGGATGTTTGCTCATTTTTTTTAAATGCTGATGCTTTGCTGATGTGTTCAAGAATGGAAGCATTTGGTAGAGTAACAGTTGAAGCTTTTAAAATGGGAGTACCTGTGATTGCTTCAGATTCTGGGGCTTCAACAGAGCTGGTAGAAGAGGGGGTAAATGGGTTTCTGTATTTGTCTGGCAATATAAATTCATTAACTCAGACTATCATTCGGTTTAAAGGTGAAGCTGACAATTTCAACTCTTTAAACATTGCTGAAAAAGCACACAGTACTTTTAATGCTTCCGTAGTTGAGAAGCAACTCCTCGAAGTGTTCAAATAAAATGTATAGTATAAATAAAAGTGAAAATCCACTTGTAACCGTAGGCATGGTTACTTATAACTCGGCTCGATTTGTTAGAATTGCTATTGAAAGTGTACTTGCACAAAGTTACTCTAATCTTGAGCTGATTATTTCTGATGATGCATCTTCAGATGAAACATGGGATATAATAAATAGCTATCAGGATTTAAGAATTAAAGCTTACCGTAATGAGATAAACATTAATGAATACCCTAACAGGAGTAAAATCTTATCTTTAGCAAGAGGGGAATACTTTATTTTTATTGATGGTGATGATGTACTTTACCCACATGGATTAGAATTTATGGTAAAGATGCTAATGGCTTTTCCTGAATGCGCCATGGCACTTTCATTGCCTCCTAGAAACTATTTTATTTATCCATGTAAATTGTCTCCCAGGCAGGTTGCTCTGTTTGATTACTTTGGTAGAAGTGTCACATTGCATGGCTTTCCTTATACATTATTTAAGACAAGCATATTAAGAGAGGTTGGAATTACAGATAAGTATATAGCAGGTGATACATTTATAAAGAAAAGTATCGCAATGTTGCATGATGTGCTATTAATTCCTGAAGGTTCTGCATGGTGGAGAGTATCTCCTGGACAAGCGAGCTCTAGGTTGAAGCTGAATTTAGCTGGGCATATTGAGGCTCTAGAATACAATAGCATTATTTTATTTAATGATACTTGTCCACTTACAAAAACTGAAAAAGAAAAAGCTTATAGAGATATCAAGAGAAATTTTCTTGTAGCTTTCGTTAAAGAATATGTCATCAAGTTTAAAATAAAAAAAGCCTTTCAAATTTTTAGAAAGTCAAGATTAAAGTTATCCGATCTATTATATCTTTTTTATAAAAAGTCTCCTCACTTTGAAAGATCATTGAAAGGTAATTATATAACAAACATAGACAGAGATCCTTTTTCAGTCAAACATATAACAAGTATAGAGCATGCTTCCATTAGTTAGTATAGGAATACCCAACTATAACGGTAGTAATTATATTGTTCAGACACTTGAAAGTGTTAAAGCTCAGACTTATAAAAACATCGAAGTTTTTGTAGTGGATGATGCTTCTACTGATGACTCTGTTAAAGTTGTGAATGAGTGGATTCGCAACAATACAGAACTAAATGTTACTTTTTTAATTCATGATAATAATAAAGGACCCTGCGAAGCTTGTAATACCTTCTTTAATCTGTGTAATGGTGAGTTCTTTCAATATGTAGGAAGTGATGACATCTTGAATCCTGATAAAATATCAAAACAGGTTGATATTTTGACAAATTTAGGTAGAGAGTATGCTTTAGTGTACTCTGACACAAATTTAATTGATGCGGATGGGGTTTTATTAAATACTTCATACCTAGAGTCTTTGAAATACAATAAGTGGTTAATGCCTCAAGGTTCTATTTTAGAAGAATTGTTATTATTTAATTTTATTCAATCATGTTCACCATTAGTAAGAACTGAAGCTGCAAAAACTGTAGGTGGCTTTAACACTTATTTTTGGGTAGAGGATTATGATTTATGGCTAAGATTATCAAATAAATATAAAGTTGCCTACATACCTAAAACTACTGCTTCTTATAGAAAGCATTTGAATTCACTAACTTCTAGAAAAAGCACTTGGGCAAAGACAATTGACGAAGCATTGCATATGCGACTACAATACTTTGATAAAGTAAGTCCTGAGTTTCAACAAAAGTTAATTAAAGTATTGAGACATGACGCAGCTGCTTTGTATGCTTTAGATTATACAACAGCAGGCTATTGGCTTAAAAGGAGCTTTAGGATCAGCCCTACTATAAAAGGCGCAGCACTGCTAGGGCTTTTTAAATTAGGGTTTAGTTTTAGCCAAGTTTCTAATTTCAAGAATAAAATAAAAACCTTCTATAAATTGTTTTAGTTTATTTATTTACCACTAATCGTGTGAAAGTTGTTTTAGTACTTAACCATTATTTACCTTTCCAAGTAGCAGGTACTGAAGTATACACTTCTTTGCTTGCCTCTTTTCTTAAAAGTACCGGGCATCAGGTTGATGTCATTATTCCTAATTACAACTCAGCAGTTAATAATACCTATTCTTATAATGGTATCAATGTGCATCAATATGCTGAGCCCTCTGTAAGTAACAGGGCTCTCATAATGGGTAAAAAGCAGCCTAATGGTTTAGTATTTTTTGAAAAGTTACTTAAAGAATTAAAGCCAGATATTGTTCATTTTCAGGAATTAGCGGGTAGTAATGGTATAACATTACATCATGTAGAGTTAGCAAAAGCACATGGTTTCAAAACTTTAATGACATTTCATTTGGCAGGGTATAGCTGCATGACAGGTAACCTGATGCTTAATGGTAAAACTCCCTGTAAAGGAATAATAGAACCTTTAGTTTGTGCTTCTTGTGTGTATACTTCTAAAAACTTACCATTAATACAAAAAAAAGCTTTGACTTTTGTATCTGGAATCTTTTATAATTTGGGACTTGACGCTTCAGAATTAAATAATGCTATAGGTACAGCTATTGGTTATCCGTTTATTATTAAAAGAAAACATCAGAACTTAATGAGATTAACGAATGCCTGTGATAAAGTTGTAACTATTACTGATTGGTATAAACATATATTACTTCGAAATGGGGTTAATCCGGATAAAATTTCTTTAGTAACCCAAAGTCTACCTTCTTTTTCAACAAATTTTAAAAAGGTAAAAAATGAAATACCTCCTAAAATCAAATTAGTTTTTGTTGGTAGAATAAGCCATTTTAAAGGTTTGCACCTTCTAATTGAAGCACTAAAAAAGCTTAACTCCAGCTCCGTTTCACTAGATATCTATGGTCAAAGTTCAGGTGATGAATATGAAAGCTACTGGAGAGAAGAAAGTAAAAGCTGTAATAATATTAAGTGGTGTGGTAGTATTAAACCAGGTACAACTGTAGAAGTTTTGAGTAAATATCATGTATTATGCCTGCCTTCTACCTTTTCTGAAATGTCACCTCTAGTTATTAAAGAAGCTTTTGCGGCAGGCATTCCCGTTCTTGCTTCAAATGTTTATGGGAATGCTGAACAAATACAGCATAATGTAAACGGTTTGTTATTTGATTTTAACAAGGTGGGTTCGTTAATACAACAGTTGATGAGACTATTAAACGAGTCTCAGTTGTTGTCTCAATTAAAAGATAACATTATTGAACCAGATACCTTCGAAAGAGTGGGTAATAAGTATTTAGAAATATACTCTGAGTTGATAAACCAATAATGCACCTTCTCTTACTTACAACAACAAATCTTTCTGCTAATCCAAGATTAGTGAAAGATATAAGATTGGCTTTATCAAATGGTTATAAAGTAACTGTAGTATTGTTTGATTTAAGGCAGTGGACTACTGAGTTAGAAAAATTGTATCAGCAAGAGTTTAATGAGGTTAAGCTTATTTACCTTCCTTTAACACGTAGGTCATTATTTAGCTGGTTACAGACAACAGTGTTACATCAGCTTGCTAAATTGCTAAACAGAGTTTTTCCATTCTCTTTAGAATTGTGTGCTTGGGCTTCAGATAAAAGAAGTATCCTATTAACAAAGAAACTAAAAGAATTGTCTAAATTCAGGTATGATTTTGTAGTAAGCCATAATTTAGGTACACTTTTTCCTGCTTTTATTTTATCAAAAAAATATAATTTACCCTTCATTTTTGACGTGGAAGACTACCACCCTGGCGAATTTATACATGTAGATGCTGCAAATGAGAAAAGGCGCCGTGAGTTACTGATGCAAAAAATTCTATGTAAGGCTTCCTTTGTTACCGCTGCCTCACCGCTTATTGCCCGGGAAGTAGAGAAGCTATGCCAAATACCTGTTTTTACAATCAATAATTCATTTTATAGCAATGAATTTGATCTGCCGCTAATTGAAAATAACCTAGATGAGAAGTTAAAATTAGTTTGGTTTTCTCAAAACATTAACCATGGGCGCGGACTTGAACTTTTACTGCCTGCACTAGATCCGTTTTGTGATGCTGTTACACTAACACTCATCGGTAACATAAATTCTCACTTTTCTAATCAATGGATACAGCATAGAAAGTATCTTAAAGTGATTGCTCCTTTAAAACAGGATATATTGCATAAAGAACTTTCGAAGTATGATGTAGGTTTAGCCTTGGAATTAATAAGTGCTGATTATAACCGGAACATTGCATTAACCAATAAGATTTTTGCATACAAGCAGGCAGGTCTTTTTGTGCTTGTCACTGATACAAAGGCCCAGGTAGAGTTTATGAATCATTTTATGGATGAAGGCTATATTTGTGAACAGACCATTGATTCGATCAAATCAGGTATTTCTTATATTCTTGAAAATCTAGAATCCATTAGGGCTGAGAAGGGTAATAGATTTTTTAAAGCCAAAGAGATTGCTTTTGAATCGGAAGCTCAAAAGTTACTAGCTTTGTGGAATAAGGCTACTTTTAAGCAAGCATGAAGAAAGTAATTATTGTTTCTCCGCATTTCCCTCCGTCTAATTTAGCTGCGGTACATCGTACCCGTTTGTTTGCAAAGCACCTGCCTTCATTTGGTTGGAAGCCTATAATACTTACTGTACACCATGACCACTATGAAGAAAAATTAGACTGGAACCTGCAGAAACTAGTAACTTCTGACTTGCAGGTTGAAACGGCTGACGCTCTCCCAACAGGTCCGGTGCGCATAATAGGGGATATAGGCTTGCGTGGCGGATATCAATTATACAGAAAGCTTCTACAGCTTATTGATATTGAAAAACCTGATTTTATTTATATTCCAATACCATCGTTTTACGCCTCTTTGTTGGGTAGAGCAGTGCATTCTAAAACAGGCATTCCTTATGGAATAGATTACATCGATCCTTGGGTACATGTTTTTGCGGGGAGCGATCGCATATTTTCTCGCCATTGGTTTAGTACACAGCTTTCAGGTATATTAGAGCCAATAGCAGTTAAAAAAGCGTCTCTGATAACTGGTGTTGCAGAAGGCTATTACAAACCAGTTCTGGAACGGAATCCTCATTTGTATGAACAAGCCGTGCAGGTAGCTATGCCTTATGGCGGAGAAGCGGATGACCATGCTGCACTTAAGGCTCTTAGTCTTAAACCATATCTTTTTTCCAAAAGACCAAATAAGCTGCAGCTGGTTTACGCCGGGGCAATGTTACCTAAAGCCTATAAACCACTGGAGGTAATCTTTGAATGGTTTCAAGCTAATAAATCAGCTTCTGATATAGAGTTACATTTTATTGGAACAGGTAGCCGTGCTAATGACGAAGCTAGTTTTACTATAAAAGCACTGGCAGAGAAATTTGGACTTTGGCAAACTGTAGTCTTTGAGTACCCGAAACGAATTCCTTACCTTGATGTGCTAACGCATTTGGATTCAGCTGATGGAGTATTTGTATTAGGGAGTACTGAGCCTCACTATACACCCTCAAAAGTTTACCAAGGTATTTTATCGCAGAAACCTATACTAGCAATACTACATGGCGCTAGTACGGCTGGGAAGGTTATAGAAGAATCAAAGGCAGGTATAGTTTTAAAGTTTAAAGGCGAAACGGATATTGTTACGATTCATAATACATTTGGGGAAAAGCTTAATACCTATCGTAGCTTTCACGCTTCTTTTAACCCTGCACAAGTAGATCAGACTGCATTCGAGCAGTATTCGGCATATAATGTTACAAGTATATTAGCTAAGCATTTAAATCTGGCGCTTGCAAAGAGAGGGGGTTATGAATAAACTGGCTATTATAACATCTCATCCAATCCAATACAATGCACCGCTCTTTAGGTTATTAGCACAGGATAACAGCTTTGCAGTTAGGGTATTTTATACCTTAGGGAGAGAATCTTCTGATTTTACTGATCCTGGTTTTAAAAAAACTATATCATGGGATATACCTCTGCTAGAAGGCTACGATTATATGTTTGTAAAGAACACGGCTGTAAATCCATCTACTACAAAATTTAATGGAATTGTAAACCCAACAATAACTAATGAAATTGAATCTTTTGGTGCTACCCACATATTAGTGTATGGATGGAGCTTTAACAGTCATTTAAAGATTATTTGGCATTTCTATAATAAAGCAAAGATTATTTTTAGAGGGGATTCAACATTATTGGATGAAAAACCTGGCTTCAAGACATTAATGCGAAGAGCTTTTCTTACGTTGGTATATAAGCATATAGATGTAGCCTTATACGTTGGAGAGAATAATAAACAGTATTTTCAAAAGCATGGAGTTCCAAACAGAAAACTTTTATATGCTCCACATGCAATTGATAATGATAGATTTAGTTCTTCTGAGCATGATATAAAAGCAGCAGAGCTAAGACGGGAATTAAAAATTGATGCTAATAGAAAAGTTTTTTTATTTACAGGCAAATTCGAGTGTAAAAAGAACCCAAAATTATTAATCAATGCATTTAAAAAACTAAATCATCCTGAAACTTTTCTACTAATGATTGGTAATGGAGCTTTGGAAGATGAACTTAAACAGTTGGCTCAGGAGTCATCGAATATCAAGTTTCTTCCGTTTCAGAATCAATCTATGATGCCAATTGTTTACAGGCTTGGAGATGTATTGGTGTTACCATCTCAAGGTCCAGGAGAAACTTGGGGCCTGTGTTTGAATGAAGCTATGGCAAGTGGACTTGCTGTTGTTGCCAGCAATAAAGTTGGTGGAGCTAAAGACCTTATTGATGAATGTAATAACGGTTATATATTTGAAACGGATAATCTCAACCAACTTATTGTTATCCTAGATGAGATTTCTAATAAGGCTAATGAGCAGATAAAACATATGGGGAAGGCATCTCAAATAAAAGTTGGTTGCTGGAATTATCACGAGATATGTTCCGCGCTTATAAATTATATAGGTAAATAATCGATTGCTTTTCAATGGTTAGGAGTGTGCAAAATTATAAATTAGGCTACCAAATAGGGATACTAATTTGTATTGCTACTTTGTTGCTTGTATTCACAAGCTTGTCTTTCTGGGCATTAATAGGGGCTTTGTTCTTTTCTTATGTATTTGTAAATCTTTTATTTGGCTTTGGTGAAGGAATACCTGTTAACTTAGTTATTGTCTTTATAGCATCACTTCAGTGGATAATAGGCCCTATTTTAAGCTACTATACCGGAATTAATCACCCATTTTATAAAATGCATGTGCCGGAAGATGTTTATTTTAGTTACATCATTCCGGGTACAATACTCTATCATATTGGTTTATCTCTACCTGTATTAAAAGCCCATAAAATATCTATTACTCAAATCGGGCGGCTTGAAGAAGCTACTACAGATAAAGCACAAAGTGCTTACTATTTGTTAGGTGTTGGATTTGCAGCAGGTATTATAGCACCTCTTGCACCACCTGCTCTTTATTTCTTTTTGTACCTGGTTTCTCAGTTAAAATATATTGGAGCGTTTTATTTATACTTAGGTAAAACAGGTAATAAGTTGGTACTCTATGCTGTTTTTGCTTCCCTTTTTTTAGAGGTACTGGCTTCAGCGATATTTCATGACCTTTTGCTTTGGGTAATGTTCTTCGTTTTTATTTATTGTATAAAAAACTATGTTAGTATGCCAAAGAAATTGGCATACGTGATTGTTGGCTTCTTTTTATTGTTAGTATTACAGTCAATAAAGTATCAATATAGAAATATTGCTTGGGCTAATGCCTCGCTCAGTTCATTTGCTAGAACAGAGTTGTTTACAGGTATGATGTTAACAACACTTCAATCACCGGGTGAATTATTTGAAGCAAAAAAAAATGAACTTACAATAACAAGACTTAATCAAGGATGGATCATTGCACGGGTTATGAATTATGTACCCTACCAGCAGCCTTTTGCTGATGGTGAGACTATACAGAATGCCTTTAAGGCTTCTTTGCTTCCTCGTTTTATTGCTGAATCTAAAGCTACTGCAGGAGGAAGAGAAAATATGCTTCGTTTTACAGGAATAGAAATGCAGGCAGGTACGAGTATGAACATTAGTATTATCGGGGAAGCTTATGCCAACTATGGACGTACCGGAGGTATTATTTTTATGCTTTTTGCAGGCCTTTTATTTAGTATAATACTTCGTTTAGTACTTTTTAAAAGTCAGGAAAATCCAACCTTGCTACTCTGGATTCCTTTTCTCTTTTTACAGGTAATAAAAGCTGAAACTGATTTGATTACTACTTTGAATTACCTCGTTAAGGCATCTATAGCTATGTTTATTGTTTTCTGGGCATTCAGAAAAATTTTAAAAGTAGAGATTTAATTGAGCATGCACATCACCTACTTTTTTCGCAAGCCACGAGCTGGTGCTTATAGTATTGAGCAGCTTTTTATGGAAGTCCAGAAAGAGTTTCCTGGTGATGTGCATTATACAAATTATGTTCTGAGCAGACACAGTAGTGGAGTATGGAACAGGATAAAATTAATATGGGAAGCATTTAAAAACAAAGGAACTATAAATCATATAACAGGAGACATAAACTTTATTGCTGCTTTACTCCCAAAAAACAAAACCATACTTACCATCCATGATATCGAGTCGCTGGAAAGGAAAAATAAAATAGCGAACTATCTACTTAACTTTTTATGGTTAAAACTGCCAATTGCTAAAGTAAAATATGTTACTGTTGTGTCTGAGACTACAAAACAAAAGCTAATTAGTAAGTTGGAGGTAGACCCATCAAAAGTAATTGTTATTCCCAATATTATTTCCCCTCTTTATAAGTGTACCTTTAAGGAGTTTGATAACAATAAGCCAACTATACTCCAAGTAGGCACGAAGTATAATAAAAATTTAGAGCGGTGTATCGCTGCTTTAAAAGGACTCTCCTGCAGACTGGTTATAGTTGGATCATTAAATGTAGAGCAACTTCAGTTACTTCAGGAAAACAAGATAGACTTTATAAACTATAATGAAGTTTCAGGTGAAGAGCTACGTAACTTATATGCAGAAGCAGATATAGTTTCTTTTGTATCTTTATTTGAGGGTTTTGGTTTGCCTATATTAGAAGCCCAAGCAACAGGAAAACCTGTACTTACCAGCAATTGCAGTGCTATGCCTGAAGTGGCCGGCAGTGGTGCTTTATTTGTAGATCCTTATAGTATAGAAGATATTAGAAACGGCTTTACTGAATTAATAAATAGTGAAGGCTTGCGTAACGATTTAGTTAGAAAAGGACTAGATAACTGCAGCCGCTTTAGCAACAAGGCCATTGCACAGTGTTACATTGACTTGTACAAGCAGATTTAATGTCACCTTTTAAACCCCGCATCCTCATCTTCATTGACTGGTTCCTGCCAGGTTATAAAGCCGGCGGGCCGGTGCAATCCTGTGTGAATATGATGGAGCATCTAAAAGGGGAGTTTGACTTTTATGTAATTACACGCAATATAGACTATTGTGAGGTACAACCGTACGAAAGCATAATATCAGATAGCTGGACTAAAACAAACACTTACCTACAGGTTTATTATGCCTCTAACAGAAGACTTACTTACACTGCTTTGGCAAAGGCAGCCCTTGATGCTAAACCGGACATAATTTTTATTAACGGCATCTACTCTTTATACTATTCAATTTTTCCGTTGCTTATTTCCAGGAAATTTAATGATGTTAAAGTAATTGTTTCAGCCAGGGGCATGCTGGCACCAAGTGCCATTGATGTAAAGGGGGGTAAGAAAAAACTTTTCCTGCAGATGGCTAAAGCACTTGGCTTTTACAGGCATGTCTGCTTTCATGCTACTAACAATACAGAGGAACTGCACATCAGGAACTTGTTTGGACAAAATCAACAAGTGAAGATTGCGCCAAATCTTCCGAAGATTTATACCCTTTCTTTTAGTGGTTTATCTAAGCAAACCGGTATGTTACGTTTGGCAAGTGTGGCCCGTATATCTCCTGAAAAAAACACGAAGTATGCATTACAGGTTCTGCATGAATATACTTTCGATGGCAATATAGTTTTTGACATTTTTGGCCCTGTATACGATGAAGCTTATTGGACTGAGTGTGTTGAACTAATAAATTCATTGCCAGGGAATATTCAAGTAAACTATAGAGGAAGTATAGAGCATACAAAAGTAACAGAAACGCTGCAACAGTATCATGCGCTTTTTTTACCAACACGCGGCGAGAATTTTGGACATATTATTTTTGAAAGCTTGACTGCGGGAAGACCTGTCGTAATAAGTGACCAGACACCTTGGCGCTCACTTGAAGAACATAACATTGGATTTGATATTCCGCTAAACAATCCTGCAGCCTTTGCAGAGAGCTTACAAATTATGCTTAACCAGACACAGGAGGAGTATGATATGTTAACAAATGCAGCGTATCTTTATGCACAACAGGTAAGCCAGGATAAGCAGGCCGTTGAGCTGAACAGGTTACTATTCAGATAATGTAAGCGTGATTACTACTACGAAACATACTACAGATTTATCTAAGTATAATAACGACTGGTATAAGCCAGGTGCAGGTTCTATAAAGCGCTTGCTCTGGTATTTCGTGAACGTATTATTCTTTTTAAATCCGCTTAACCCGGTCAGCTCTTTAAAAGTATGGTTGCTGCGTTTATTTGGTGCAAAAGTCGGTAAGGGAGTAGTAATCAAGTCTTCTGTAAACATTAAGTATCCTTGGCTCTTAACTATAGCGGACCATGTTTGGATAGGGGAGGAAGTATGGATCGATAACTTAGTGCAGGTTAAGCTTTTGAGTCATGTTACTATTTCGCAGGGAGCTATGTTGCTTACTGGCAGTCACAACTATAAAATAACAACATTTGACCTTGTAGTTGGTGAGATTGTATTAGAAGAAGGAGCCTGGATAGGTGCAAAAGCTTTAGTTTGCCCTAGTGTTACGTGTAAGTCTCATAGTGTTCTGGCTGCTGGCTCTGTTGCAACTGCTGATCTAGAACCGTACATAGTTTACCAAGGCAATCCGGCAACGCCTAAGCGTGAACGCCAAATAGAAGAATAAATTTACCAATCAAACATTTTCTCGCTTCCCTTGAAGGTCTCCATCATCACCATCGTTTTTAATAACTGTGAAACTATAGCAGATGCTATAGAATCTGTTTTGGAGCAGACTTATCCAGATATTGAATATATTGTTGTAGATGGTATGTCTAATGATGGCACTGTGGAGATCATAAGAAGGTATGGTAACAAGATAACTAAATTTGTATCTGAGAAGGACAGCGGCTTATATGATGCAATTAATAAAGGAATATGTCTGGCTACCGGTGATGTAATTGGGTTCTTACATTCTGATGATATATTTTACTCACCGGAAAGTATAGCCCAGATCGTTGAAGCTTTTAAAGCAAATAACACGGACAGTATTTATGGTGATCTCTTATATGTCAAGAAATCAGATACAAATAGGATTGTACGAAACTGGATCTCTGGTAAATATAATCGGGAGAATTTCTTGCTTGGGTGGATGCCACCGCATCCTACATTTTATGTAAAACGTGAACTGTACCAGAAATTGGGATTATATAATACAAAGTTTAGAAGCGCTGCAGATTATGAGTTAATGTTGCGGTACCTATTCAAGCACAAAATAACTACAACTTATCTACCTGAGAAGCTTGTTAAAATGCGTGTAGGAGGGAAGAGCAATGTCACACTGAATAATAGGATCAGGGCGAATCAAGAAGACTATCAGGCTTGGGTCATTAATAATCTGCAACCATATTTTTTTACAAGATACTTAAAGCCACTAAGGAAACTGTTACAGTTTATATAGCAACCTAAAATGAATTATTTAATATATTAATTTTCTTACTATTTATTATTCTGTCCATAATGAACTCGTTATCTCTTATATATAATTCATTATGATTCAAGTTTGTTGATTTTCGAGTTAAGTTTCTGCTAAATGGATTATAACTGAACGATCTAAAACCTGCTTCCTTCAATTGCATCCGAATATCATCTTCATTATAACTATACCTTAAACCGGAGCCATTGAGCTCAATAATGATTGCTTTAAGGTTAGGATTACTTAGGGTGTGAGTGGCGCCTTTGAGAACCTGTGCTTCAAAACCTTCAACATCTATTTTTAAGAGCAATGGTTGGTTAACATTAATAATAATTGAGTCTAATGTTATAATATCAATTTTTTCCTTTTCTCCTATACTCTCTGCATCTGTTACTATATGATTTATTGTATCTAGAGATTTGGTGAAAAACATAGAAGTATTTTCTCCTCCTAGACCAATATTTAGAGTTGTTATTAAACTCTCCAGTCCATTGACTCTAACATTTCTCATTAACCTATTATATGTAACAGTGCTAGGCTCAATTGCTATGGTCTTAGCTTTACATACTCCGGAAGCGAGAATAGAATAACTACCTATGTTTGCTCCAACATCTACAAATAAATCATCTTCCCTAAGGAAATGTAATAGGAACCCCATATCAGAGAATTCATGTAGACCGGTATATAAGTTTCCTGTTGCTCCAGTCATTCCTCTTTCAACAACTAAATATGTATCTTCCACAAATGGATAAACAACAGGATAAGGATTTAAACGACTTCCAATTTGCCACTTAATAAACCTAATAAGAGCATTAATTCTATTCTTTCTTGTAAGCTGATGGCTTAAGATAAATTTGAGAGTGTTTATTATTGACATGATTAATATTGGATTATCAATATAATATTAGTGAAAGAGAGGTATAAAACAAAAAAGCCCTCAGAAAATTAATTCTAAGGGCTTCTCTTTTAGATGCGGTCCGGACGGGACTCGAACCCGCGACCTCCGCCGTGACAGGGCGGCATTCTAACCAACTGAACTACCGGACCAATAATTTGAAATAGCAGAGCCTTTTGCTCTGGATGCGTTGACCGCAGATAATCTGCGGTCCGGACGGGACTCGAACCCGCGACCTCCGCCGTGACAGGGCGGCATTCTAACCAACTGAACTACCGGACCAACTTTGTTTTCCCTAACGCTGTTCGTTAAAGTGATACAAAAGTATAGGGTTAATTTTGAATGTGCAAGTGTCAAGCATATTTTTCGAACTATATTTTATCATAAAAAACCTAATTTGTTGTGTTCCACCACATTTATTTTTCAGATGAAGTATATTTTTGCTACTTCCGTACCTGTAATAACAGAAAGTCTTAAATTTGTAGCGAATTATCAGCGATAAAAAATATGCTTTTAGATTTCGAACAGCCAATTGCTGCCTTAGAGGGCAAACTGCAGGAAATGAAAAAGCTGGCCACAGAAAGCCAGGTAGATGTTTCGGAGGCGGTTAAGGCTCTGGAAGAAAAAATAAAGAACCTTAAGAAGGAAACCTACGCTAATCTTACGCGCTGGCAGCGTGTACAACTTTCCCGGCATCCGGACAGACCTTATACCCTGGACTATATAAATGGTATTACTGACAAGTTTGTAGAATTACACGGCGATCGTACGGTAGGTGATGACAAAGCAATGGTGGGTGGCTTTGGTGAGGTAGAAGGACGTAGCATTATGTTTATTGGGCAGCAGAAAGGGCGTAACACCAAGCAGCGCCAGTTGCGCAACTTTGGTATGGCTAACCCGGAAGGATACCGTAAAGCGCTCCGCCTGATGAAAATGGCAGAGAAGTTTGGAAGACCTATTGTTACGTTGATAGATACACCAGGAGCATTTCCTGGGCTGGAGGCAGAAGAACGTGGACAGGGCGAAGCGATAGCGCGTAACCTGAAAGAGATGTTCATGCTGAAAGTGCCTGTAATTTGTATCGTAATCGGCGAGGGTGCATCAGGTGGTGCATTGGGTATAGCTATTGGCGACCGTGTAATGATGCTTGAAAACACATGGTACTCGGTTATATCTCCGGAATCCTGCTCGTCTATACTTTGGAGAAGCTGGAACTATAAAGAACAGGCTGCTGAGGCTTTGAAGTTAACAGCCAAAGATATGCTGCAACATAAGCTGATTGATGGCATCATTAAAGAACCACTCGGTGGTGCTCATACTGAACCAGACAAGATGATGCGTACTTTGAAGCGTGAGATCTGCAAATTGCTTGATGAGCTTGAAGGTATAGATGCTGAAGATCGTATTATGCAACGTATCGAGAAGTTCTCAGATATGGGTGTAGTTTTAGAATCTTAACTATAGTAGATACATAGAAAAGAGGCAGTAAGGAGTTTATACTTTACTGCCTTTTTTAATTTTATTTGTATACTTCAATTTTCGGGTAATGAGTCTTGATAGAAGCGAAGTTCATCGAATTTATACTTAACAATACTTACTATGAAATTACATGTTATAGATACAGGCTTTTTTAAGTTAGATGGTGGGGCTATGTTTGGTGTTGTACCAAAAACAATTTGGCAGCGCTCGAATCCAGCTGATGAAAATAACCTGTGTACATGGGCTATGCGTTGCCTTTTAATTGAAGATGGGGACCGCCTTATCCTGATTGATAATGGGATCGGAGATAAGCAGGATGCAAAGTTTTTCAGCTATTACTATTTACATGGTGATGCTTCTTTACAAAAGTCTTTGAAAGCTGCTGGTTTTGCACCTGAAGATGTAACAGACATGTTCCTGACGCACCTGCACTTTGACCATTGTGGGGGTGGAGTTAAGTATAAAAATGGGGATAGAAGTCTTGAGCTTGTTTTTCCAAATGCTACTTACTGGTCTAATGCCGAACATTGGAAATGGGCAACAGAACCAAATGCGCGCGAGAAAGCATCTTTCCTGAAAGAGAATATTCTTCCGATGCAGGAAAGCGGTCACCTCAGATTTATTGATCCATCTCAACCTTCACCCATACAACAGTTTGAGATCATCTACATGAATGGCCATACAGATAAGATGATGCTGCCTGTAATCAACTATAAAGGGCAGAAGCTGGTATACATGGCTGACCTTTTACCTTCTGTAGGCCATATTCCGTTGCCTTATGTAATGGGATATGATACCCGACCACTCTTAACCCTGGAAGAAAAAGCCCTGTTCCTGAACAAAGCTGCCGAAGAGAATTATATACTGTTCTTCGAACACGATGCTATAAATGAATGCTGCACAGTGGAGCAAACAGAGAAGGGTGTTCGATTAAAAGAAACTTTCAGGTTTAGCGAACTATAATTAGTGAAAATCGGACTAGCTTTATCAGGTGGGGGAGCACGCGGTATAGCCCATTTGGGAGTATTGAAAGCATTTGATGAATTAGGAATTAATATTTCTATACTTTCCGGCGTAAGTTCAGGAGCTATTGCCAGTGTTTTTTATGCAGCCGGCTATAAGCCTGAAGAGATACTGAAGCTGATAAAAGAGCTTAGCGTTTTCAAGATCATTCGGCCTGCATTTGGCAAGATAGGTTTTCTGCATCTAGATGAAGTAGAGAAGTTATACGAAAAGTATCTGGGCAAAAATGCTTCCTTCGAAAGTCTGGACCGGCCTGTAATTATAAGTGCTACAGAAATGAATGAGGGGGTAGTGGTATACTTCTCTACAGGAGAACTTATCAAGCCTCTTATCGCCTCTTCAGCAGTACCAATACTTTATCATCCTATATCATACCAAGGAAAATTATTGAATGATGGGGGCTTGCTGAATAACATGCCAGTTGATCCGCTGCACCAGAATTGTGATATAAAGATAGGTGTGCATGTAAACCCGATAAACCATCAGGCTAAAATTACAACCCTACGAAGTATGGTGGAGCGAACAGCACATCTGGCTATAAATAACAATGTACGCATGCGCCTGCACTTATGTGATTTTCTGATCGAGCCACCAGAGTTAAAGTATTACCGACTGATGAGCTTCCGGAAGGCAGATGAAATTTTTAATATTGGTTACCAGTACACAAAGCAGCTTGAGAAGCATTTAAAGCAACTTATTCAGCAGTAATTATCAATAGTATATATTACCTGCATGCACTACAAAATAGTTTTAAGACTTACTTATTACTTTGGTAAGCAAATAATTATACTTGCTATTTAAAAAATTATAGTTAAAATGTAAATCTTTTTATAAGATGTGCGTACATATGCTTATTCAGCCCACACCCTTTATAGCATATGAAAAAACTTTTACTCCTCTTATTATTACTCCCTTCTTTTGTAATTGCCCAGGAAAATGAAAGCTTCATGTTTAAAGCTAAAGTGAAGCACGGGTCTATACTTATTGGAGGAACATTAAGCGGCTTTGCCTACAAAACATCTGATAACCTGTTTACAGCTAATGGCGCGCAGGAAGATGGGAGACTAATTCAAGTTAACCTACAGTCTAAGAATGGTTATTTTATTATGAATGACTTTGCTGTTGGCTTAAACCTGAACCTATTTCACGAAAACACAAAAGTAACTTCTGATCCGGAGCAGGAACCCTTCAAAGAAACTTATTTTATGGCAGGCCCTTTCGTTCGCTATTACCTCGATAACGGGGTATTTGGTGAAGCGGGAGCCAGCGTTGGTAAACACAATTTCTCTGATGGTTTCCAATCCAACTTGTTAGAAGGTTCTGTAGGAGTTGGATATGCTTTTTTCTTTAATGAGAAGTTTTCTATTGAGCCGCTTCTATCGTTCCGTTATTTCCGTCAGAAAAAAAACGACCAGATTTATTCTACTTTCGGACCGATGGTAGGAGTTGGGTTCCAGGCTTATCTGCTACGTAAGCGAGCGCACGTAATAAAGATAGGTTTGTAAATACGCTTTATTGTGTGTATTTATACATTCTGATAGAACCCAGAGAAGTATAACTTTATAGAAAGTTATTTTTCTGGTTGTATAAACACCCACATGATCGGCAAATTACTAGCAAAATTTATTTTTAAAGTTTCCGGCTGGAAACTGAACGGCAACTTAACACCTGAAAACCGCCGCAGTGTAATGGTGGCGGCACCTCATACCAGTAACTGGGACTTTATTTATGCCCGCGCCGCTTTTTACCTGATGGATGCGCCAATACGCTTTACCATTAAGAAAGAGTTTATGGTGTTTCCTTTCGGTTCGTTGCTTAAAGCTATGGGAGCTTTGCCGATTGATCGCTCTAAGAACACCAAAATGGTAGATGCGATGATCCGTATTATTAAAGAAACTCCCGGTGATATGTGTGTACTGGTTACTCCCGAAGGAACGAGAAAATACCAGCCACGCTGGCGCAGGGGCTTTTACTATGTGGCTTTAGGGGCTGGCGTACCTATTGTACTTGGCTATTTGGATTATGCTAAAAAAGAAGCAGGTATTGGTCCAACCTTTTATCCTACCGGTGACATTGAAGCAGACATGGAAGAGATTATGGCTTTTTATCGGACTAAAACAGCCAAATTCCCTGAGCATGGAGTTAAGTAAGTCAGAAATTCTGGAAATTATAAAATTTACAAAGTGAATATTGAAGAGCTACGTACATTGTGCCTGAGTTTGCCAGGTGTAACAGAAGATATTAAGTGGGGTGCAGACCTTTGCTTTTTAGTTGGTGAGAAGATGTTTTGTGTAACAAGTATAGATCCACCGCATTCAGTTTCTTTTAAGGTAACTGATGAAGAGTTTGATGAAATGGCAGCCAGACCCCTTATTATACCTGCACCGTACATGGCACGCAACAAATGGGTGAATGTGCAGGAGTGGGGTGGCCTTGCAGATATAGAGTGGGAGACTTATGTTAAGCAGAGTTATGGTTTAGTTAAAGCTAAATTGACAAAGAAGGTACAGAAGGAAATTGATGCAGTAGCATAAGACATACTTACATGAATTAAAAAGAGCACCTGAGTTTATACTTCAGGAGCTCTTTTTGTTTTATACTAAGCTATGCTTTAGGCTATCTGACGCAGGTCTACAGGTATAACTCTGGATATACCAGCTTCGATCATCGTGATGCCATACATTACATCCGTAGAGGCCATTGTGCGTTTGTTGTGCGTTACAACTATAAACTGCGAATCGTTGGAGAAAGTACGGATAATATTATTGAACTTGTCAATGTTGGCATCATCCAGCGGTGCATCTACCTCATCAAAGATACAGAACGGAGCCGGCTTTAACAGGTAGATAGCGAAAAGCAATGAAATTGCCGTAAGTGTTTTTTCACCACCAGAAAGCTGGTTTATAGTTAACGGTCGCTTACCCTTCGGCTGTGCCATGATCTCAATTTTAGATTCCAGCGGGTTGCTCGGATCCGTAATTACAAGGTCGCAATTATCTTCGTCGGTAAACAGGCTGCGGAATACACGTATAAAGTTGCTCTTGATCTCGTTAAACGACTCCAAGAATTTCTCTTTCGCTACGGTATCAATCTCATTAATCGTATCGATCAGGGTGTTCTTGGCGTTTACCAGGTCGTTGCGCTGCTCGGTTATAAACTTGTTACGCTCTTCAATCTCTACATAAGCTTCAGCAGCCATTGCATTCACCGGGCCCATTTTGTCGATAGCATTACGGAGCTCAGAAATATACTTACCTAAGTCTTCGGTAACCAATTCTATACTTTCGTCGGCTGGGAGATTCAGGTCTTCCGTCTCGATGTTGAATTCCACTGCCAAACGTTCCTGTACAGACACCAGTTTAATTTTTGTATCATTCAGGGCCTGCTGCATACGCATCAGTAATTCGTCTGCATTCTGGCGCTTGCGCTGCAGTTCGCGTATAGTTTTGTCTTTCTCGTCGAGCTCACCACGCAGACTGAAGTATTTTTTCTCGATGGCTTCCAGCTCATACCCGAATTCGCGGCGTGCTTCGGTCATCTGCTCAACTATAGCTTCGTTCTCTTCAATAAAGCTATTGGCTATAGTAGTTTCCTCCTCGGCTTTGGCCATTTCCTGCTTCAGATTCTCAATGCGTTCCTGGTTCGTTTCAACTGTTTTCTGCTTATAGCTGATCTCCTGTTGTAAACTGGCAAAGCGGTTCTTTAACTGGTGAAACTGGATATTCTCCTGGTTATACATGCCATTTATCACAGCGATCTGTTCCTGCTGGCGGTTAAGTTGGGAAGTATAAACAGCCAGTTCTTCCTCCAGGCGCTTTAGTTCCTGCTGGTCAGACTCTGCCACCGGCGACATTTCCAAGGCAAGTTTGCTCAGTTCATCTTTGCGCTGAAGTAATTCTTCTTTCTTTTGAGTATAGTTGCGGCGGTTCTGCTGGTGCTGTTCGTACTTAATGCGTATAGTTAGCAGCTCCTGTTGCTGCTTGGCTACCTCACGCTCCAGCTCCTTAATGCGCTCTTTCTGCGATTCACTTTTATAGTTTAGCAGTATCTGTTGCTGGGCATTTACACGGCTTTGCATCAGGTCAGCCTGCTTTACCAGTTCTTCCACTTCCTTAGCCAGTGTTTCCAGGTTCTGTTTACGGCCTAAACGGTTACCATCCAGCACACCCACTGAACCACCAGATAAGCTCAATGGCTTCTTAATAGCAGAGCCATCTTTCAGCAATATTGTTTTATAGTCGGTATCATACAGGTCTACATCATCGCTGATGTATACATTGTTCAGCATGTACTTCATCAGGTCGCTGTACTTCTTGTCGGCTTTTACTACTTCGTAAGCAGCTTTTAAGTCTCCTTCGGTAAAAGTTGCCGTCGGCTCGAGCTCTTCGATCTCAGAAAGTATAATAAAGTTCGCCCGGCCCTTATTCTGGCTCTTCAGCAGCTCCACGGCATCCAAGGCATCCTGTAAGTCATCCACAACAAAGAAGTTCATGTAGGGCTCCAGGTAGCTTTCTATAAGCCCTTTATAGGCAGGCTCGCAAACTATAATATCCGAAAGGAGTGGGGCCGGCTTCTGCCAGTTACCAGACTGCGCCAGAAACTTAATCGCTTCCGGAAATCCTTCCATGTTCTCAACCAGCGATTTGGTCAAGTGATATTGGTTTTGTTTAGCATCCCGGGTACGGTTCAGGTCTACCAGCTGCTCTTTCAGCGTTTCAATATCCAGCTCCGTTTTCTCGATGTTCTGCAGCAGGGTTTCTTCTTTGGCCTGCAGGCTTACCAGTTCTGTAGTTGTATTTTCCAGTAGCTCCTGTGCTTCCTGTAGCTGTTCGGCTAACAGCTGTGCATCTTCATCGGCAGTAAGCTGTTCCTGTTCCATGCGGTTCAGGTCCGAAACTATACTTTGAATCTGCACATTACTGATCTCCAGCTGCTTGTGGTGCTGGAAAACGGCGTTCTGCTTGTCGCGGTGCTGCAGGCTCAAGTCCTGGAAAGAATCCTGTAAGGTTTGCTTCTGTTCATTGGCTTCCTGCAATTGTTCTTTCAGCGCCTGTACCTGTTCTTCGGCAGTACCAAATTGCTCCTGCACATTATCCAGTTCTTCACGCAGCTCAACTATACTTTCCTGTATATGCTCAACGTTCGAGGAATCCTGGCTTATTTGCTGGCGTAGTTGCTGAATACGTTCTTTCAGGAAAGTGCTGCGCTCGGCTTTCAGTTTAATATCATTCTCCAGCTGGCGCAGTTTAGCGGTTTGCACCTGCATGGTTTTCTGCATTTCGCCAAGCTGTTCCTGTGTGCGGTTCAGTTCTTCTTTCTGGTCAGCTATGGCATCTTCAGCTTCTGTTACAGCACCAACGTAGTCTTCTTTTAAGGCTGTTTCGCGCTGTACGTCCTGCTCCAGGCGCTCCATAGTCTGCTGGTATTGGCTTATGTTACGGCGGGCAAACTCCAGGCTATGCTTCTTATAGTCTTCCTTTAACTGGAAATACTTAATTGCTTGTTTAGCCTGTCGTTCCAGCGTTTTCATATTCTTGCCGATCTCGAACAATACGTCTTCCACGCGCTCCAGGTCAGCATCAGTTTCTTCCAGTTTTTTAAGCGTCTGCTTTTTACGAACACGGAATTTAGAGATACCGGCAGCTTCTTCGAACAACAAACGGCGAGAGTTCTCCTTATCGTTCAGGATCTCATCTACCATCTTCAATTCGATGATCGCATAGCTGTCTGAGCCTATACCAGTATCCAGGAAGAGTTCGTTAATGTCTTTCAGTCGGCAGGGCACACCATTCAGCAAATATTCGCTGTCGCCGGAACGGTGGTAGCGGCGGGTAACTGTAACCTGTGAGTATTCTGTTGGCAATACGCCACGGTTGTTATCAAACGTGATAGATACTTCGGCCATCTGCACCGGCTTGCGGGTTTTGGAACCGTTAAATATCACGTTCTCCATTTTATCGGAGCGCAGGTTTCGCGTTTTCTGTTCACCCAACACCCAACGGATGGCATCCACCACGTTAGACTTACCGCAGCCGTTCGGACCAACAATTCCGGTTATACCTTCATCGAAGTTGATGACCACGCGATCACCGAAACTCTTGAAGCCTTTAATCTCTAATCTTGATACTTGCATTAGCTAAAAGCAGAAACACTGAATTCTAATCTCAAAAATAAGACTAATTCTCGTATCTAAGACAGTATATGGCAGGATAAACTATAGTTTTTAGGAAATCTATACTTTGCAAAGGGTCAACTAAAGCTTGTAGCTATTTATACTTTAAAATTGCTATATTTGGTAACACGACATGCTGATGGAAGATTTTAAGGTCATATTCTACATACTACTGGCAGTTGGCTATTTTCTTTTTAGCTTTTTTAGAAAGTATTTTAAAGAAGACCACAGCCAGCCAAAGAAGTTTAGGGATGAGAACGAACCGCCTGTAACCAGACCGCACCAACGGCCTCCGGTTCCGGTAACGTCTTTTGAAGATATTCTTCGTGAATTGCAGCCTAAAGCAGAGCAGGCAAAAGTATTAGAAACAAAGCGCCTGGAGCAAACTATAACACCAGTTGTAACAGTAGAATCGCCAAAAGTAAGCACTTACGAACACAAAGCCCCTGAAGCCGTCTCTTTAGAACAGCTTATGCCTAAACGGACGCCTATAGAGCGTAAAGCCAGTTTTGAACCCTACACCATAAAACCAACCACCACACTTCGCAAATTTGACCCATCTATACTTCGCAACCCGACTACTGCCCGCGACGCATTTATACTTTCTGAGATCTTTAACAGAAGGTATTAATTGTTAATTGCTGATTGTTAAATTGTTTTGTCTCAGAAAAGAGGCATACAATAGTTTCGAATGGATCTGCTTGCGATTTGATTAAATGAATTCTGACCATTCTGCGGATCAAAACAGATTCACTCATTCACTATATCAAAATTCGAAATTGTTTTATTGTAATCCGCTGCCCTGTGTAAGCGCATAGGTGATAATGTTAGCGCCCATTTGCAGGGCTTCCCGTCGTTTATTTTCCGGATCGTTGTGTACTTCGGCATCTTCCCATCCATTGCCAAGGTCGGTTTCGTAACTATAAAAACACACCAGCCGGCCTTTGTGTATGATGCCAAAGCCTTGCGGAGGCTTATTATCATGCTCGTGTATCTTAGGCAAGCCGTTTTTGAAAGCATATTTCTGCTTATAAATCGGGTGGTCAAAAGGTAATTCTATGAATTCATATTCTGGAAATACTTTTTTCATTTCCTTCCGGATATACTTGTCTAAGCCATAGTTGTCGTCTATGTGCAGGAACCCTCCGCTTATCAGGTAATTTCTTAGGTTTTGAGCTTCTGCATCAGAGAAAACCACATTTCCATGGCCTGTCATATGCACGAAAGGGTAGCTGAATATTTCCGGACTACCAACTTCCACTACATCTTCATCAGGCTTAATGTTCATGTTCAGGTTCTGGTTACAGAACTTAATCAGGTTGGGCATTGATGTTTTGTTTGCATACCAGTCGCCGCCACCGCTATACTTTAGCTTGGCAAGTTTTAAACTATAACGTTGTGCCATCGCAGGTATAGTTAGCAGCAGTATACACAGCAGGAGCAGGGTTCTTTTCATCTTCTATCGTTTATAGATAATCAGTCTAACGCTGAGTAGATCTCGTGTAGTACCTGTAACGTATGGCAGGCCACAAGGGCTGCCGTTTCGGTGCGCAGACGACTTTCGCCAAGTGTAACAGGTCGTATACCTGCTGCATAGGCTGCTTTTATTTCTTCCGGTGAGAAGTCTCCTTCCGGTCCGATCATAATACAATGTGGCTGATCAACCTGAAAGTAATGCTTTATAGATTTGGTAGCATCATCTTCTAAATGAGCAATAAATGTACGGTCGTGTAAGGATTTCTGTACAAATTTATGGAAAGGAGTGAGGTCGTGCAGCAGCGGCAGATAACCCTTCTGTGATTGCTTCATGGCACTGATGGCAATTTTCTCTAACCTATCCAAACGTAGTTGCTTTCGTTCGGAATGATCACACAGCAGGAATGTAATTTCACTGACTCCGATCTCAACAGCCTTCTCTACAAACCACTCCATGCGGTCTATATTTTTTGTAGGAGCTACAGCTATATGCGAAATATAAGGCAGTTTACCGTATTCTATCTGCTTGTCAATTACCTGCAGCTGGCACCTCTTCTGGTTACTGTCCTGTATAATGGCTGTATATAACCCGCCTACACCATCTACTAAATAAACAGTATCGCCTTGCTGTAAACGTAACACACGCGTACAGTGCTTCGATTCTTCTTCGCTCAATGTATAGATTTCAGAGGTAATATCTGGAGTATAAAACAGGTGCACTCTTGTTAATTGTTTATAATGTTATTTGTTAAAAAATTACTCTAATTATCGTATTAGTTCGCACAGCAGTGGCAAGGTGCTTGCCTACTAACTGAATATACGCAAGTATAAAAATAAAAGCCCCGCAGCTTATGGCAACGGGGCTTTTGTATTGGTATCTATACTTAGTCTAGAACAACTTCAACCTGAGGCGCTCCCGCCATGATCTCGTCGCTAGCGAAGCTTGCATACTTCGTGAAGTTCTTCACAAATTTAGTTGCCAGGTCTGTTGCCTTTGCATCGTACTCTTCCTTATTAGCCCATGTATTGCGAGGGTTTAGGATTTCAGCAGGAACATTAGGGCAAGATGTAGGCATTTCTACTCCGAACACAGGATGCTTAGTATAATGAACATCGTTTAACTCACCGTTTAAAGCAGCCGTGATCATAGCACGTGTATATGGTAGTTTCATACGTGAACCAACACCATAAGGTCCGCCAGTCCAGCCTGTGTTAATCAACCATACATTTACGTTGTTTTCTTCCATTTTCTTACCAAGCATTTCAGCATACTTTGTAGGGTGTAGTGGAAGGAAAGCAGCGCCGAAGCAAGCAGAGAAAGTAGTTTGTGGCTCTGTAATACCAACTTCAGTACCAGCTACCTTAGCCGTGTAACCAGAAATAAAGTGGTACATCGCCTGGCTTGCATTCAACTTTGAGATTGGAGGTAACACACCAAACGCATCTGCTGTCAGGAAGAAGATGTTCTTAGGAATATCTGCTCTTGATGGCTCTATTGCGTTATCAATGTGGTTGATAGGGTAGGCAGTACGGGTATTCTCTGTTACTGAGCTGTTCGTATAATCTACCGTGCGTGTACCTTCGTGGTAACGTGTATTTTCTACAATAGCACCAAACTTTATCGCATCCCAGATCTGTGGTTCTTTCTCACGTGTCAGGTCGATAACTTTAGCATAGCAGCCACCTTCAAAATTAAATACACTGTCTTCGGCCCATCCATGCTCATCGTCACCAATCAGGCCACGGTTAGGATCAGCAGAAAGTGTAGTTTTGCCTGTACCTGAAAGACCAAAGAAAATGGCTGTGTCACCATCCTGGCCTACGTTAGCAGAGCAGTGCATAGAAAGCGTATTCTTCTCGTGCGGAAGAATATAGTTAAGCACACCAAATATACCTTTCTTCATCT
This sequence comes from Pontibacter deserti, assembly GCF_023630255.1. Classification (NCBI taxonomy): domain Bacteria; kingdom Pseudomonadati; phylum Bacteroidota; class Cytophagia; order Cytophagales; family Hymenobacteraceae; genus Pontibacter; species Pontibacter deserti. Next base: position 1,231,143 of record NZ_JALPRS010000001.1, on the reverse strand, counting down.
CGCCGGCATAACCAGTACCACCGATAAGGATCATGTTCTTGGTAAAGTTGATGATCGCGAAGTTTGACTGGCGTGTACCATCTACTTCAGGATCTGCCTGGAACTCAGGTGCGCATATTATAGTGAAAGACGGCGTATGTTTGGCTATTTCTTCTTCTGTAAGGCGCAGGAACATGTTGTTACAGAAAAGGTTCTGCCATGCCTGGGTGTTAACTATACGTAGGTTAAGGCGGTAATCAGGGTGTGCACCGGCATAAGCATCACGTACATATAATTTGCGATCCTTCAGGAAGTCGACCATTTTAGCGTGCAGTTGATCGAATTTTTCAGGGTCAAAAGCGATGTTGATATCGCCCCACCATACTGTATTTTCAGTTTTAGCGTCTTTTACTACAAAACGGTCTTTAGGAGAACGACCAGTAAATTTACCGGTATCGCACATAAGAGCACCGGTATCAGTAAGGGTACCTTCGCCGTTTTTAATGGCTTCTTCCACCAGCTCAGCCGGACTCAGGTTCCAAAGTACTTCTTTCGCCTCTTTAATACCTAAGCTGTCTAAACCTACTTGAGATTTATGTCCAGATTCTTTCATTTGAGTTTATTGGGTTTATTAAAATAAGGTGATGTTTTTAAGAACTATGTTACAAAAATATGAAAAATAATATATCAAAATAAGGGTTAACAGATTTATTGAATTTGATATTACATTTACACTATATAACGGAAAATATTTGTCTGTTTGTGTCTAAACTAATATATTTACTCTCTTAGTAACCCTGATTATACTATAGTAAACTAAACATTCAACTAATCTTAATCTATGTCTGTTAACCTACACCACCCCGATGCTGCGGTGGAAAAAGAAAAACTAAAGCATCCTAAAGGGCTTTATCTGTTATTCTTCACAGAGTTATGGGAGCGCTTCAGCTATTACGGGATGCGTGGCCTTTTAATGCTTTATCTTACTAAAACGGCCTTAGAAGGCGGTTTAGGCTACAGTGTAGCAGATGCTGCTTTAATATACGGTTACTTTACCGGTTTCGTATATTTTACGCCTATTATAGGCGGTTGGTTGGCCGATAAATTCCTTGGTCACCGTCGCGCGATCCTTATAGGTGGTGTGCTGATGGCTTTAGGCCAGTTCAGCTTATTCTCAACTCCATACATTGGAGTTGAAATGACCTACTTGGGTCTGTTACTGCTTATCATTGGTAATGGTTTCTTTAAACCTAATATTTCTTCTATAGTTGGTAATCTTTACGCACAGGGCGACCCTCGCCGCGATTCAGCGTTTACGATTTTCTATATGGGTATCAACATTGGTGCGTTCCTGGCACCTCTTGTTTGCGGTTACCTGGCAGAAGATTACTTTGCTACAAAAGCTGTAGTTGACGGAGTTGAGACTGTGACCAACTATGGTTTCCAATATGGGTTCTTAGCTGCCGGTATCGGTATGGTGATTGGCCAGATCGTATTCAACACGCTAGCGCCACGTTTTCTTGGTGACCTTGGTCTGAAGCCAGTAAAAGCTGAAACAGATGCAACTACTGGTGAAACTATTCAGAAAGCAAAACTTACGAAAGAAGAGATTGACCGCGTATCGGTTATCTTTATCATTTCTGTATTCGTTATTTTCTTCTGGGCTGGTTTTGAGCAGGCGGGTAGTTCCCTGACTGTATATACAGATAAATACATCGATCGTGAAGTATTTGGATTCCTGATCCCAACTTCATGGTTCCAGTCTGTTAACCCGCTGTTTATAGTTGCTTTTGCTCCACTTACTGCGCAGCTTTGGTTATACCTAGCTAAGCGAGGCAAAGACCTGAGCATTCCTACTAAAATGGGCTTGGGTATGATCCTGTTGGGGGTTGGTTTCTTCTTTATGGTTGGTGCTGTAATGGAACGAGGCGGCGTTGAAGACGAAACAATCAAAGCAAGTCTTGCATGGTTGATCGCCACTTACTTCTTCCACACTATTGGTGAACTTTGCCTTTCTCCAATCGGACTTTCAATGGTAACTCGTCTTGCTCCGGTAACTCTTGTTTCTATGCTGATGGGGGTTTGGTTCCTGGCTCCATTCATCGCTCAGATTGCAGGTGGTTACATTGCATCCTATGTAGAAGAACTTGGCGCAATGACCATTTTCTCAGCTATTGGTGGATTCGTAATATTGGCTGGTTTGATACTGGTAGCACTTACACGCAAACTGATGTACATGATGCACGGTCGCGGCTAATGCATTTGTAAAATATTTTATAAAAAAGGCCTCGCTAATTTTAGCGAGGCCTTTTTTATGTTATAATTTTTATACTTTTGCATTTGCAATTTCAATGCTGCTATCTGTTAATAATCAGTAGCTTATATATAAGATTGCTTATACTTTAAAATTTAACTTATAGCCAAACTTTTACATTTTTAGCCAATGTTTTCTTTACCCCGAAAGTGCCGGCAGTGGGCTGCGCTTTCATTATTATTGCTGTCTGCCTGCCAGACCGTTACTGTTACGCCTGTAACCACCGACCCAGAACCACAAGCTATAGTTTATACTATAAAAAAGGGAGAGCATAGTTCAGATTCACCTTTTGTTGTGCGCAGTGTAACTACACTTAAATTTGAAGCTACCTTCGATGCCTCTGCTACTTACAAAACCACAACAGATGCCAACCAAGGTGATATCAATAAACTATATGGCATAGCCGATTGCCGAACTGACCACCACAGTAACAGTGCACGCTTTGGGTGGCGCTGGTATAATAATCAGTTAGAGATACATGCCTATACTTACCTGAACAAAGTTCGCCAGTCTAAAATGGTAGGGGTAGTAGACCTTAACAAGGCTTATACTTATGAAATACAGGTACAGGATAATAAGTATGTGTTTACACTAAACGGTAATGCTGTAGAGTTGCCTAGGCACTGTAATGGCAAAGCAGAAGGCTACCAGCTATACCCATATTTTGGAGGCGATGAAGTAGCTCCACATGATATAACTATAGCTATCAGGGAGTTAGAAATTTAAAAAGTTTAGGAGCTAAAGAGTTAGAGAAGTAAGGGGTATTTCATATTTATATATAGCTCCAGCATCTATACTTCAACAATTCCAAAAGTCTGTTTTGAAACAAAAAGCCCTTGTACCTGATGATACAAGGGCTTTTTATATTTATACTATGGGATGTCTGATTACATCATGCCGCCCATGCCGCCCATGCCACCTGGCATACCGCCGCCCATAGGAGCACCTTCTTCAGCAGGCTCTTCAGAAACTACACAGTCAGTAGTTAGAAGCAAACCTGCGATAGAAGCAGCGTTCTCTAAAGCAAGACGCGTAACTTTAGTTGGGTCAATGATACCAGCTGCAAACATGTTTTCATACTTGTCGTCGCGGGCATTGTAACCGAAGTCAGCTTTACCTTCTCGAACAGCCTGTACTACCACTGAACCTTCGCCACCAGCGTTAGAAACGATTGTTCTAAGAGGGGCTTCCAGTGCAGTTTTGATTATCTGAACACCAGTCTGCTCATCAGCATTGTAAACGTCGATGTTATTAAGGGCATCTAAAGCACGGATCAGGGCAACACCACCACCAGCTACGATACCTTCTTCAACGGCAGCGCGAGTAGCATGAAGGGCATCATCTACGCGGTCTTTCTTTTCTTTCATCTCAACTTCAGTAGAAGCACCAATGTAAAGGATAGCAACACCACCAGAAAGCTTAGCTAAACGCTCCTGAAGTTTTTCTTTGTCGTAGTCAGATGTTGTAGTTTCCATCTGCGCTTTGATCTGGTTAACACGTGCTACGATGTCATCTTTCTGACCACCACCATTAACTATAGTTGTGTTGTCCTTGTCGATGATCACTTTCTCAGCTTTACCTAAGTAATCCAGCGTAGCGTTCTCCAGTTTGTAACCGCGCTCTTCAGAAATTACAGTACCGCCAGTCAGGATAGCGATATCTTCCAGCATAGCTTTTCTTCTGTCACCGAAGCCAGGAGCTTTAACAGCAGCAATTTTAAGAGAACCACGCAGTTTGTTAACTACAAGTGTAGCAAGTGCTTCACCATCTACATCTTCAGCTACTATTACAAGGCCTCTGCCAGTCTGAACAACCTGCTCCAATACTGGAAGCAGTTCTTTCATAGTAGAAACTTTCTTGTCGTAGATCAGGATGAAAGGATTGTCAAATTCAGCTTCCATCTTCTCTGCGTTAGTAACAAAGTATGGAGAAAGGTAACCACGGTCAAACTGCATACCTTCTACAGTCTTCACTTCAGTTTCAGTACCTTTTGCTTCTTCAACTGTGATAACGCCGTCTTTACCAACCTTATCCATTGCATCCGCGATCATTTTACCGATCTCAGCATCGTTGTTGGCAGAGATTGTACCTACCTGAGCAATTTCAGAAGAGTTCTCGATTTTCTTAGACTGCGCGCGCAGGTTCTCAACTACTGCATGTACAGCTTTGTCTACACCACGCTTCAGGTCCATTGGGTTAGCACCGGCTGCTACGTTTTTAATACCGGCAGTATAGATTGCCTGAGCCAATACAGTTGCTGTTGTAGTACCGTCACCAGCCTGATCAGCAGTTTTAGATGCTACTTCTTTTACCAGCTGTGCACCCATGTTCTCGATAGCATCTTTCAGCTCGATTTCTTTCGCAACTGAAACACCATCTTTTGTGATAGTAGGGGCACCAAATTTTTTGTCAATGATTACGTTACGGCCTTTAGGACCTAAGGTAACTTTTACAGCATTTGCCAGTTTGTCAACGCCAGACTTTATTTTGTGGCGAGCTTCGGCATCAAATGTGATGTTCTTAGCCATAGTTTATGTTCTAGTTAAGTTTTACTGAATAGATTTGATTAAAGTACTGCCAGAATATCTGACTCACGCATGATCAGGTAATCGCCGCCATCTACTGAGATCTCAGTACCTGCATATTTGCCATACAACACCTGGTCGCCTACTTTAACCTGTGGCTTCATAAGAGTACCTTGCTCAGATACTTTGCCTTCGCCAACGGCTACTACCTCACCACGCTGTGGTTTCTCTTTAGCAGTGTCCGGAATAATGATACCAGACTTCGTTTTTTCTTCTGCTGCAGCAGGAGCTACGATCACTCTGTCTGCTAATGGTTTAATGCTGATTGACATAGTTTGTTAATGTTATTAGGTTTTATGGTTGATTTTAAACTTTTAAACCGATGAAGTACTTATCATTTCCTGTGCCAAGCCGATTAATTGGCCTGTTTAAGCCAATTTTGCAGACACAAGAACTGTCATACCTGACAATTTTGTCATTTTTTGTCAGAGAAGGGAACTTATTTTGTAAATGTTGAACAGTAGTGGCAGTATGGAAAACAAAAAAGCCAACCTCAATTGGTTGGCTTACTTGATATTTATACTTATTGTTTTGCTTACTGATTGTTTGTAGCTGTGTCGACCATCTCAGGAATTTCACCTGCATCAGGAATAGCAGTTTTGGCAGTATCTGTAGCACCTGGCAATGCAGCAGGGGCACCTGGTAACTGAGACTGACGTGCACGCTCTTCGTTAATGCTTCTGTTCACAGAACCTTCGTTTGAAGTACCTACCATAGTATGGGTACCCAGTGTTAACAGTACAAGGGCAATTGCAAAACCCCACGTTAATTTTTCCAGAAGGTCACCAGTACGTTTTACACCCATTAACTGGCTGGTGCTGCCTCCAAACTGGCTAGAAAGCCCGCCTCCTTTAGGGTTTTGTGCTAGCACAACCAAAATTAGCAACACGCAAATGAAAACGATAATACTGATAAGGGCGATGTACATTTTAGTCTATGTTTTGTAATTTTTCTATCTGTTCAGCAAAGTAACTCTTTTTTTCCGGATTTTTCAAAATGAGAAGCTCATATATTTTGATTGCCTTTTTTACTTTCCCCTGTTTTAAGAAGATAATAGCAAGACTCTCAGAGGCCATTCCCTTTTTTATTTTCGAATTTTTCAACGAAAGATCTTCCTGGGGCTCAGGCTTCAGCTTAAGGTTTGCCATAGTCTTAAGCCTTGGATTCAGCTTCAGGAACTGATCTATAATATCCAGTTGCTCGCTCAGGATGTTGGTAGCAGGCTGTATAGCTTTCTCCAGTTCATGCGTTTTGTTATACTCCAGTATAAGCTCCGGATGGAAAGCATGCGGCTTTGGCCGGGTATATTCGTTTTTAAGCTGCAATTGTTCGCCCATTCTGCTGGAGCCCATCCAGTACCCCAATGCATCTTCCGCATACATGCGGTCAATCTCACTGAAATTATAGTTCACTGTTGCATCTTCCGGATGTGCGGCCGTAAACACTTCAGTTGGTTCTTCCTCATGAAGTACAGCAGGAGTAAAGCTATTTAAATGAACTTCCGTTTCAGGGTCTGCAAAAGGTATCTCATCCTGCTCTAACTCAGCTAGAGCGATTGCTGTGTCATGAAGCTGTGTTGTGTTCTCAATTACAAACTCATCTTCTGTCACTGAGTCTGCATCAGGAGCCTGCGCAAGCAAATCAGTAAAAGAAGAACTCAGGCTGCTTATAGTTAGTAAATCGGCTAGTTCAGAATCAGGCTGTTGCTCTGAAATGACATGCATTTCTGCTACTGTTGCTGAAAGAACTATAGCTTCATCTGCAAGCTCTTCTATAACTTCTTCATCAGTTGGTAGGGTTACTGTTTCCGGAACCTTTGCAACTATAATTTGCTGATCGGTATAATCAGCAGTATTTATTTCAATATTTTCTGATGGCTCAGTTACTGAAGTAGTAACTATAATTTGATCTTGGGAGTTACTTTCTGTTTCCTGTGCAGCGGCTGGCTGTTCAGTTACTGCAGTTTCATCAAATTCCGGGGTTGCAACTGGTGAAGTATAGATTACACGCTTCAGCAACTGTCGGTCGGTGGCATATGCTGCTGCACGACGCAGACGCTGCGTAGATAGCATGCTTCCCTTATCATAGGCAGATTTAGCCAGCAGCAGGTGAGCGGTCTGGCAGTATGGAAAGGCATGTGCTACCTTTTCCAGTTCCGCAGTCTGCTGATCTGTAATGTTCGAAGCCTTCTGTATCAGTTCAAGAAAAGCTGATCTGTTCATTGGGGGTATGCTATACTTAATGGGCTTATACTTACCAGTTTGCTACTGTTTTATTAAATACATCCGTTACCAGGCGTTCGGTAAGTTCCTCGATAAATGCTGGCGGAAGTTGAGTTACATCTGTATTCTCGTCGAAATCCTGGGAAATAGAAAAGAGTTGGTCAAAATTTTCTTCAGGGTTCTTACTGTTTGTGTAGCGCACCTGTACACCTAATGTAAGCCTGTTTAAGGCTGCACGGTCAACTTCTCCTTCACGCTCAATAGCGGCCGGTGATACTGTAAAGCTCACGATCTGGCCTTCCAGTTGCAGGTCGCCTTCCTGTTGTAAAAGCGTAAGATTAGTGTTACGGCGGTAGTAGTTTTTGAAGTTATTGGTAACTATCTGCGTTAAATTAGCAGGGCCTTCACCGGTCGGGTTCTCAAAGTTCTGAATTGAGATGGTTTTTATATCCGGGGAGATGGTAGTACCAGTAAACGAATAAACTCCACAGCCACTGAACAACAATGGCAGAGACAGCAGCCCGAAGGTATAAAGTTTAATTAAGTTATTCTTCAATTTCATACTGTTTCAGTTTTCTGTACAGCGTTCGTTCTGATATGCCAAGATCCTGTGCAGCGTATTTGCGTTTGTTGTTATGCTTTTTCAGCGCCTTCACAATCATTTCCTTTTCCTTATCCTCTAAAGATAGACTTTCTTCAGCGTTTTCATGCTGGATATCTTCTATTTTTTGATCTTCGTACTCGTGAGGCTGCGCCTGCTTCATTGGCAGATAAAAACCATCTGTCTGTTCCTGAGCAGGATAGGTATGTGAGTCAAAATGACCAATATTTTCAAACAAATGGCTATGTTCCTTTAGCAGGTCTGTTTCAGCAGGCTGGTGCGTGAGCATTTCAAAAACCAGCTTTTTCAGATCCGACACATCGCGCCGCATATCAAACAACACTTTGTAAAGTATATCACGTTCCGAAAAGGGCTGTTCTGCAGCTTTTTCAGTATTTAATAGTGCTGGTACATGACTGGCCTGCTCGCGTGGCAGGTATCGCTTCAGTGTTTCTGCATCTATCTCACGCTCATACTCCAGCACCGAGATCTGCTCTACAATATTTTTTAGCTGACGAATGTTACCAGGAAAACGGAAATCAATTAACACCGGAATAGCCTCTGGTGTCAGGGTGATGGGTTTTACACGGTATTTCTCCGCAAAGTCACTGGCAAATTTTCGGAACAGCAAATAAATATCTTCTCCACGCTCGCGTAAAGGTGGAACTGTGATCGGAACTGTATTTAATCTATAGTATAGATCTTCTCTGAAACGGCCTTTTTCTACAGCGTTCAGCAAGTTTACATTGGTAGCAGCTACTACACGTACATCCGTTTTCTGAACTTTAGATGAGCCTACTTTTATAAATTCACCATTTTCCAGCACACGCAGCAGGCGTGCCTGGGTACCCAGCGGCATTTCACCAATTTCGTCCAAAAATATAGTGCCACCATCTGTTACCTCAAAATAACCCTTGCGGGTATCGTGGGCGCCTGTAAAAGAGCCTTTTTCGTGACCAAATAACTCCGAATCTATAGTTCCTTCTGGTATGGCGCCACAATTTATGGCTATAAACTGACCATGTTTGCGCGGGCTCAACTGATGGATAATCTTGGAAAAAGATTCTTTACCACTGCCACTCTCACCGGTTATCAGTACGGTCATGTCGGTAGGTGCTACTTGTGCCGCTACCTGAATGGCATGGTTCAGTAGAGGCGAATTGCCTATAATCCCGAATCGCTGTTTTATACTTTGTATATCGATGTTGCGCATGAGTTAGATTTGGAGATTAGAAGATTTGGAAATTTGAAGATGTGTTGATGTGAAGATTAATCATTTTCAAATCTTCACATTTCCAAATTTTCATTTCTAATCGATAGCTTCGCCGAACAGGGTGCCTACGCTGCAATCGTGTACCAGGACGTTCACGTAATCACCTTTCTTATAGTGTTTTTTATCAAAGATCACTACTTTATTCTGGTCATTGCGGCCGCTCAGTTGGTCTTCAGATTTTTTAGATGGTCCTTCTACCAGCACTTTGTGCACCTTACCAATATCTCGTTTGTTACGTGCAAGGGAAGTTTCGCGCTGCTTGTTGATGATCTCATCTAACCTGCGTTTTTTTACTTCCAATGGAATATCATCTTCCAGTTTGCGGGCAGCTAGGGTACCAGGTCGCTCTGAATAGAAGAACATGTAAGAGTAATCGTACTGTACGTAATCCATTAAGCTCAGCGTATCCTGGTGCTCTTCTTCCGTTTCAGTACAGAAGCCTGCAATCATATCCGAAGAAATACCGCATTCTTCTCCAAGTATAGCTCGGATAGCATCTACACGATTAATGTACCATTCACGGTCGTAGGTACGGTTCATCAGTTCCAGTACTCGGGAGTTCCCGCTCTGTGCCGGCAAGTGGATGTATTTGCAGATGTTATCATACTTCTTCATGGTATAAAGTACTTCATCTGTAATATCCTTAGGATGCGAAGTAGAGAAACGAACACGAAGGTCAGGCGATAGCAAAGCCACCATTTCCAGCAGCTGCGCGAAGTTTACTGATTCTGTTCCGTCTTCAGAAGCCCATTTGTATGAGTCCACATTCTGACCCAGCAGTGTTACCTCTTTATATCCCTGAGCTACCAGCGCTTCTGCTTCCCGCACAATAGAATGCGCATCACGGGAACGTTCACGGCCACGGGTAAATGGTACCACACAGAAAGAACACATGTTATCGCAACCACGCATGATGGAGATAAAGGCGCTTACCCCGTTGCTGTTCAGTCGGATGGGGTTGATATCTGCGTAAGTTTCCTCACGGGACAGTAATACGTTTACTGCTTTCTGGCCACCATCAACTTCATTAATAAGATTTGGCAGGTCGCGGTAAGCATCCGGGCCAACTACCAGGTCCACAATCTTTTCTTCCTCTAGCAACGATTTCTTCAGGCGCTCAGCCATACAGCCAAGTATACCCACCATCATGGCCGGCTTCTTCTTTTTATAGTGGTTTATCTGGCCTAAACGGTTACGTACCGTCTGCTCAGCTTTCTCCCGGATAGAGCATGTATTCAGGAACACAAGGTCAGCCTGTGCGATATCAGAAGTGGTATCAAAACCTTGCTCAAACATGATAGACGACACAATCTCACTATCAGAGAAGTTCATGGCACAACCATAACTCTCAATATACAGTTTTCGGGATCTGCCGGTGTTGGTTTCTTTGGATACCTGCGTATCACTGGATGCAGCCGCAGAGGCTTGTTCCGGTGTACGATTATCTATAAAATCTAGATCAAGGATTGGATTCATGCTAATAAACTCTTTCAGCTGCAAATATACTACATTCCGTTTTATAATCGTGACAGAATGGCAGGAGATAATTATGAATTACAAATTAAGAATTATGAATTTTAAATTGCGAGGAAGATATACTTAACTGGTTATAAACTATAAAGCTATAGTTTCCTGCTACTTACAATTCATAACTATAACTCCAATTCATAATTTCTAATTCATAATACTTAATTTGAAAGCGCAGTGAACGGTCTAACTAAGAACCTTAAGGATAGCCTGTGCTTTCAGCAGGCATTCTTCGTATTCGCGTTCAGGGACGGAGTCGTAGGTGATGGCGCTGCCAACCATAAAAGAAAGGTACTTTTCTGCAGCATTATACTGTATGCTTCTGATGACCACATTAAAGTCATAGTCTTGGATAGGAGTAATGTAACCAAATGCGCCTGAATAGAGACTACGTTTAGTTTTTTCAACCTCTTCTATGATCTGCATGGCGCTTATTTTGGGAGCACCGGTCATACTTCCCATGGGAAAAGCACCTAATAACACAGCTACTAAATCATTGCCGGGTTTTATACTTCCAACTATCGTTGAGATCATTTGCCATACCTGCCGGAAACCATAGATACCGAACATTTCTTCCACTTTAACAGAGCCCGTAGAGCAGGAGCGGCTCAGGTCATTACGCACCAGATCCACGATCATCATATTCTCGGCGAGTTCTTTTTCGTCGTGGCGCAGGCGCTTACGGAGCTGTTCATCTTCAGCTTCGGTTTTGCCGCGTTTTATAGTTCCTTTTATGGGCTGTGAAACTATAGTTGGACCTTGCTTTTTCAGGAAACGTTCAGGGGAGGCGCAAAGCAAATACTTGTCTTCAAATTTAAGATAACCTGAAAAAGGAGTAGGAGAAACCTCTGATAACGCCAGGTATAAAGCTAGTGGATTTATCGAAGCTTTTTCGGCAAAGAACTCAATGCAATAGTTCAGCTCATACACATTACCCTCCAATATATGTTGCCTTACCTTTTCAACCTGCGCAACATATTCTTCCTTAGACACACGTTGCTGAATTTTTATGCCTTCCGGTTTGGCCTGTTGCGCTGCCGGAGTAGCCAATATATTTGCCAGAATGTTTTGAGTATAATCATCTGAGTATTCTATACTTATAGTTACTTCATTAAAGTATAAAATGATTTCCGGCTGGAAGAATAAAATTGGCGGGAAGCACAGCCCATCAAAGTTCTTACTTTCTAGGTTTTCAATATTATTCTTTAGATCATACCCTAAATATCCGCACAACATCTTTTCTTTATTCAGTTCCTGCCGCAGACTTTTAAAAGGAGTTGTAGGATCAAAAGTTATAGTTGCTCCACCTGATACAGCCAGCATGTGAGTGAAGCCCTGATGTGGGTAAGGGATCTGGTGATCATAATAATAAGCTGCTAACGGAAACGCATCAGCCCAGGAGAGAGCCTTCAGGCGTAATTCTTCCGGAGAAACAGGCAGGTCTTTATAGTTAATATCTAGCAGCGGCATAAGGTATAACTAGGGAAGTGTAGTAAGTGCTAATTTGGCTTTAGCCTGTATACTGTTCTTATAGGCATGGTTGCTATACTTAATGGCTTGCTGGTAATAGCTTCTGGCTAAATCGTAATTCTTTTGTTGCTGATAGATGTAACCACTCTGAAGTGCTGCATGAGCTGAAAAGTATAAAGGTTCTTCAGTACAGGTACTTATAGTTGCATTATAGAATTTTTTAGCCTGTTCCAGCTGCTGTTGCCCGTGGTAGATGCGGGCCTTTCGGTAGTAGTATTCGGCACGTACAGGTAGCGGTGTCTCCTCAGTTATATCTAATTTTGAAACTTCTTTCTGCGCCTGCTCAAAATAACCGCCATCCGAGTGCAGGCGTGCCAGCATCAGGTAGCGGTTAGGCTGCTCGTTTCGGGTAACAAACTTTTCTGCGTAATTATCTTCTTCTGTTACAGCTGTACCTACTTGCCTTATTTGCTGGTAATGCCATTTTGCTTGTGGTTTGTGGTTACTTAGCCAGTAAGCCAGGTATAGTTTATAGTTGGCAGCCTTTAAATAATGGATGCCTTTGTGCTGCTTCAGGAAGTGCAGGTTTTCTCTTACAGAAGCATCATAATTACCGCGGAACAGGTATAGATCGGCTGCAAGGTGGTGCATGTATGGAAACGAAGTATAGTAATTGCCAACTGGGCGTTGCAGGTAAATTTGCAAGGCTGCGTCAGCCATTTTAGCTTTTTTATGCAGCAAGGTTGCTACAAAATTGAACAACAAGTTATCCGGTTGTTCTTTAACCAATGCTATACTTTGCTTGAGTGTTGACTTTGCATTGTCTTCATCTAGTAGTTGCAGGAGTAGCGCATAAAGTAGCTTAGCTTCGTTCTGGAAAAGGTTTGGTTCCTGAGCAGCTATGCGTAAGTTTTTAAGACCTACAGCTGTATTACCACCCATGCCTATAATATTCAGGAACCACTTATACTGATCAGGAACCGAACCAAGCAGTACCTGCATTACACCTAATGTTTTGCGGTTAGGTATAAAGTCCGGATACTTTTTTGCATTATCCTGGAACTGTAGGTATGCTTTCCTGAAATGCCAGGCTGCTGCTACACGGTTGCCAAAAAGCAACTCACTCATGGCCAGTTGTGCTCTTACTTCGGCTTTAGTATAATCTATCCAAGCAGATTCTTCCTTGAGATCATCAAGCGTCTCTAACCGGGCTTCCTGCGCATCAACAAGTTTCTCTATAGTTGACTGGTTTTGCTCTGCACAAATCTTTAGAAAATCATTGTAGTTAGATATAAGGTGCGTTACAGCATTCTTTTCGGTCTTTTTCAGTTCTTTCTGAAGTATAGATCTGCTGGTTTCGAGCTTTAACTTGAGAGATTCGGAGTAAGCTTTTGTTAACGAGGTATTAAGACCAGAAATGGCATAGGAGGGCTGGTGCAGGCAAAGTATAACCAGCAACAAAAAAAAAGGATGGGGTTGAGCCATCCTTTTTAATATTCTATGTAAGCGATTAACGCGCAATTTTCTGAATTAGAATACACGCTGCTCCACACCAGCCAGAATACGGCCGCAGTGCTCGCATACGATTACTTTTTTCTGAGCTGCAATGTCAGCCTGGCGCTGAGGCGGAACAGTGTTAAAGCAACCACCGCAAGCATCACGCTTTACCTGAACTACAGCAAGACCGTTACGCACGTTTTTACGAATACGGTTGTAGGCAGTAAGCAGACGCTCTTCAATGTCATGAGAAGCTGTATCTCTTTCCTGCTCTAACTTGTTTTCTTCTTCTTCGCTTTCAGAAACGATCTGATCTAATTCGTGCTTCTTGTTGTCAAGGTCTTTACGACGCTCTTCCAGGCGGTTCTTAGTACCTTCGATCTCAGCAATTTTCTGCTCGATCTGGTAATGTGCTTCTCTGATCTTCTTTTCAGAAACCTGAATTTCCAGCTTCTGCAGTTCTATCTCTTTGGTGATAGCATCGTACTCACGGTTGTTGCGTACATTCTGCTGCTGGTCTTCATACTTACGGATAAGTGATTCTGAGTCTTTAATGGCTTGTTTGCGCTGAGCGATTGAATCGTTCAAACCTGCAACTTCATCATCAAACTTGCGAACACGCACCTCGTAGCCTTCAATTTCATCTTCAAGGTCTTGAACCTCTTCGGGCAGGTCGCCCCTTACGCGTCTAATTTCATCAAGCTGCGAATCGATGCTCTGAAGCTTTAGTAATGCTTCCAATTTGCTGGCTACCGTACTTTCCATGTATTAATAGGTGTATCTGATAGGGTTTGTGTTTATTTCGGATAAATAGACTGCAAAATTAGGAAAGTTTTTCGATATAGTATCATAAAAAATTTCCTTTGTAAATACTTCGCTTTCATAATGCCCGATATCGGCAATCATTAACCTGCCTTCCGCATCAAAAAACTCATGGTATTTTACATCTCCGGTCACAAAAGCATCAGCCCCGGAACGTATGGCATCTTTAATTAAAAAGCTTCCGGCTCCACCACAGAGGGCTACTTTTTTTATTTGTTTATTTCCAATAGAAGTATAGCGCAGGCCCTGCAGCTTCATTTTTTCTTTCAGGTAAGCCAAGAACTGCTCTTCCGTTAATGGGTTTTCCAATTCACCTACCATACCTATTCCAACTTCCTGGTTCGGGTTTTCAAGTATAGTTAGATAGTGCGCCACTTCTTCATAAGGATGCGCTTTTAACAGTGCGTCCATTACTTTATGCTGCAGGTACGCTGGAAAAACCATCTCAACTCTGTTTTCCTGTACCTGCTCTGGTTTGCCGGGTTCACCTATAGTTGGATCAGCATTCTCTGAAGGCGTAAAGCGGCCGGTACCCTGCACCTGGAAACTACAGTTGCTGTATTCACCAATTTGTCCGGCCCCTGCTTCGTGCACAGCTTTCAACACTTTTTCGGTGTCATCAACGGGCACAAAGAAAACCAGTTGCATTAACGTGTGGGGTTTCTTGGAAAGGACTTTAATGTTTTGCAGTTCCAGTTTCTCTGCAATTTTAGCATTAACGCCATTGTGCACGCTATCCAGGTTAGTGTGCGATGCATAAATAGCTATGTTCTGCTGTATGGCTTTTATAATAGTACGCTCCACATAATTTTTTCCTGTCAGTGTTTTTATACCTTTAAAAATAACCGGGTGATGGGCTACCACCATGTTACAGCCTTTTTCTATTGCTTCATCCAGTACAGCTTCTGTGCAGTCCAGACAGAGCAGCACACCGGTAACATCATCAACAGGATTTCCCGTTTGTAAGCCGGCATTATCGTAGCTTTCCTGGTAAGGGAGTGGAGCATATTGTTCCAGTACACGAACTATATCTTTAATCTTTGGCATCAGATTCCGGTTATATTTTATATTGCCTTAGTCAGGCGTTAAAATTAATTTTAAATTTGCTTCCGTTACAAACATACATGGATAAACTGAAACTGTTGCTCTGGCCAATTGCTGCGTTGTATGGTGGCATAACGTCGCTCCGGAATACGGCCTACGACCACGGCTTGTTTGCATCGCGTAAGTTTAACCTGCCTGTAATTGCAGTGGGTAATTTAACAGTTGGCGGAACCGGTAAAACACCTCACGTGGAGTACCTGTTGCGGCTGCTTCAGAAGTATAAAGTGGCTACCCTTAGCCGTGGGTATAAGCGCTTAACTAAAGGATTTATACTTGCTGATTCAAAAGCAACAGCTGCTACTATAGGAGACGAACCTTACCAGTATCATTCAGATTTCCCGGATGTGCAGGTGGCTGTTTGCGAAGACAGGGTTGAAGGAGTGGAGCAGTTCCTGAAGTTATCTCCCAAACCTGACGTTATAGTACTAGATGATGCCATGCAGCACCGGGCTATACAACCATCGCTGAACCTGCTCATTACAGATTATACCCGCTTATTTTACAAAGACCATATACTACCAGCTGGCTTGCTTCGTGAATCTAAACATGGTGCTAAACGGGCTGATGCTATTATTGTAAGCAAATGTCCGGCAACTATACAGCCATCTGAAATCCAAAGTATTCGTAACCGTATCCAAAAGTATAGCGCTTCGGGTACGCCTGTCTATTTCACAGGCTTCCGGTATGGTCAGCTGGTGCCTTTGAACAGTGTTTCGCCGCAGATAAGTAAGCACATTATTTTACTTACAGGCATAGCTAACCCCGAACCGCTTAAACAATACTTAAAAGAGCATCAGTTTAAGCTGCTTCACCACGCAGCATATCCGGACCATTACACCTATACTACTACTGATCTTGAACAATTATCCAAGGAGCTAAAGAAACATCCTGAAGATACCATTATACTTACAACCCGTAAAGATGCCGTAAAGCTGATGGACAGCGAATTAAAGCAATATATCCAGCAATTACCACTTTTCTTTATACCGATAGAAGTATACTTTCTGGAGGGTGGTGATGCGTTTAACAACTTAATATTACAGCATGTAGCACTGCAGCGTTAGAGTTTTTCAATTCTGGCGTTAGCAGCTGTTTGTTGTAATAAAAACACTAATTTTGAACTGTGAGAAGTAAAAGCTTTACCATATTCCTTTTTATACTTGCGCTGCTGGGCTCAACACTTACCTACGCCCAGATACAGAACAGGCCAAATCAGCAACGACCAAGACCGGGGCAGACCCGACCTCAGAGCGATACACAGCAACAGCGCACGCAGCAACAGCAACCTAACCGAAACGGGCAGGATACGGCTCGCGTTAAAAAGCCCGGAAGTATCCTGGATGATACCACCCGTGCACTTTACGGTCCTAAAACTACCTTGCAACTTTATGAGAGGGATGTGCTGGAAGGTACTTACCAGGAACAACGCATAGACACTACTATTCAAAATATTCAGAACCAACGTTACTGGTTTCAGGATACTTCTTTTTACCAACACCTCGGAAACGTCGGGACAGCTGCTCAACCACTTCTTTACCAAGTACCTACCAGAATAGGTGTGCGCTTAGGAAAGAATGCGTTCGACCGATATGCTTACGATCCAAACAACATTAATTATTTCGATACCCGTTCGCCATATTCTCACTTATACTATGTGCAGGGGCAGCGTGGCGAAACCATATTTGAAGGTATTTATGCCCGTAACATTACCAAGCAATTCAATTTTGGGGTAGCTTACCAGATTATTTCCGCGAATAAACAGATCGGCTCATCCAGTCTTCTGGAAGATGGCTTGATTGATAACCAGGCCGTAAGAGCTTTCACACATTACCGATCTAAGAATGATAAGTATGACCTGTTTGCGAACTATACCCACCTGAACCACGAACAGATAGAAACAGGTGGCGTAAAGCCTGATGAAGACGACACGCCAGACAGCTTATTCAGATACGAGAATGATCTTGTATTCCTGAATCAGGCTTCCACACATGAAATGCGCCACAATTACCACCTGCTGCATATGCTTAAAATTGCTGGTGAAAATTTAAAAGCTTATCACCGCTTTGATTGGCGCAGTCAGAATACAACTTATGAGGATGATGCAATACCTTATAATGCAGATGGCTCCTTAGATTTTTATCAGGACACTATTTACAGCAACAACCGCACACGGGATAAGACCAATTACCGGGAATATGAGAATGAGTTTGGTTTAACCGGCAATACTAAAATATCTTATTACAAAGCTTTTGTAAAGCAGCGAAATGGGAAAATAAACTATAGCGCGATCCAGACTTTAACAATGGATACAACAGCTGTAGGCGAAGTAGTATCCGGAGTAGATGTTGAAAACCAGATTTTCGTAGGAGGGCAGGCTCGACTGTTTTACCAGAATAAATACCTGTTGTCGGCCGAAGGCGAATACCAGCTTGTCGACAACTATAGAATACGTGCAGCTGCCCGTTTCAAAGGCCTTGAGATCTCTCAGACTAGAGTTCGTCAGTCACCTTCATTTATCGAGCAGCGCATCATCAGCAATCACTTTGCCTGGAATAACGATTTTAAAACAACCATTACGGATCGCAGTCAGGCAACGCTGCATCATCAGTTCGGCGACAGATTATTCCTGAGATTAAGCGGAGCTTATACCAATATCAGCAGGCTTATAGTGTATGGTTTTGATGCAAGGCCAATACAAATCAGCGGAAACCAGCAATTACTGGAAGGACAATTAGCGCAACACATTCGTTTTGGCGGTCTGCACTTCGAGAACTTTGTACACTATACAAATACGGATGAAGCATCTGCGATCCGAATTCCGGAATGGGTAGTTAATTCTAAACTATACTACCAGGGGCACATTTTTAAGAAGGCGCTTTACGGACAACTTGGAGTTGAAATGTATTTGCCTTCTGGCTACAGGGCTGATGCCTATATGCCGGTTACGCAACAGTTTTACCTGCAAAATAACCTAACCACTAAAACCTATCCGGTATTTGATGTTTTCATTAATGCAGATATAAAGACTGTAAATGTATTTGTGAAGATGGCGCATGTAAACTACGATATCTGGGAGCCGGGATATTATGAAACGCCAGGTTATCCAGGTCTGCGCCGCAGCTTTACTTTCGGATTGAAGTGGATGTTTTTTGATTAAATCTTGATTGTTGTCTGTTAAATTGTTGAATTTTGAATTGAGTTAATTGGTATTCACGCAATCACTCATTCAAAATTCGAAATTATTACCCCATGTCTGAACTACAACCAAATAAAACCATACTTCGCCTGGAGCTTCCTACTGATCCGCGTTGGATAAATATTGCGGAGAAGAATATTGAAGAGATACTGGTAGACCACGCTTACTGTGAACAAAAAGCAGCCACTTCGGCTATATCCCTTATTGTAAAGTACCCTGATAAGACCCGCCTGGTAGAGGAACTGACAGACCTTGTAGCAGAGGAGTGGAGCCACTTTGAGCGTGTGCTGGACCAATTAAAGAAACGCGGCTATGGCCTTGGCCGAAACCGTCCTGATGAGTACGTGGTGCAGCTGAGTAAACACATCAGAAAGGGAGATAAACGAGAGCGGCAGTTAATGGACCACTTGTTGGTAAATGCGCTGATAGAAGCCCGTAGCTGTGAGCGTTTTAAACTTCTCTGGAAGAACATTCAGGACGAGGAACTGCAGAAGTTCTACTATGAACTGATGGTATCAGAGGCTGGCCACTATGTAAGTTTTGTAAAGCTCGCCAAAGAATATATGCCTGCTGACGTAGTAGACGCCCGCTTTAAAGAATTACTCCAGATAGAATCGGATATCATCCGAAACCTGGAGCCCCGCCCAGACAGAATGCACTAATTTTAGTTCTGAGTATCGAGTTACAAGTTATGAGTAAAGTATAAATTTTTAACTCGAAACTCAGGACTCGAGACTACTTTTAGGTTTTCTGCTTTTTCTTTTTGGCAGCCGGGAACAGGATGTTGTTAAGTATAAGCCTGTAACCCGGTGAGTTCGGATGTAGCGCCAGATCAGTAGGGTCTTCGCCAACTAAATGCTGGTAGTCTTCGGGGTCATGTCCGCCATAAAAGGTCCAAGTACCTTTGGCGTAAGTGCCGTGCATATACCGTATCTCACCCAACTCTTTATTTTCTCCCATAATCACTACTTCAGGTTTTATCAACCCCTTCCGGAACGCAGTGGTCTGGCCCATAAACCCCTTTATAGTTTTAGCATGGTTCTGGCTTAGCATAGTCGGGATGGGGTCCCATTTGGCAGAAAAAGTGAAGAGCTGAAAATAATCGTTTGCTTCTGTTACTGGGCGCTCCTGTGGTTGCATGTCAATGTTTGAGTACTCGTACTCCAGCGGATTGCGCACTAATTTAAAATCCCGGAAAGCAAAAGTTTTGCTGAAGTTCAGTTTTTCCTGAGCATTGGGTTCCGAACCGTCGCCATCATACATCGCTTCAATAAAATCTATACCTTCGGCAGCAAGGGCAATGTCATAGGTATCAGTAGCTGAGCACATCGCAAACAGAAAGCCACCGCCGGCACAGAAATCTTTTATCTTATTAACCACAGCCATTTTTAGCTGCGATACTTTTTTAAAACCATGCTTGGCAGCAGATTCTTCTGATTCCCGCTGTTGCTCCTGATACCAAGGATAGTGGCGGTAACTGGCATAAAATTTACCATACTGCCCGGTAAAATCTTCGTGATGCAGGTGTATCCAGTCATACTTAGGCAAATCGCCACGCATAATCTCATCATCATACACTACATCATAGGGTATCTCAGCATAGGTTAGTACCAGTGTAACAGCATCATCCCAGGGCATTTTTGATTTTGGAGAGTACACAGCAACCTTCGGCACCTTTTCAAGCTTCATGATATCCATGTTGGCTTCCGGATCAGCTATCTGGCCAAGTATAGAACTATATTGCGCATCAGAAATAACCTGGTAAGAAATACCCCGGACGATAAGTTCGTTTTCCAGTTGTGGCGCATGGGTAAAGGCAAAGCTGCCACCGCGGTAATTCAACAACCAATCAACAGGTACATTTTTAGATAAAACCCAGTAAGCTGCACCATACGACTTCAGGTGATCTTTCTGGTCTTCATCCATAGGTATGAGCACGGTGCTGGCATTAACCGGAAATTGCAGGAGCAGCGCACAAAGTATAGGTATGATAGTCCTTAAGAACATAAGGTTTGTCATTAAATTCTTATTAAAAGTATAAATTACAAATCTTTATTAAAGAAAAGAAGCTAACTTAGTTGCCAGCCTGTTATACTAATTAACGATAAAAGCCGCGAAAGCGCACACTGTTTAAGATGAACCTTATCGAAAATATACGGGAAGGCCTTCGGGCTATTCATAGCAACCTGCTACGAACCATACTTACCGGGTTGATCATCTCGATCGGTATTATGTCGCTGGTAGGTATACTTACGGCTGTAGATGGAATAAAGCACTCCCTGGATCAGACTTTTTCAAGCCTTGGAGCCAATTCTTTTGATATAGAAAAAAAAGGTAATGGAAACCGTGGCAACAGGGGCGGCAGAGCTCAGAAAGTATATCCTGACATTACATACGAACAAGCGCAGCAGTATAAAGATATATTGTCGGATAAGGCAAGGGTAAGTTTATCGGCTTATGTGTCGGGGGCTACAGTGGTTAAAAGCGCCACAGACAAAACCAACCCGAACATTAACATTGTAGCCGGTGACGAAAATTACCTGCAGAACCAGAACCTGAACCTGGAGCAGGGCAGAGGCTTTTCTAATTACGAACTGGAGTTTGGAGCCAATGTGGCTATTATTGGCAGCGAAATTAAAAAGAACTTGTTTGCTAAAACATCTCCTGTTGGCCAGTACGTTACCTTTTTAGGACGCCGGTTTAAAATTGTAGGAATGCTGGAAGAAAAAGGTAGCAGCATGGGTGGCAACGCCGGCGACCGAACAATAGTTATTCCGCTCGAAACTGGTCGTCAAATACCTAGAACTGATAATTCTACTCTTACCTATGAGATAAAAACGGCTATCCCTAAACCTGAAGAACTGGATTATGTGATGGGCGAAGCTACCGGTATTATGCGGAGCGTACGACAGGACCCTTTGGGCCAGGAAGAATCTTTTGAAATTCAGCGTAGCGATTCTTTATTGGAAAGTCTGAATGAGATATCGGGCTATCTGAAGCTAGGCGGTTTTGTGATAGGTTTTATAACCTTGCTTGGCGCATCAGTAGGTTTGATGAATATTATGATGGTGTCGGTAAATGAGCGTACCCGTGAAATAGGCGTTCGGAAAGCATTGGGAGCTACAGCGTTTCAGATCCGACAGCAGTTCCTGATCGAATCAATTGTGATTTGCGTGTTAGGTGGTTTGGTAGGAGTGTTTTTAGGGATATTGATGGGTAACGGAATTGCGGCTCTAATTGGAGATGGCGGATTTATAGTTCCGTGGCTTTGGGTTTTTGTTGGCTTATCGATCTGTATTATAGTTGGTGTTTTGTCTGGCTCTTATCCGGCTTACCGCGCTTCTAAACTGGATCCGATTGAAGCTTTGCGTTACGAATAAGGTTAAGTATAAATTTAAAGTATAAAGGGCTGTCACATAAGTGTAGCAGCCCTTTATACTTATTGCTTTTAGATAATTAGTTTACGATATAATATAGACCAATCTACAAAAGTACAAACAACAAAAAAGGCGGGATAAACCCGCCTTTCCTGCTATTTCTTATTAAGAATTACTTCTTAGCATCTGTTTTAGCTTCTTCTTTAGGAGCGTCTTTCTCTTTTGCGTATGCTTCGTTCAGGCCTTTCAGCACATCCTGCGTAATGTCTAAAGACTCATCGCTGTAAAGTATGGCACTGTTGCCACGAGAATAAGAAAGTACCATTTTATAGCCTTTTTCTTTGCTGTAGCCCTTCAGGTAAGCTTCTACCTTGTCGTAGATCTTTTTCTGCTCTTCAGACTCCTCGCTCATCAGGCGGTTGCTTTCTGACTGATTCAGGTTTGCAAGTTCCTGTTGCTTGCGGGCAAGGCGCTGTTCTGTTACGGCACGTTGTTCGTTAGTCATGCCCTGCGCACTTTGCTGGTATCGGCCAACTTCTCTTTCAAAAGCAGTCGCTTTGCTTTTTAAGTCACCTTCAGCTTTTTTTGCTTTGGCCTCCAGACGAGTTTTTACGTCTTTGAACAGATCATAATTTGCCAGAAGCGTATCGGCATTTACATAAACTACATCACCAATTGGTTCAGCAGCAGAAGTTTCATCTGTAGTGGTAGTTGCAGCAGCGCCTTCATTTTTGGCAGC